>NZ_JBVJGZ010000004.1:303687-414182 GCF_055587025.1 Streptomyces sp. NPDC048600 | reverse complement strand
GAGATCACGCCCCCCCCCCCCCCCCCACCCCCCCCCCCCCCCCTCCTCCCCCCCCCCCCCCCCCCCCCCCCCCCCCCCCCCCCCCCCCCGACCGGGTACGCCTCCAGACCGGGCGTGGCCAGCACATCGGCGATCAGCGCGGCCGAGCCGCACACATACGTGCTGACCAGGTCGACGTCACCGCCCACGCACCAGGCCCGGTCCTGCGGCCACCACAGGTCGGGCAGCTCGGCGAACTCGTCGGCCGACACCGGCGACAGGGCGTCGGCCAGGGGGCCGCGGAGCAGCACCTCGTCGCGGCCCGGCGTGACGAACGTGGGCACGCCGTCGAAGTCCCAACGGCCGTAGCCGTGCCAGAGGCCGAACCAGCACCGCTCCGCCGTGCCGGTGTGCCGGGCGAGCACGGGGATCAGCGCGTCGGCGACCTCGGGCGGCGTCGGGCCCTCCGCCGGGTGCTCGTCCCACACGCCCGACAGGCCGTACTCCGCGGCCTGTTGGTAGTCCCGGCCGGCCCCGATGACCTCGTACCAGTCGGTGAGCGGCCCCAGCTCACGCCCGTAGGCGGCGGCCACCGTGTCCCAGCGGACCGGGCGTTCGCCGAGGGAGGCCGGATGCAGCACACGGGCGCAGGCGTCGAACCCGGGCGCGGCGACACCTGCCACCTTCCCCAGACTCCAGTGCTCCGAGGGGCTCTTGCCGATCCACTCGGCGGGACCCAGGTCGTCGACGCACACCAGAAGCCGTCCGTACCGTTCGGGCGTGGGCTCTCGGTGCACCGGGGGGTAGTCGTTCATCCGCACAGTCTGCCCGGCCGCGCGCTCCGTTGATCGGACTTTGTTCCGACCCCGGGCGCGAGGCGGTCGCGGGGGCGGGGGATCGGCGAGGATCCGTGCATGGATGAGATCGTGCTCATGTCAGATCCGGAGATCGCCGCCATTCCCGTCGCCGACTGCGGTGAGCCGCTCGTCGACGTACGGCTCGACGGCTCACTCGTCGTGGACGCCCGCCAGGAGGACGGCCCGGGGGCCTTCGCGCACCTGCGGGAGGGCGTCCTGGCCCGGCTGGTCAAAGCCCAGGCCCAGCTCCCCGACGGACTGCGTCTGCTCTTCGTCGAGGGGTACCGGCCGCCCTCGCTGCAACGGCGGTACTTCGAGGAGTACGCCGCCGAGTTGCGCGCCGCGCACCCGGGCTGGCCCCCGGACCGGGTCCGCCGCGCCGCGAGCCGGTACGTGTCCCCGCCGGAGATCGCCCCGCACAGCGCCGGTGCCGCCGTCGACCTCACCCTCGTCGACGCGTCCGGGCGTGAACTCGACCTGGGTACGGCGATGAACGCGAACCCGGAGGAGAGCGGCGGGGCTTGCTACACCCACCACCCCCACATCAGTCCCGAGGCGCGGGCCAATCGCCGTGTCCTCACCGACGCGCTGACCTCGGCAGGTCTGGTCAACTACCCCACCGAGTGGTGGCACTGGTCCTACGGCGACCGCTACTGGGCCCTCACCACGGGCGAACGAACCGCCCGCTACGCCCCCACGGAACTCCACCCCTGACGCCCCGGGCCGGTGAGTGCCTCTGCGCAGTTCCCCGCGCCCCTGAGCCTGCGCAGTGGGTCGGCTGCCACGCCGGTGGGCGTGATCGCGCAGTTCCCCGCGCCCCTGAACGTTCACGGCTGCCAGGCCGGTGGTGTGTTTGCGCAGTTCCCCGCGCCCCTGAGTGTTCACGGCTGCCAGGCTGGTGGTGTGTTTGCGCAGTTCCCCGCGCCCCTGAGTGTTCACGGCTGCCGGGCTGGTGGTGTGTTTGCGCAGTTCCCCGCGCCCCTGAGTGTTCACGGCTGCCGGGCCGGTGGTGTGTTTGCGCAGTTCCCCGCGCCCCTTGGGTAGTTGGGGCTGGGGTCGGTCGGGAAGCGGGGCACCTCTGACGTGGCGGAGGGCAACGCGCAAAAGGGGCGCGGGGAACTGCGCGAACGCCCGCCCCGGGCGGTCAGCCGGAGACGGCCGCGAGGCACAGGGGCGCGGGGAACTGCGCAAATGCACCCACCGGCCGGTACGCCGACAACGCACCCCCACCCGCCCAGCCCAGCCCAGCGCAGCGCCTAGCCGCGACGGCCGTACGCCACGAAGTGACACGCGAAGAACCGCAGGTCGGCCGCATCACGCTCCAGGCCGTGGAACGCCTCGTCCCAACGGGCGAGATCGGCCGGTCCGGCCAGACCCTCCGCCACCAGCGCGTCCCGTGCCGCCCAGGCCGGCCCACGCATACCGGGCGGAGGAGCGACGACCTCGATGTGGCCCTCGAACTCCGCCACCTCCAGCCCCGCCGCGACGAGCAGCTCGTCGAGGCGCGCGCCGACGGCGAGATCGTTGCCCCGCCGCAGATGCAGCTCGCGGTAGCGGTCCTCCAGTTCGAGGAGGACCTCGGGCGCCCCGCGCAGCCGGAAGTTGCGGACGTCGATGTCCACCAGATACACCGCGCCCCCGCCCGGCCGGGCGAGCGAGGCCAGGTGGTCCACGATGGCCTGCTCCCGGCCGCCGTTGTGCGCGAGAACATGCCGGAGCATCACCAGGTCGAACGTCCCCGCGGGCAGCCCGGTCGCGTCCGCGGCCCCGGCGGCGGTGTGCACCGCCACCCCCGCCCGCCCCGCGAGCGCGTCGGCCGTCGCGAGAGCGTCACTGTCCCGGTCGACCGCCCAGACGCCGCCCTCGGGACCCGCCATGGCCGCCAGCCGGACGGAGACCGCCCCGGGACCGCATCCCACGTCGGCGATCCGCGCCCCGGGCACGGCCCCGGCGGCGCTCCACAGCTCGCGCTCGCGCCGCTCGGCGGCCTCGGCCATCATCCGGTAGCGGGCGATCTCCGGTTCACTGAGGGACAGCAGGTAGTCGGCCACCCCACCATCGTGCACCCGGCGGACCGGAGCCGCCCCCCGTTCGGCCGAAGGGCCGGAGAACGCCCGGGCTCAGGCGTCGTGCGCCGCGTACACCCGCCGCCCCTCCACGAACGTCTCCAGCACGCGCGTGGCGGCGATCTCCCCGGCCGGGCCCGCGAACGGGTCTCGGTCCAGGACCACCAGGTCGGCCGCCTTGCCGACGGTGATGCTGCCGGTGAGGCCGTCGAGACGGTTCACATACGCCGAGCCGGCCGTGTACGCGGCGATCGCGGTGCCCAGGTCGAGCCGCTGTCCGGGCAGGAACACGGGCGTGCCCTCGGGCGCGCCGGGCTCGACGCGGTTGACCGCCACATGCAGCGCCTGGAACGGGTCCGGGCTGCTGACCGGCCAGTCGCTGCCGGCGGCGAGGGTGGCCCCGGCCCGCAGCAGATCGCCGAACGGGTACTGCCAGGACCCGCGCTCGGCGCCGAGGAACGGCAGGGTCAGCTCGTCCATCTGCGGCTCGTGCGCGGCCCACAGCATCTGGAGGTTGGCGCTCGCGCCGAGTGCCCGGAACCGCGGCAGATCCTCGGGGTGGACGACCTGGAGATGAGCGAGGTGATGGCGGTTGTCGCGCCGCCCGTTGGCGGCCGCGGCCGCCTCCACCGCGTCGAGCGCCTCGCGCACGGCCCGGTCGCCCAGCGCGTGGAAGTGCACCTGGAAGTCCAGCGCGTCCAATTCGGTGACGTACTTCCGCAGCTCGCCCGGCTCCACGAAGCTGATGCCGCTGTTGTCCGAGGCGCACCCGCAGCCGGTGAGGTACGGGTCGAGCATCGCGGCGGTGCGGTTCTCCGCGATGCCGTCCTGCATGATCTTCACCGTGCTCGCGCGGAACCCCGCCCGGGTCAACTCCTCGCGCCGGGCGACGAGTTCGGCGATCTGCTCGGCGCCCCGCTCCCGGTCCCACCACAGCGCGGCGACCACCCGCGCGGTGAGCAGCCCCTGGTCCAGGGCCGCGTGGTACGAGGGTGCGGGGTCCGTCATGTTGGCGTACGCGCCGACGATCGCGTCCTGCCAGGCGGTCACGCCGTACGAGTGCAGCACGGCCTGGGCGCGCAGCAGTCCGGCGAGCTGCTCCTCGGGCGTCGGGTCCGGCACCAGGCGGCCTACCAGGTCGACCGCGCCCTCCTGGAGCATCCCGGTGGGGCGGCCCTGGGTGTCCCGCTCGATCCGGCCGTCCGCCGGGTCGGGGGTCCGCGCGTCGAGACCGGCCAGCTCCAGCGCCCGGCTGTTGACCCAGGCGCCGTGGTGGTCGCGGTTGGGCAGGAAGACCGGCCGGTCCGGCACGATCGCGTCGAGCGCGGCGGCCGTGGGGGAGCCGCCGGGGAAGGCCTCCAGTGACCAGCCGCCCCCGGTGATCCACCGGGCGTCGGGGCGGGAGTCGGCGTACGCCTTGATCCTGCGCAGGTACTCGGCCGTGTCGGTGGTGTCGCCGAGGTGGCACAGGCCCAGTTCCAGGCCCGCGCCCTGCGGATGGACGTGCGCGTCCTGGAAGCCGGGCAGCAGCAGCCTTCCGGCGAGGTCGACGACCTCGGTGTCCGGGCCGGTCAGCTCGCGGACCTCGTCGTGGCCGACGGCGACGATCCGCCCGCCGCGCACGGCCACGCTGCCGGCCGTCGCGCGGGCCGGGTCGACGGTGTGGACCGTACCGCCCGTGAAGAGGAGGTCGGCGGGTCCCTGAGGGTGTGTCATCAGTGCTGCTCCAGTGGGTGGTTCAGGCGGGGGTGCGGTCCATCGGGAGGGTCAGGGAGTCGGGATCGGTGCCCTGCCCCGTGGTGAAGTAGGGCGAGCGGCGGACGTACTTCGCCACGGCGGCCATGACCAGGCCGGCCAGGACGATCGCCGTGGGCAGCGAGAACATGAACCAGCCGTTGTCCGGGCTCAGTTCGAAATGGTCGCTCATGGTCAGGTACGAGTACGCGAGATAGCCGCCGAGACCCAGCAGGACCGCGCCCGACGCGGCGGGGACGACGACGGCGGGCAGGGCCTCGCGGGCGCCCTGGCGCAGCGCGGCGCGGAAGCGGACCGCGCAGGCCAGGGCGGTGAGGCCGTAGTAGAGGGCGACGACGAGCCCGATCGCGTTGACGGCGGCCAGCAGCATGTCGCTCAGCTTCGGCAGGGCCACGGCCAGTACGGCGATCGCGGCGGCCACGCCGAGCACGATGACGGTGCCCGCGGCGGGAGTGCCGTAGCGCGGGTGGATCCGGGTCCACACCTTGCCCATGGTGCGGTCGCGGCCCATGGCGAACAGGCCGCGCGCGGTGGGGATGAGCGTGGCCTGCACGGAGGCCACGGCGGAGAACATCAGGGCGAGCAGCGGCAGGGTCGCCCACGGCTCGGCGGCCAGCTTCGCGCCGAGGTGGGGGAGGGCCTGCGGGCCGTGGCGGACCAGCTCCGCCAGGCTCATCTCCCGCTGGAACGCCACCGAGCAGAACAGGAACAGGCCGAGCATGGCGAACAGGGCGATGAAGCCGCCCCGCGCGCTGTCTTCCGTGCGACGGGTCTCCTCGGTGACGCTGAAGACCGCGTCCCAGCCCCAGAAGAAGAACACCGCGAGCACCATGCCCTGGGCGAAGGCGGTGCCGTCGGAGATCGCGAACGGGTCGAACCAGGACCAGGAGAAGGCGTGGTCGCCGGTGACCAGGGCCCAGCCGCAGAAGACCAGCAGAACCGCGTACTCGAAGACGAGCAGCGCGAACTGGAGCCGGGTGGCGGACCGCACCCCGGTCACGGTGACCGCGGCCAGGGCGAGCAGCACCACCAGGCCCACCGCCGTACTGATTCCCGTGGACGCGGGGTCGAGGGCGACACCGGCGAGCGTGTGCAGGCCCGCGTTGTTCACCAGGTACAGCAGGGTCGAGCCCATCACCGCGCTGGTGTAGGCGCAGAACACGATGGAGCCGGCCAGGACGACCCAGCCGGTGAGGAAGCCCGGCCACGGGCCGAGGGTCCGGCCGACCCAGACGTAGCCGCTGCCGCAGTTGGGCTCGGCGCGGTTGAGACGGGCGTAGGCGACGGCGATACCGAGCACCGGGAGGAACGCCAGCAGGAGCAGCGCCGGGGCCTGGAGGCCCACCACGGACGCGACCGCGCCCATGCCGATGCCGATGCTGGTGGTGGCCGCGGTGCTGGACGCGGCGAGGGCGACACCGTCCACGACGCCCAGGGAACGGCGCAGGACGGGCGGGGACACGGGGGACGACATGGAAGGGCTCCTCGCTGTACGGGGGCGCTGATGTGGGGGAAGAGCCGCGCGGGACTGCGATCGAACAACCCGCCGTCATGTTGCGTCAATCCTGTTGACGTAAGGCGCCCGGGAGACGTTCACTGCGAGGCGACACCGCACCCGCGCCTAGGGAGCCCGCCATGCCGAGCCGTGTCCCGCCCGAGCGCCGCAGGCGCCGGCCCACCGCCTCCGGAGTCCTGCTCTCGGAGGAACTGATCGTGGACACCGCCCTGCGGCTGATCGGCGCGCACGGGGCGCAGGCGCTGAGCGTGCGCCGCCTCGGCGCGGCCCTGGGCTGCGACCCGACCGCCCTGTACCGCTACTTCCACGACACCGACGATCTGGTGCTCGCCGTCTCCGACCGGCTCATCGGCGACGCGATGAAGGGGTTCGTGCCCGGGGAGGACTGGGTGGCCTCGCTGCGGGAGATCGCCGTACGGGTGCGGGACGGCTACCTCGCCCATCCGAGGGCCGCCGCGCTGGCCGCCCACCGGGTCACCCGGCGGCCCAACGAGATCGGCGCGGTGGAGGCGGGCATCGGCCTGCTGCTGTCGGCGGGTTTCGAACCGGCCCGCGCCACCCGGATGTACCTGGCGTTCATCGACACCGTGCTGAGTCACGCGGCCACCGACGCGGCGTTCCACGCGCTGCCCCAGGAGCGGCGCGCCGCCGACGAACGGGCCTGGCGGGAGGTCTACCAGGACCTGGACCCGGCCACCCACCCGGCCCTGACGGCCGTACGAGAAGAACTGCCCGCGATGGCGGACAGTTCCTTCGAGGACGCGGTGGACCTGCTGCTCGAGGCGCTCGCGGCCCGGGCGCCGGGCGGCGGCGCTCAGCGCCGGGGGAGGTGACCCGGCGGCGCGCCCTCCGGCCGCCCGCTCAGGTCAGGGTCGCCCGCAGTGCCGCCTCGATCTCGAAGCGGGCGTCGGGGTCGGAGAGGGCGTCCCGGAACAGCGCCTGCACCTGGTGCAGGCGCTGCCGTGCCGTCTGGGGGTGGATGCCGAGGCGGGCCGCGATCTCCGGCGCCGTGCTGTGGGGCGTCTGGAGACAGGCCAGCAGGGTGCTGGCGAGACGGTCGCGCTGCTTGGGCGTGAGGGACGCCAGGGGCGCGAGATGCCGGTGCGCCATCAGCCGTACGAGCGCCGGGTCCGCGAGCAGCAGCAGCCGGGCGAGGGACGGATCGGTCACCGCCGGGGCGTCCGGAGCGGCGGCGGCCCCCGCGTCCCGCAGACTCCGGGCCCAGCGCAGCGAGTCGGCGGTCTGCGCGGGCGGTACGGCCGGTCCCACCACCGCGCCCGTCTCGCGCAGCAGTTGCAGCAGCCGTGGGTCGGCGAGCAGCAGATGCGGGGTCGGGACGACGAGGCAGGGCTGGGGGCTCTCCAGGTCGGCCAGCACGGAACCCGGCAGCCGGTGGCGGCGCAGGGCGGAGAGCGCGGCCCCGGCCTGGGCGGCCCTGGTCGCGGACGGCTGCCCGGCGGCTCCGGACTCCCCGGGGAACGCGCCCTCCCCGGCGAACACGGCCGACAGGACCGAGGCGGCGGCCGCCGCCGTCTCGGCCGGTTCGACGGAACCCATCGAGACGCCGGACCAGTTGAACTCGGCGGCTCCGTCCGCCGCGGCGGACGGGACGGCACGCGCGGCGCCGTGGTCCTCCGGCGCGGTGGAGCGTGCGGCCGCGGCGGCACGCGCGGCCCGCTCACGGCCGGCCGCGTGCTCACGGCCCGCTGCCTGCTCCCGGCCCACCGCCCGCTCATGGCCCGCCTCCCGGTCGCGACTCGCCTCCCGGTCGCGGCCCGCCGACGCGTCGGGCCCGGCGAAGGGGCCGGTGCCCGGGTTCCCCGCCGCGCCCGCAGCCGAGGGCGCCGACCCGGCCCGCCCGTCCATCAGCCGCAAGGGCCCCTGGTCCGCCCGGCGCCCCAGCGCCACCGCCGCCACCGTGTCCGGCAGCGGCCACTCCGCGTCGGCCGCCGCCTGCCTCAGGGCCTCGGCGTCGGGGCTGCCGGACGTGAGGAGCAGCAGCAGCCGGTGCCGCCGGCGCCCCACGGCACCCGCCTCGTCGGCCTGGGCCTCCGCGTAGGCCTGGACGGACACCGCGGCGATCTCGTCGATGTGCGTGAACACGGCCTCGGCGAGCAGCGCCACCGCCTCCGTGCCGAGCGCCAGCCGGCGGGCGACCCGGGCGTAGCGCCGCCAGGCGATCCGGGCGCCGAGGCGGTACGCGGCCTGGAGCGCGTCGAGGCTGCGGCCCTCGACCAGTTCCCCGCGCCCGAGCGCGCGGTACACCGGAACCCGGGCGGCCTCCAGCGGTCCGCCCGCGGAGGTGACGCGTTCGGCGAATTCGAGCAGCGCCGTTTCCACACCCTGCTGGATCGAGGCTCCGAATTGCCCCGAAAGCGGTCGGGAGAATTCCGGGATCTGGGATCTGATCTCGTGGATGATTTCTGCCGCGACCGTACGGTTCTCTTTCTGGAGTTCGGCCCCGAGGCGGCGTGGAAGGGCAGTCCACGGACCACCGCGGGGCTCCCTTCCCGGGCCGCGGCTCGCTCCGCCCGGCGCCGACTTCGTGGTCGTCACCCTGCGGAGTATGAGTACAAGTTACCGGCCGGTCAAGGGATCTGGCAGAGGTCAACTACCACTGCTAATCAACCTCTCCTCGTGTTTTGCCGGACCGTGAGACTTCGACGGACGCGAAAGCGCGCACTTGGGTGAGCGTTTTACGATCCGGCCTCCGGCGGAGCTGACACCTGGCTGAGCGGCGACCACCGGAGCGTGTTCGGTCCATTGCCCAGTGTTCCGGTTCCTTCCTACTTTCGCTGCCCAACCCCACCTCTATTCCAGGACAAGGGACGGAACTGGATATGAGCCGTAGAAACTTCACCCGTGCACTCCTCGCCGGAGCCGCCACGACCGCGCTGCTCGCCCTGAGCGGCGGCACCGGCTATGGCGCGGACGACCGCCTGGACGTCGAATACAGCTTCGCCGCCGGTTTCGCGAAGGGCGTGTTCCACCCCGCCGAGGCACCTCCCGGAGCCAACGACTGGGACTGCCGCCCCACCGCGGCGCACCCCGAGCCGGTGGTCCTCGTGCACGGCACGATGGAGAACATGAACGCCATCTGGCGCGGCGCAGCCCCGCTGCTGGCGAACGAGGGCTACTGCGTCTTCGCCTTCAGCTACGGCGGCGCCGACGCCGACGCGCCCCTCCAGGGCGTCGGTTCGATGGTGGACGGCGCGGCCGTGCTCGCCGCCTTCGTCGACCGGGTGCGCGCCGCGACCGGAGCCGCCGAGGTCGACCTCGTCGGCCACTCCCAGGGCGGCGGACCCGTGCCGCGCTACTACCTGAAGCACTTCCCCGGTGCCGCGGCCAAGGTCGACCAGCTCGTCGGCATCACGCCCTCCAACCACGGCACCACCCTGAGCGGGATCACCGAACTCGGCCGCACCCTGCACCTGCTGGAACCCGTCAACGGGATGCTGCAGAAGGACTATCCGGCGCTGGTGGAGCAGCAGATCGGCTCCGACTTCAACCGCGCCCTGGACGCCGGCGGCGACACCGTCCCGGGCGTCGACTACACCGTCGTCGTCACGCAGTACGACGAGATCGTCAGCCCCTACACCAACGGCTACCTGACCGCGGGCCCGGGCGCGACCGTCGACAACATCCATGTCCAGCAGACCTGCTGGCTCGACGCCACCGACCACCTCCAGGCGCCCTACGACCCGGTCGTCCTCACCCACGTCCTCAACGCCCTGGACCCGCAGCACCGGCGCACCGTTCCCTGCCAGGTGGTGCTGCCGCTGACCGGTCCGGTCCTCCCCGTGAACTGACCCTCGACGCAAGGCGGGTGGGGCGCGCACCGGCGCACCCCACCCGTGCCGCGTACGACGGACCCTCAGACCGCGGCAGCCGCGGCCGCCGCGGCGGCCCGCTCCTCACCCCGGCGGCGCGCCCGCTTGCCGTACATCGCGGTCCAGGCGCCCAGCGCGCCCAGGACGACGTAGATCAGGACCGGGCTGAGCACCACCATGGTGTCGGTGCTCAGCACGAGGACCAGCCCGACGCGGACGGCGGCCTCGACGCAGTAGGCGACACCCCAGACCGCCGTCATCGTGATCATGGTCCGGCGGAAGTCGGAGTACTGCCACAGCCCGTTCCACCACGCCGTGCTCCCGGCGGTGCCGTCGGTGGCGAACTTGCGGCCGAAGTAGAACATCAGCGGCCGCGGCGCCAGCAGCGTCGCCAGGCACAGCAGCCCGAACAGCCCCGTGACACCGGAGTCCTTGATCAGCAGGGCACGGGCGGAGTGCGCCCCGACCAGCGACACGACGGCGGTGATGACGAGGAACACCAGCGTCACCACGGCGAACTCGTCCAGGCGCCGCCGCCACGCGATGTGCACGACACTGTCCACCACCGGCCACGCGCTGCTCGCCAGCAGCGCGCCGAACTCGCTCCAGCCCTGGTCGCGCAGCGCGTTGTAGGTCAGGACCGGCGCGACGACATTGAGCCCGATGGTCAGCAGCCAGCCCCTCAGAGCGGCGCCTTTGGACCGCTCGGGTGCGGCCGGGCGTTCGCCGGCACCCGCGCCGGCCTCACCGCCCGCGGCCGGTCCGGTGTCTTCCTCGGCGTGTGCGGCCGTGGTGTCCTGCTGAGACACGATTCCCCCTGGTTCGGCGTCCGTTGCAGTGCGCAAACGTACGCCGACCGGTTGTGCCCGGACACCACGGCCACACCAAATGATCACCAAGAATGGCGGAGGTCCTGGTTCCTCATTCGCCCTTCGGCGCCGCCTGCTGCACCACCTCGAACGACCACAGGGTGGACCCGGAGGCCGCCGGCTTCGGCCGCTCCCCGCCCTCCGGGCCGCCGCCGCCCTGGTGGGCCGCCTTCATCGGGCCCTCCATCCAGGCCTGGAAGGACGCCTCGTCGCGCCAGCGCGTGTAGACGAGGTAGCTGTCGGTGCCCTCCACCGGCCGCAGCAGCTCGAACCACTCGAAGCCGTCGGAGTTCTCCACCGCGTGGGCGCGGGACGCGAAGCGCTTCTCCAGCACCTCGCGCTGCTCGGTGGGCACGGTCAGTACGTTGATCTTGACTACGCTCATGCCCTCATCCTGCCGCACCCCCGCCCGCCCCGGCCCGGCGCCCCGCGCGGCGCACGCGGGTCACCCGGTCCCGGACACCGGGTCCTGATCCAGGACTCCCAGGCTCTCGGCCCTGATCTCCGAGCGGACCAGTTCGAGCAGTCGGCCGATCCAGTTGCGGCCGGAGCCGCCGTTGTCGCCCCAGAAGTCGGAGTCCATGTGGTCGTAGACCAGCGTGGCGTCGGCGGTGTCCAGCAGGACCTGGGCCAACGGCGGGTGCTGGGCGTACTTGGCCCGCAGCAGCCGGGCCATCACCGCCGTGCGCGCGTGCTCCCAGCCCGGCCGGCGGCCCGCCGCGGCGGACAGTTCGCGGGCTGCGAAGGAGTTCGGGGCCTCGGCGATCGCGGCCCGGGCGGTCACGTCGTCGGTGGCGAGGGCCCAGTAGGCGTGCGTCACCGTCGGATAGACCGTGCGCTCGACCGTCACGGGCGCCGGATAGTCGTTGCGCAGCCCCTTCCTGCCCGGATCCGCCGAAGGCGTGAGCGGATAGCTCTGCGCGAGGTGGATCGCGGGGGAGAGCGGCGAGGCGGGCCCGTCCGCCGGCACCCGCAGAGGGCGCTCGGCGATCCACGTGGCGCGCTCCTCGAAGTAGGCGATCGCGTGGTCGTACCCCTCCTGGGACACCGGCTCCGGCGGCCCGTCCGGCAGCTGTCCGCCCGGCCCGGCCGCGAGCACCTTCAGCGGACCGTCCTTGTGGTCCATGTCCCCGAGCGCGTAACGCCGTTGGGTCGCGGGTATCGCCAGATACGCCTCGCGGAGCGCGGCGCGCCGCTCCTCGGTGCGGTCCGCCAGGAACGCGTCGACCGCCGTCAGGCACCGGTCCGTGGACGTCGGCCGCCCGTTGAGCTCGTCGACGGTGTCGCGCACCTCGGCCAGCAGCAGTTCGGGGGTGTACCAGGTCCGCGGCTCGGCGAACCGCCAGGCGGCCCCCAGTTCGAAGCCGGACGCGTCGCCCCCTTCCGGGAGTTCGGTGGCGACCCGGCCGCTGTGCAGCTTGCGCTCGAACTCCTCCAGGGTGACCAGGCCCCAGCAGTCGACGAGTCCGTCCGCGTAGATGAACAGGTCGGTCAGGTGATAGTCGAGGTTGCGGATGAAGACGTGCCGCCAGGTGCCGCGTACGCGCCTGCCGTCCGCCATGCGGTGGATGATCTTCTTGCCGAGCATCCCGGCATTCTGGCCCAGTGCCGACGCCCGCTCCACCGATTACCGCCGCGGCCCGTGCCGCCCCGCTCAGGCCACCGCGCTCAGCGTGTCCGCGAGGCGGCGGCGGGCCGACCGGGAGGCCGGGAGGGCCGCGAGGGCGGTCGCGCCCAGCACCGCGCTCGCGCACAGGAGCAGCAACAGCACGGGCGAGGGCCCCTGGGCGATACCGGCGCCGATGCCGCTGGACCGGCCCTGGGCGTCGATCAGCCAGTGGGCCAGCGGCAGCCCGAGGGCCGTGGCGAGGAGCACGGCCGCCAGGGCCGTACCGCCGGTCGCGGTGACCGTGATCGCGGTGATCTGCCGGGGCGACAGCCCGATGGCCTTCAGCGCGAGCAGATCGCGCTCGGACTCGCGGACCGTCCCGCCGATCGCGGTCAGCAGCTCCACCAGGCCGATCAGGGCGAGGACGGCGATCAGCCCGAGGACGACCCCGCGCAGCGGGGAGAGCCCGTCCGCCGGGTTCACCACCGCGTGCACGTCCAGATGACCGGCCCCCGCTCCGGCCAGCCGGCCGGCCACCGTGTGCGGGTCGGCGCCCGGGGCGAGACGGACCTGGTAGAGGGCCGGACTCAGACCGGGATCGTTCTCGCGCAGGGTGTCCAGCGTGGTCGAGATGACCCGGCCGGCGTTGTCCGGCTCGATGGAGCGGCCGACGATGTGCAGGATCTGCGGCTGGTCGCCGACCGTCATCCGCACCCAGTCGCCGACCCGTACGTCGAGCAGGTCGAGCAGCCCCTGACCGGCCACG
Source organism: Streptomyces sp. NPDC048600 (assembly GCF_055587025.1). NCBI lineage: Bacteria > Bacillati > Actinomycetota > Actinomycetes > Kitasatosporales > Streptomycetaceae > Streptomyces > Streptomyces sp. NPDC048600. Next base: position 400,935 of record NZ_JBVJGZ010000004.1, on the reverse strand, counting down.
GCCTCGTCGGGCCCGCGCGCCGGGCGGCCCTCGGCCAGGGCGTACGGGTAGGGGTCCTGGCGGGTGCCGAGGCCGCGCAGGGCGATGGTCTCGGTCTGCCCGGGGACCAGCGCGGCCACCTCTACGCCCGGGTACGCGGCGGAGACCTGGGGGTCCCGGTCGAGCAGCGCCTCGGTGCGCCCGGCGCCGAGGGACGCGTCGGGGTGGACGGTGAGCGCCGCGGGCAGGCCGATCTGGTCCGGCCTGCTGTGGAAGCGGTCCATCGTGGTCCAGGCGCTCATCGCCACGACGATCAGCAGCAGCGGCAGTGCCAGCCGGCCGATCGCGGCGAGGGAGCGGGGGTGACGGGCGAAGGCCCGGTGGCAGCCGAGGACCAGGGCGGGGGAGACGCGCAGCCGGGTCAGCGGGGAGCGGGCGGCGCGCAGCCAGGCCGCGGCGGCCCCGGCCCCTGCCGGACCGGACGCTCCGGCCCCTGCCGGACCGGACGCGGCGGTCCCGGCCTGCGCGTTTCGGCCGCCCCCGGCGCCGAGGGCCCAGCGGGCCGCTCCCGACAGCCGACCGCCCCGGGGCGCCGCGGGCCGGGGCACCGGCACCGGCGGTACCCGGCCCGCCCGCCACGCGGCCAGCCCCGTCGTCGCGCCGATGAACAGCACCGCCGCCACCGGCACCGCGAACAGCGTCACGGTCTGCCCCGGCAGACCCTGCCACACCCCGACGGCGTCCCCGAGGCGGCCCGGGACCAGACTGCCGAGGGCCTCGGTGAGCGCGGCGGCGGCCACCGCACCGAGCAGGGCGTAGGCGAGGTGCTGGAGCAGGAAGAGGCGCACGACCTGGGCGGGCGTGAAGCCGATCGCCTTCAGGACGGAGATGTCCCGCAGATGCCCTCTGATCCGGGTGCCGATGGCGCCGTGCACGGCGAACCCGGCGGCCAGCAGGGCGCCGAGCCCGAACAGGCCGAGCACCTGGCCGAGCAGCCGGTTGTCGTTCTGGGCCTCGGCCCGCGCCTGCTGCCAGGTGGCGACCTCGCCGATGGCGCCGGCGCCCAGCACGGTCACGGCCCGCTGGACGGCGTATCCCGTGTCCGAGGGGTCCTTCAGCCGCAGGCCGATCACCTGCCCGTCGGGGGCCGGCAGAGCGGAGGGCAGCGCCCAGACCAGGCCGCGCCGCTCGCCCGTCCGGTAGCGCGGCTCGGCGCTGTCGGCGACACCGACCACCGTGAGGCGCTGCGACTCACCCGGCAGGCTGAGCGTGTCGCCCGGCTCGGCCAGCAGCGCGCGGGCGAGCCGGGTCTCCAGCACGACACCGTCGGGTGTCGCCGGATCCAGCCAGCTTCCCGAGGTCAGCAGCGGACGGCCGATCCCGGGCCGGGCAGCCGTACCGCGCAGTTCCACCGAGGCGCGCGCCCCGCGCGTGGCCACCGTGACGGAGGCCGCCGGGTAGGGCCCGGCCACGGAGTCGACACCGTCGAGCGCGGACAGCTTCCCGGCGTCCGCGGAGGAATCGGTGTGCAGCCACACGTGCGCCCCGTTGGCCTGCGTGAACACCCGCTGCCAGGGGTTGGTGGCATACCCGAACAGGGCGGCCGCGAGCAGCAGCGACACGACGATGCCCGCGGTCGCGAGGACGAGGAACAGCGCCTCGCCGCGATGCGTCCGCAGATCGGAGTGCGCCCAGCGCAGAGTGGCCCGCATCTCAGTCCCTGAGCTCCAGCACCCCGGACGTCCCGGCCCGGCGAGGGGGAGCCGCGTCGAGTTCCGCGTCGTCGGCTATCCGTCCGTCGAAGAAGCTGATCACCCGGTCCGCGGCACTCGCGAGGCGGGCGTCATGGGTGACCAGGAGGATCGTCTGGCCGCGCTGGTGGAAACGGGACAGCAGCCGCATCACCTCGCGGGTGCCCTTGCTGTCGAGGCTGCCGGCGGGTTCGTCGGCGAGGAGCAGCGGCGGCTGGTTGACCAGGGCGCGGGCGAGCGCGACGCGCTGCTGCTCGCCACCGGACAGCTCGCCCGGTATCCGGCGCTCCTTGCCCGCGAGGCCCAGCTCGGCGAGCAGCTCCTCCCGCTCGGCACGGGCCCGCTTCGGCGGTATCCCGGCGAGCAGCGCGGGCAGCTCCACGTTGTCGGCGACGGACAAGTTCGACACCAGGTTGAAGAACTGGAAGACGATCCCGATCCGCCGGCGCCGTTCCACCGCCCAGCGGGACTCGCTCCAGTCGTCCGCGCGCACGCCGTCCAGCCACACACTGCCCGCGTCCGGCCGCTGGAGCCCGCCCAGCAGATGCAGCAGCGTGGACTTGCCGGCGCCGGACGGTCCGGTGATCGCCACGAACTCGCCCGGCCGCACCGAGAGATCCACACCGCGCACGGCGTGCGCGGGCGCTCCCTCGCCGTGGTGGGTCTTGGTCAGTCCCTCGGCGCGCAGTGCCGGTGTCACGGGAGCGGTGCCCTCGGTCACTCCAGCTCCTCCAGCTCTTCCTGGCACCGCTCCAGCCAGTCGAGGTCGGCCTGGAGGTGCAGCATCGCGCCCTCTATCAGCAGATGCGAGATGCGGTTGTCGCGGTCTTCGGAGGCGGCCAGCTTGGACAGCTGCCGCATGGTGTTCAGGTACTGGCGCCGCTGTCCGTTGATCAGGGCGATCTGGTCGGCGAGGCCGGTGCGCGGGGCCACGGCCAGCTTCATGAAGAACTCGTCCCGGACCCGTGGCTCGTCCTCGGGCTCCGCGAACCAGGTGCGCAGCGCCTCGCGCCCGGTGTCGGTGAGGTGGTAGACCTTCTTGTTGGGCCGGCTGGACTGCTCGACGTCCTCGCCCTCGATCAGACCCTGTTTCTCCAGGCGGCCGAGGGTGACGTAGATCTGGCCGACGTTCGGCTGAGGGTACGCGGAGCCCAGCAGTTGCTCAAGGTCCTGCTTCAGCTCGTAGCCGTGGGCCGGACCGCGGGCGAGGAGTGCCAGGAGGGGCAGGCGCACGCGTGCTGTCCTCCTGTCCTGGTGATGTGTGCCAGGCCCTAGTATCGCCCATGCCTAACAGGTATACATGGCCTTTGACGCCGTGCGAAGGTGCCCGGCGCCGGGGTACAGGGAGGAACCTATGCGGTGGACACGTGCCGCGGGTAGGGGCCTCCTCGTTCTCCTCGTCGTCCTGACCGGCTATGTCGCCTTCGGAACCCGTGCCCAGGAGGGCCCCGGTGAAGGGCGCGGACCGCTCACCCTGGCCACGGCCGGGGACCTCACGGGCTATCTCGGCCCGCTGCTGGAGGGCTGGAACGCCACCCATCCCGGCGAGGAGGTCACCCTCGTCGAGCTGCCCGACTCCGCCGACGAGACGCACGCGCAGATGGTCACCGACCTGCGCGGGGGCGAGCGCAGCCGGTTCGACGTCCTCAACATCGACGTCAACTGGACCTCGGAGTTCGCCGCCGCGGGCTGGATACGCCCGCTGGACCCCGACCGCTTCCCGCTCGGCACCTTCCTGCCGCCGGTCGTCGACACCGCGACCTACGACGGCCGTCTGTACGCCGTCCCGTACGTCACCAACGCGGGCCTGCTGCTGTACCGCAAGGACGTCCTCGAGGAGGAGGGCCTGCCGCCGCCCCGCACCTGGGCCGAACTGGAGCGCTACGCCGAGACCGTCGCCCCCCGGCACGGCCTGGGCGGCTACGCCGGACAGTTCCTGCCCTACGAGGGCCTGACGGTCAACGCGGCCGAGGCCGTCTACTCGGCGGGCGGCACGATCCTCGGCGACGAGGGCTCGCGCGTCACCGTCGACTCCGCCGCGGCCCGCGAGGGCATCGGCTTCCTGGTGCGCGGCGTCCGTGAGGGCTGGATCCCGCGCGAGGCGCTGACGTACAAGGAGGAGGAGTCCAAACAGGCCTTCCAGGACGGCCGGCTGCTGTTCCTGCGGAACTGGCCCTACGCCTATGTCGGCGCCTCCGCCGAGGGCTCACGGGTCGCCGGACGGATAGGCGCCGTCCCCCTGCCGGGCCCCGAGGGGCCGGGCACCAGTGTCCTCGGCGGCTCCAACCTCGCCGTCAGCACGCACGCGCGGCATCCGGACACGGCCGCGCGGCTGATCGCCTACCTCACCAGCGAGCCCGTCCAGCGTCAGGTCCTGACCCGGGGCGCGCTGCCCCCGGTGCGCGCCGACCTGTACGAGAACCCTGATCTGATCAGGGAGTTCCCCTATCTGCCGACGCTCCGCGAGAGCGTGCTGGCGGCCGCGCCGCGCCCCAGGAGCCCACGCTACGACCAGGTCAGCCTGGCGGTGCAGGCGGTCGTGCACGACGCGATGACCGGACACCAGACGCCCGAGGCCGCCGTGCGCCGACTCGCGCACGAGCTCGACGCCATCGCCCGCTGATAGTTACTTGTTAAGTAACGCCAGGGTCTCATCCCGCCTCTTCCTGCCCTGATTTATCCGTATTTTCGCGGTCAACTCATCGGTAGCTTCTGTCCAGTTCATTGACACCCCCTGGAAACGGCTACTTAACATGCATACATGTTGAGTAAGTACGACCGCTGGTGGCGTGACGCGGTGATCTACCAGGTCTACGTCCGCAGCTTCCTGGACAGCACGGGCGACGGCGTCGGCGATCTCGCCGGCGTCCGGGCGGGGCTGCCGTACCTGAAGAAGCTGGGCGTCGACGGGATCTGGCTGAGCCCCTTCTACCCGTCGCCGCAGCACGACCACGGCTACGACGTGGCCGACTACTGCGAGGTCGACCCGGTCTTCGGCGACCTCGCCGAGTTCGACCTGCTGGTGCGGGCCGCGCGCCGGCTCGGGATCAAGGTCCTGCTGGACGTCGTCCCCAACCACTGCTCCAGCGAGCACCCGTGGTTCCGCGAGGCGCTGGACGCCGAACCCGGCAGCCCGGCCCGCGCCCGCTTCCACTTCGCCGACGGCCGTGGCCCGGACGGCGCCGAGCCGCCCAACAACTGGCACGCCATGTTCGGCGGACCGGCCTGGACCCGGGTCGCCGACGGTCAGTGGTACCTGCACATGTTCACGCCCGAGCAGCCCGACTGGAACTGGCGCAACAGCGAGATCCCCGCCGAGTTCGACCGGATCCTGCGCTTCTGGCTCGACCGGGGCGTGGACGGCTTCCGCATCGACGTGGCGGCCGGTCTCTTCAAGCACCCCGAGCTGCCCGACTCCGACGACCCCGAGGCCGACGCCCGCACCCGCGACTCCGTCAACCCGCTCGCCTGGAACCAGCCCGAGGTGCACGAGGTCTGGCGGCACTGGCGCTCGGTCTGCGAGGAGTACACCGCCCGCGACGGCCGCGAACGCCTGCTGGTCGGCGAGGTGTCGGTGCCCACCGCCCGTGAGCACGCCCAGTACGTCCGCCCGGACGAGCTGCACCAGGCCTTCTTCTTCGACCTGCTCGGCGCCGCCTGGGACGCCGACGCCTTCCGCAAGGTCGTCTCCGAGGCCATGCAGGACATCGCCGGCACCGGCTCCACGGTCACCTGGGTCCTCAACAACCACGACCAGGTCCGCACCGTCACCCGCTACGGCGAACCCGCCCCCGGCGGCAGCGGACTCGGCGCCGCCCGCGCCCGCGCCGCCGCCCTGCTGATGCTGGCCCTGCCCGGCGCCGCGTACATCTACCAGGGCGAGGAACTGGGCCTGCCCGAGGTCGTCGACCTGCCCGACGACGTGCTCACCGACCCGATCTTCCGGCGCACCGGCGACCGCGCCCGCATCCGCGACGGCTGCCGGGTGCCGCTGCCCTGGTCGGGACAGGCCTCCCCGTTCGGCTTCACCTCCGGCGCCGAGAGCGCCAAGCCCTGGCTGCCGCAGCCGGATTACTTCGCCGAGTACGCCTTCGACCGCGCGCTCGTCGACACCCGCTCCTTCTGGCACCTGTACCGCGACGGACTGCAACTGCGCTCCGCGCTGCCCCAGCTGGGCGAAGGGACCCTTCGCTGGCTGGACACCCCGCCCGGCGTGCTCGCCTTCGTGCGCGGCGACGACCTCGTCTGCGCCGTCAACTTCGGGACCACCCCCGTGCCCGCGCCGGTCTCCGGCACCCCCCTGCTGTCCAGCGGCCCCTGTCCGGCCGGGGTGCTCCCCGGCTCGACGGCGGCCTGGTGGACAGACGACTCACCCACCCCCTGACCCACGACCTCCCACTCGACTCCTCACCCCCGCGAAGGGACATCGACGATGATGCGACGCACCACCCTGCTCAGCGGCTGCACCGCCCTGGTTCTCGCGCTCGGCGCCACCGCCTGCGGAGGCGGTGACGACGTCTCGGCCGGCGGCGGCGACAAGGCGCTGAACGGCAAGACGCTCACCGTGGCCGGTGTATGGACCGGCAGCGAGCAGAAGAACTTCCAGAAGGTGCTCGACGCCTTCGCGGAGAAGACCGGCGCCAAGCCGCAGTTCGTCTCCACCGGCGACAACGTCTCCACCGTCGTCGGCAGCAAGATCGAGGGCGGCAACGCCCCCGACGTGGTGATGGTCCCGCAGGTCGGCGTGCTCCAGCAGTTCGCCGCCAGCGGCTGGCTCAAGCCGCTGTCCGCCGCCGCCGAGAAGTCCGTCGACGCCAACTTCGCGCCCGTGTGGAAGAACTACGGCAGCGTCGACGGCGCCCTCTACGGCCTCTACTTCAAGGCCGCCCACAAGTCGACCGTCTGGTACAGCCCCGACGCCCTCGCCCAGGCGGGTGTCAAGGCCCCGAAGACGTACGACGAGATGCTCGAGGCCGGCCGGACCGTCTCCGACTCCGGGCTCGCCGCCTTCTCCGTCGCCGGACAGGACGGCTGGACCCTCACCGACTGGTTCGAGAACATCTATCTCTCCCAGGCCGGACCCGAGAAGTACGACGCCCTCGCCGCCCACGAGCTGAAGTGGACCGACGCCTCCGTGGTCGAGGCGCTCACCACGCTCGGCGAGCTGTTCAAGGACAAGCAGCTGATCGCGGGCGGCCAGAAGGGCGCCCTGAACACCGACTTCCCCGGCTCGGTGGAGAAGGTCTTCGGCCCCGAACCCGAGGCCGGCATGGTCTACGAGGGCGACTTCGTCGCCGGTGTGGCCAAGGACCAGTTCGGCAGGACCATCGGCGAGGACGCCGACTTCTTCCCCTTCCCACCGGTCGGCTCCGGCACCGCGCCCGTGGTCAGCGGCGGCGACGCGGCCGTGGTCCTCAAGGACGGCAGGAACGCCGACGCCGCCATGGCCTTCCTGGAGTACCTCGCCACCCCGGAGGCCGCGGCCGTCTGGGCCGAGGCGGGCGGCTTCCTCTCCCCGAACAAGAAGCTCGACCCCGCCGCCTACGGCGACGACACCACCCGCGCCACCGCCGAGTCCCTGGTCGCGGCGGGGGACTCGGTCCGCTTCGACATGTCCGACCAGGCCCCCGCCGCCTTCGGCGGCACCAAGGGCGCCGGTGAGTGGAAGATCCTCCAGGACTTCCTGCGCGACCCCTCGAACCCGGCGAACACCGCCGCCCAGCTGGAGTCCGCCGCGGCCAAGGCCTACAAGGGCTGACCGGTCATGACCGCCACGCTCGTGAAAGAGACGAGCCCTCCGCCCGCCGCGGGCGCCGGACATGCCCGGCGCCTGCGGCGGCGGGGCCGGGCCGTCGCCCTGCTCTTCGTCCTCCCGGCGCTGCTCCTGCTCGGCGCGCTGGTCGTCTACCCGGTCCTGTTCTCCGTCGGCCGTAGCTTCTTCGACGCCTCCGGCACACAGTTCGTCGGCGGCGACAACTACACCGAGATGTTCAGCGACCCGGCCACCATGAGAGCCGTGCGCAACACGGCGATCTGGGTCGTGGTCGCCCCCACCCTGCTGACCGGCCTGGGCCTGATCCTGGCCGTCCTGGTGGAGAAGATCCGCTGGGCCACCGCCTTCAAGCTGCTGCTGTTCATGCCGATGGCCGTGTCCTTCCTCGCGGCCGGCATCATCTTCCGCCTCGCCTACGACGAGGACCCCGACAAGGGCGTGCTGAACGCGGCCGCGGTCTCCGTCCACGACGCCTTCGCCGGCACCCCGGCCTACCCGAGCGCCCGCGCCCGCGACGGCCAGGGACTCGCCAGGACCGCCGACGGCGGCTACCGGACCACCGCGACCGTGTCACCGGGCGACTCGCTGACCCTCGGCCTGGTCGGCGTACAGCCCAAGGACCTGCCGGCCGACGCGGCCGCCGCCCGGACCGCCGCGGCCGCGCCCGGCGAACTGCGCGGTGTGGTCTACCTGGACTTCACCCCCGGAGGGGGCGGGGAACAGGGCGCGGTGGACCCGGAGGAGAGCGGACTGCCCGAGGTACGGGTCGAGGCCGTGCGCGACGGCGACACGGTCGCCTCCACCACCACCGCCTTCGACGGCACCTTCCGCTTCGAGGGACTCGACGACGGCCGGTACACGGTGAACCTGCCCGCCTCGAACTTCGCCGCCCCCTACGACGGCATCTCCTGGCTCGGGCCCACGCTCGTCACCCCGGCCATCATCGGCGCCTATCTGTGGATCTGGACCGGCTTCTCCATGGTCCTCATCGGCGCCGGACTGTCCACCCTGCCCAGGGACGCGCTGGAGGCCGCGCGGATCGACGGCGCCAGTGAGTGGCAGATCTTCCGGCGCATCACGGTCCCGCTGCTCGCGCCTGTGCTGACCGTCGTGTTCATCACCCTGGTGATCAACGTGATGAAGGTCTTCGACCTCGTCTACATCATCGCGCCCGGCCCCGTGCAGCAGGACGCGACCGTGCTCGCGACGCAGATGTGGCTGGTGTCGTTCGGCGGCGGCAACGACCAGGGCCTCGGCAGCGCGCTGGGTGTACTGCTCCTGCTGCTCGTGGTGCCCGCGATGGTCTTCAACGTCCGCCGTTTCCGAAGGAGCCAGCGATGAACACCGCCCGCCGCTATCTGGGCAACGGGGTCGTCCAGGCGTTCCTGGTGATCGTCGGACTGCTCTGGATGACACCGCTGGCCGGACTGCTCCTGTCCTCGATGCGCTCCGCGGAGGACACCGCGAAGGGCGGCTGGTGGACGGTGTTCACCAGCCCGGGACAGCTGTCCTTCGACAACTACTCGGCGCTGCTGGAGAACGCGGGCATGACCCGGGCGTTCTGGAACACCGTGCTGATATCGGTGCCCGCCACCTTCCTGGTGGTCGTCCTCGCCGCGCTCGCCGGATACGCCTTCGCCTGGCTCGACTTCCCCGGCAGGGACGCCGTCTTCCTGCTGGTGGTCGCCCTGTTGGTGGTGCCGGTGCAGATCGGGCTGCTGCCCGTCGCCAAACTCTTCGGCCAGCTCGGCCTGTTCGGGACGATCCCCGGCGTGGTGCTCTTCCATGTGGCCTACGGGCTGCCGTTCGCGGTGTTCCTGCTGCGCAACTACTTCGCGGAGATCCCGAAGGAGATGCTGGAGGCGGCCCGGATGGACGGGGGCACGGAGTGGCGCATCTTCACCCGGCTGGTACTGCCGGTCGGCCGGCCGGCCATCGCGAGCCTCGCCATCTTCCAGTTCCTGTGGGTGTGGAACGACATGCTGGTCGCGCTGCTGTTCGCGGACAGTTCCGCGCAGCCGCTGACCGTGGAACTCCAGTCGCAGATCCGGCAGTTCGGCAGCAACATCGATGTGCTGGCACCGGGCGCGTTCCTGTCGCTGATCGTCCCGGTGGCCGTGTTCTTCGCCTTCCAGCGGCACTTCGTGCAGGGGGTGATGGCGGGCTCCGTCAAGTAGGGAGCCGAGGGGCGCACCCAGGAGCCGGCCGGTGCCGACGAGCCGGTACGGCACCTGGGTGCGAGCAGGGAGCCGGGCGGCCGGCCGCCGCGGGGGCGGGGCCGGCCTCCGGTGCCTCATCGGGGGCCGGTGTCTCACCGGCCCGTGTCTCACCGACGGCTGGTGTCTCAGCGGCCCCTGGGCACCTCCTTCATCTCGTCCACGACGGCCCGCTTCATCACGGCGCTGGTGGAGATGACCGTGCCGGGCTTGATCAGGCCGTCCTCGCCGCTGGTCCCGCTCACCTGCACGGACCGCTGGCCCAGATAGACATGGGTCTTCTTGTCGAAGATCCACTCCTCGCGCACACCGTAGTCCTCCCGGGCCACCGCGACGCCGTGCCGGCCCACCGCGTCCACCGCGTCGTTCACCACGACGACCCCGGGGATCTTCGCGGCGGCCTTGAACAGCGCCGGGTACAGCTTCGCGGGCGGGTAGCTCTCGTTGAGGAGGTCGCCGATGGTGGTGAACGCCTGCTGGTCGGGGGAGTTGCCCATCCCCTCCGTCTCCTTGTAGATCTTGGCGAGCAGTTCGTCCGGGTCGGTCGTCAGCGCGGCCAGGTAGTCGTAGGACGGGGCGTTCAGGGTGGCCTCGGGCGTATTGCCCTGCTCGTCGGGGAGGGAGAGCGTCTCGCCCTCGGGGCCCTCGTTGACGCGCGGGTCGATGAGCCAGCCCCTGGTGCCGTCGGCGGACTCCCAGATCTGACGCGTGCTCAGGTCGTGGCTGACGAGGCTGGACTTGCCGTGGTCGACCTTGACGAAGGTGCCCGTGCCCCGGCTCTCGATGTAGATGTACTGGCCGGGACCGACCTTCGGGTGGCTCTCCTCGCCCGCCGCCACGGCGATCTCGTCGACCAGCTGCGGAAGGCCCGCGGTGGTCACGGCGCCGACGGGCGTGGTCAGGGCGGGACCGGTGCCGAGGCCGCCGCCCGGCGCCTCCTGGCCCTGCGTCAGCGTCAGGGCGAAGAACGCCCCGGCGACGGCGGTGGCGATCACCGGGAGGGCGATCGCCGGGCGCATCAGCCGCTTGCGGCGCGGCTGGGCGGCGGCGGTGGTCGGGACGTGCTGTTCCTGCTGGATCTGGGCCATCAGACGCTCCTTGTGGAACTGGTGACGGCCCGCCGGCAGATCACGCGCCGTCCGCGAGAACAGCTCGGTGGCGTCCTCGTGCTCGGCCGGACTCTGCCGGGGCGTGTGCGCGTTCATCGGTTTCCTCCCTGCGCGGGCCGGACCACGTGAGTGTGATCGCCATTTGTCTGTCGAGCGGGGCGGCCGAATTCCCGGTTTCCCGGAAATTCTTTCGCGGCCCCCGCTCCGGAGGCCCGCGCCGAGGGCGCGCCCGGTGGCTCGTCCTCGGCGAGACGGCGCAGTTTCTTCCGGGCCCGGGACAGCCGGGAGGCGACCGTGCCGACCGGAATGCCGAGGGCCTCCGCGGCAGCCTCGTACTCCAGGCCCTCGCCCAGGCACAGGGCCACCACCTCGCGCTCGGTCCGGCGCAGCGCGGCCAGCGCGGTCAGGGCCTTCGTGAGGCGGCGCCGGTCGTCGACCCGCTCGGCCACCTCGTCGGCGTGGTCGGGCACCGACATCTGAGCCGCGGCGGCGGCACCGGCCGCCGCCCGGTAACGGCGGTTGCTGCGGTACTGGTTGCGCGCGGTGTTCGTCGCGATGCCCAGCAGCCACGGGCGCAGCGAGCCGCCCTCGGCGTCCACCCGGTCACGCAGCCGCCAGGCCTCCATGAAGGTGGCCGCCATGACGTCCTCGGCCGTCGACCAGTCCGCCGTCAGCCGGTAGGCGTGGTTGTACACCGCGCGGGCGTAGCTGTCGAAAAGCTCCGCGAAGGCGCTCGGATCCCCGTCCCGTACCCGGGTACGCATTTGAGTGCTCACATCCGTCAGCTGTCCGGCACCCCGGTCCGACTTCCCGTGACCTGCGTCACAGGCCCGGCGGGGTTTCCCGGCACGCGGTTCATCCCCGTGCCCTGCGCAGTATCCGGCGGGCCCGGCCCGCGGCACCGTAGGCGACATCGCGGGCGGCGAAGCCCTGGCTGACGAGAACCCGGCCCAGGCCGCCGCCCGTCGCGCGCCGGCCGTCGCCGCGCCGCGCCGCCAGCGCCTCCTCGAAGAGCAGCTCCGCGCGGGCCACCACGGGACCGGGCGCGAACCGGCGCGCGTTCTCCGCCGCCGTACGGCCCATGCGGCGGCGCCGCTCGTCGTCGCCGACGAGTTCCAGCAGGGCGGCGGCGAGCGCGTCGCGGTCCCCGACCGGTACGAGCCGGCCGTCGGCCCCGTCCCGGATGATCTCGCCCGGCCCGTAGGGGCAGTCGGTGCTCACGAAGGGCAGACCGCAGCGCATGGCCTCGACGAGGGTCATGCCGAACGGCTCGAAGTCGGAGGCGGCGGCGCCGATCGAGCCCTTGACCCACTCGGCCTCCATCGGGGACGCCACGCCCATGAGCCGGACGTTACCGGCGAGGTCCAGGTCCTCGACCAGCTGCCGCAGCCGGGGCAGTTCCTGGCCCTTGCCGTAGATGCGCAGCTGCCAGTCGGGGTGCTCGGCCGCCACCCGGGCGAACGCCTCGATCAGCAGGTCGAAGCGCTTGACCGGAACGAGCCGCCCGGCCGCCACGACAACCTTCGCGCTGCCGTCGGACACCGGCAGCACGGGGTCGGGCACGCTGTTGGGCAGGGCCGCCAGGCGCACCCCGGGCAGCAGCATCTTGCGCCGGTAGGCGGCCGCGTCCGCCTCCGTGACCGTGGTGAGCACGTCCAGGCGCCGGTAGGCGCGGCGCAGCGCGGTGCGCAGCCGGGGCGGATGGTTGTCCAGGGTGAGATGCTCCTGCCCGACCCGCACACTGCGCTCGGGCCCCTGGAGCGCGAGATGCACATTGAGGCCGGGCCGGGTGCCCACCAGCACATCGGCGTCGCTGGCCGCGAGGCATTCGGCGATCCGCCCGTCGGTCAGCTCGCTGTACTGCCGGTACCGGTACTCGGCGGCCGGGAAGACCGCCGCCGGTCTGCGGTGCAGCGGGTGGTCCCGCTCCTCGCGCAGATCCACGAGCGGCCGCAGCGCCACCCGTGGGTCCAGCGCGATCTCGGGTCTCTCCCGATGGCGCATCACGGACACGATCTCCACGTCGTGGCGGTCCGCCAGCGCCCCGGCGAGATTGAACGTCGTGCTGATCGTGCCGCCGATGCCGTACGCGTTGTGCAGCAGGAACGAGATCTTCATGCCGGTTGAGAGTGCCCGTACACCTGTCCGGTTCCCCGCCGTCGCCACGACGAACACCGGCCGGGTGGCGTGTCGTTGGGCCGAACGGCGGGCCGGTGTCACATCTTGGTGCCGAAGACCTGTGTCCACCACGGTCCGCCCGAGCCCTGGTGGACTCCGAGACCCGTCTCCTTCACCGAGCAGTTGAGGATGTTCGCGCGGTGCCCCGGGCTGTCCATCCACGACTGCATCACGTCGGCGGCCGTCTGCTGGCCGCGGGCTATGTTCTCGGCGTAGGTGCTCCAGGTGTAGCCCGCCGCCGTGATGCGGTCGCCCGGGTCCTCGCCGTCCGGGTTGGTGTGGTCGAAGAAGCCGCGGGCGGCCATGTCGTCGGAGTGCCTCTGCGCGGCCGTGTCCAGCGTGGAGTTCTGGGTGACGGGTGAGCAACCCGCCTTCGCCCGCTCGGCGTTGACCAGCGCGAGCACCTGCCCGGCGACGGAGCTCGGGGGCGCCGGGGCGGCCTCCGGAGTGACCGGGTCGGGCGCGGGGGGCGGTGTGCTGCGGGTCGGGGTGGGGGTGGGCTTCGGCCTGGGCTTCCTCGTGGGGGCCTTGGTGCTGGGCGAGGCCGAGGGGCTGGCCTTGGAGGGCGACGCCGAGGGGCTGGCCTTCGAGGGCGACGGCGAGGGGGCCGGGGCCGACAGCGCGGTGTCGGCGGGCGCGTCCTGCGCGGTCACGGGCCGGCGGGTGTCGTCGGCGTCGCCGGGTATCAGCAGGGCCGCGCTGCCGCCGCCCGCCACCAGCGCGGCCACCGCGGCCACCGCCACCCGGCGCCGACGCCGGCGGCGCAGGCTGTGCCGCTGCTGGAGACGGCCGCCGGGGGCGCCGTCGGCCAGGTCCGTGCGGTCGTGGACCAGCGGCTCCTGCCCGCCGGTCAGAGGATCGCCGTACACGCCCGCCGCCCGCGCGTCCGCCGCGAGCGCCACGTACTCCCGCGGCGACAGCGTGGCCAGTGCCCCGCCCACCGGGACCAGGGCCAGGCCGACGAGCAGACCCTCCGCCGGGGCCAGACCCACGCCGAAGCCGCCGCACACCGTGCAGTCACGGGTGTGCCGGGCGATCCGCTTGCGCCACAGCGCCGACGGCGCCCCGTCCCAGGTCGCCACCAGATCGTCGAGCAGCACACAGCGCGGCACCGCCGACAGGGCCCGCACCACGACCCGGGCCGTCTCCAGCCGCTCCTTCATCCGCTGCACCCGCACGGCGGTGTGCTGCGGGGACAGTTCCATCGCGGCCGCGACCTCGGCGCGGGTGAGCCGCCCGGCGGCCTCCAGCCACCACAGCGACAGCAGGTCCCGGTCCTCCGCGTCCATCCACCGCGCGGCCTCGGCGACCTCGCGGCGCTGCCCGGACAGCCCGAGCCGCAGGATCGTGAGCCCCTCGAAGTCGGCGCCCGGGTCCGGCACGTCGTACGCCTCGTGCAGGCCGTGCTCGGCCGGCGCGTGACGGTCCTGGCGCAGGCTGCGGACCCGGTTCATCGCGATGGCGACCAGCCAGGAGCGGAAGCCCGCGGGGTCACGCAGCGAGCCGAGCCCGTTCAGTGCGCGGATCATCGTCTCCTGAACCACGTCGTCGACGTCGGCGTGCCCGTCCAGGGCCCGGCCGACGATGTTGTACACCAGCGGCAGATAGGTCGCGACGAGTTCCTGCTGGGCCCGCCCGTCGCCCTGCTGTGCCGCCTTCACCAGCGCCACTTCGCCTTGGCTGCTCACCCTGGGACCACTCTCTTCCTCGCTCCTGCCCGCGTGGCGGCGTACACCGCACGCGGTCCGTCACAGGGGAGACCCTGCGACGGGACGCCGAATAACACAATCTTTCGAGGCGGAGAGTGAATCTTCTCCCGCCCGTCCGCTCCCGGCGCGGCCGCCCCCCTCGGACGTCACGGAAAGCGGGGGCGGTCCCGCCTGGAGATACGGGCGCGAGGACGGCTCTGATCAGCCGGATCGTGAGGGAATCGTGGAGGAGTCGCCATGAACCGGGCGAAGAAGTCGCCATGAACCGGACGGAGGAACTGGTAGGAACCGGTAGGAATCAGACGGTGGGTGAGATGTCCGGCACGGCGGGCCGCCGCCCCTACCGCCTGCCGCCGAACTCCCACGAGTACACCTCGGTCCCGGCGTACGCGTCGGCGGTGAGCACCGACCGGGCCCGGTCCGCGTCCGGCGCCCGGACCAGCGCGGCCGTGCCCAGCCAGGCCGTGCCGTCGTCCGACAGCAGCGGACCGTACGCGATCAGGTCGTCCCCGCCCGGCGGCACGGTGAGATCGACGGCCTCGCCCCGCCCGAGCCCGAGCACCAGATAGCGGTTGCCGCCGGAGCTGCCGCCGGGGAACTCCCACATCGTGCGCCCCAGCAGATTCCGCCACCGCCGCAGCAGCACGTCCCGGTACACCCCGGCCTGGTACGTGGGCTCGTCGAAGGCGAACGCGCGGGCGGCGGCCGGGTCCGGCAGGCCCACGATGTGCACGCTCCCCACCAGCGCGGCGTCGTCCCCGTCCCCGTCGAAGACCGGACCGCGCGCGATCAGCTCCTTCTCGAAACGGTCCATGTAGGACCAGTGCTCCTCGATCATGGCCTCCCGCAGCGGGAGGGAGCCTGGCCGGTCACGGTGAAAGCAGAAGAAGTCCATACCCCCGACCCTGTCCGACCGGCCCGGCTCCCTCAACGGAAATTCCGTGCGGCCGGGGCGCGGGTGCCGTCAATGCCCGGTTCGCGGCCTTCGCGCACCGACGATGACGGCATGACCTCCGCGACCCCCCAGCGCGCCGGCACCCTGCTCCGGCACGCCCAGCTCTGGCTCGTGCCGACCGTACTGAGCGGGCTGGTGGCACTGGTGCTGTCCCTGCTCTACATGGGCGGCATCCTCGATCCGAACGGCAACCTCGACCGGCTGCCCGTCGCCGTGGTGAACGAGGACCAGGGCCGGCCGCTGCCCGGCCAGCGGGAGAACCTGGGGGCGCAGATCACGGTCGCCGTCACCGGTTCCGAGGCCACCGAGGGCGTCCGCTGGAAGGTGCTGACCCGCGCGGAGGCCGAGGACGAACTCGCCTCCGGCAAGGTGTTCGGCGCGCTGGTCGTGCCACGCGACTTCACCGCGTCCGTCAGCGCCCTGACCACCTCGGGCGCGACCACCCGCCCCACCCTCACCGTGCTCACCAACCCCGGCATGGGCAGCCTCGGCTCCTCACTGGCCGCGCAGATCAACCAGGCCGCGGCCCGCGGTGCCTCCCAGAAGATCGGCGAGCAGCTCACCGCGGCCTCCCGCGCCGACGCCACGACCCGCACGCTCCTGGCCGACCCGGTGACGGTGACGACCCGGCCCGGCCATCCGATCGGCCGCCACAGCGGGCTCGGTCTCAGCGCCTTCTACTACACCCTGCTGCTGGTCCTGTCCGGGTTCATCGGCGCCAACCTCGTCAACACCGGGGTCGACACCGCCCTCGGCTACGCGGACAGCGAGATCGGGCCCTGGCACACCCGCCACCCCACCGTGCCGATCACCCGCACCCAGACGCTGGTGCTGAAGATGGTCATGACCGCGGGCATCTCCCTGCTGACCACGAGCCTGCTGATGGTCGCCACCATCGCGATCCTCGGCATGGACTCCGCCCACGAGCCGCTGCTGTGGGTGTTCTCCTACTGCGCGACCGTCGCCGTGGGCCTGGGCGTGCAGGCCATCAACGCGGCGTTCGGCGGGATCGGCCAGCTGGTGTCCATGTTCGTCTTCATCGCGCTGGCCCTGCCGTCGTCCGGGGCCACGGTCCCGCTGGAGGCGACCCCCGGCTTCTACCGCTTCCTCGGCGCCTTCGAGCCGATGCGGCAGCTCACGGACGGCGTGCGCGCCATCCTCTACTTCGACGCCCGCACCGACGCCGGGCTGGGCCGGGCCTGGGCGATGGTCGCGATCGGCTTCGTCGGCGCACTGGTCTTCGGGTTCGCCATGACCCGCTACTACGACCGCAAGGGGCTGGCCCGGCTCACCCCGCAGCCGGAGCCCGGGCACGCCTGAGCGACGCGGGCCCGCTCGAGCGACCCGAGCGCGCGTGAGGGACCCGGGCGCGGATGTGCGTCCCGGGCCCGCTCGATCGGCTCGGGCCCGGCGGCGGGCCGCCGGGGCCGGGCGTCGTGGAAGACCTTCGGCCGGGTCCTAGGTCCTGTCGTCGAACTCCTGCCTGCCCCGCGGGCGACGACGGGAGTTCGACGACAGGACCTAGTCCGCCTGCCGCTCCGCGTCCGGCGGCAGGCCCACGTCCTCGCGGTCCTCCTCGACGCGTTCCTCCAGCTGCTCCTCGTCCGGACGGCGGGGCATGCCGCGGCCGTGGCCGGTGTCCGGATCGCCCTCGACCTGCTCGTTCGACTTGTGGTGGTGCCTGCTCATCACTGTCCTCCTTCGGTTCCGGACGCCTGCCGGCCGGCGGCGTCCAACTCGCCCTTGCGGATCGTGCAGTGCAGGGAGTCGTCCGTGACATCGGCGACGATCGTGTCGCCGGGGTCGGCCTCACCGACGAGGAGCAGCTCGGCGACCCGGGTGTCCAGCTCGGTCTGGATCGTGCGGCTCCGGCGCCGCGGTCGGCGCGCCTTCGGGCGGCCGGTGCCTTCGGGGCCGCGGGGCTGCCGTCGGCGCGTGCCGCCTGCTCGATGGCGCCGCGCAGCTTTCTCACGTCCGTGTTCTCGGCGGCCGGGAACCGGCCCGCGCAGGAGTCCGAGTCGGACAGCAGCGCCGTCAGGGTGTGTTCCGGGCCGATGTACGACGCCCCGGCGGTCCGCGAGGCGTTGTACGCGGTGGCGAGAGTCCGCTTGGCCGCCGGGGTCAGGCCTGGTTCGGAGGACGGCTCGGCGGACTCCCCGGGCAGCACCTGGGCGATCCTGACGCCGAGTGCATCGCGGCGAACCGAAGGGTGAACCGAACGCCATCGACATCGCTGCTCCTGCCGGACTAGGGAACGAATTCACTCAAACCCTGCGTTTCACCGCCCGCAACCGGGGCGGAAGCGCCCCGCGGCTGCGATGGCGGCGCCTGATCGACGGTCCTAGCCTGGCCGAAAGGCGTCTACCGGACCGCTGTGCGCGGCGTAGGGGTGAGTGACGTGAGTGCTTCCCGGGCTCCCCGGCCCTCCGGATCTTCTGGTTCCTCCGGCTCGTCCGATTCCTCCGGGGCCTCCGGATCTTCCCGGTCCTCGGGCTCCGGCGGTTCCTCCGGGGCTTCCGAGGCAGTCGCCGACACGGCGGAGGAGCCGACGGGGACCCCCGTCGGCCCCAGCCCCGACGGCGAGCCCGAGTACCACCCCTACCACCACCCCGCGGCGGGCTGGGGCGCGGCGAAGAGCGTGACCCGCTTCATGGCCCGCGAGGGCGCCCTCCCGCTGGACGGCCCGCGCGCGATCCTGAAGATGAACCACGAGGACGGCGGCTTCGACTGCCCCGGCTGCGCCTGGCCCGACGACACCAAGGGCCTGCACCTCGACATCTGCGAGAACGGCATCAAGCACGTCACCTGGGAGATGACCAGCAAGCGCGTCGGACGCGGCTTCTTCGCCGCGCACTCGGTGACGGAGCTGAGCGACTGGAGCGACTACGACCTGGAGAACCAGGGCCGGCTGACCGAGCCCATGGTGTACGACCCCGACACCGACCACTACGTCCCCGTCACCTGGAAGGACGCCTTCGAACTGGTCGGCTCCACCCTGCGGGAACTGGACTCCCCGCACCGGGCGGCGTACTACACCTCGGGCCGGCTCGGCAACGAGGCCACGTTCCTCTACCAGCTGATGGCCCGCGAACTGGGCACCAACAACCTGCCCGACTGCTCCAACATGTGCCACGAGGCGAGCGGCCGGGCCCTGTACGCCGCTCTCGGCACCGGCAAGGGCACGGTCGACCTCAAGGACTGGGAGACCACCGACGCGCTGTTCATCCTCGGGGTCAACGCCGCCTCCAACGCGCCCCGGATGCTGACCGCCCTGACCGAGGCCCACCGGCGCGGCGCGGCCATCGTGCACATCAACCCGCTGGTGGAGGCCGCCGCCCGGCGCGCCATCATCCCGCACGACTTCAAGGACATGGCCACCTTCCACGCCACCCGCACCAGCAGCCTCAACCTCCAGCCGCGCATCGGCGGCGACATGGCGCTGCTGCGCGGCATGGCGAAGGCGATCCTGGAGCAGTCCGCCCACGATCCCAAGGCGCTGGACCGGGAGTTCGTCGACCGCCACACCACGGGGTTCGAGGACTACCGCCGGGTGTGCGAGAGCACGCCCTGGGCGGTGATCGAGCGTCAGTCCGGGGTCGGCCGTGACGGCATCCTCGAGGCCGCCCGCGTCTACCGCGACGCCGACCGCTCCATCTTCAGCTGGTGCCTCGGCGTGACCCAGCACGAGCACGGCGTCGACACCGTCCGCGAGATCGTCAACCTCCTGCTGCTGCGCGGGAACCTGGGCCGCGAGGGCGCCGGTCCGTCGCCGGTGCGCGGCCACAGCAACGTCCAGGGCAACCGCACCTGCGGCATCGACCACCGCCCCGAGCCCGAGTTCCTGGACCGCCTCGCCGGGATCTGCAAGATCGAACCGCCCCGCGAGCACGGTCTGGACACCGTCGGCACCATCAAGGCCATGCACACGGGCGAGGTGACGGTGTTCATCGGCATGGGCGGCAACTTCGCCCTCGCCGCGCCCGACACCCCGTACACCTACGAGGCGCTGCGCAAGTGCGAGCTCACCGTCCAGGTCAGCACCAAGCTGAACCGCAGCCATCTGGTGCACGGCAGGCGGGCGTTGATCCTGCCCTGCCTCGGGCGCACCGAGAAGGACCACCAGCGGGCGGGCGTGCAGAGCACGTCGGTCGAGGACTCGATGAGCATGGTGCACCTCTCGGTGGGCATGAAGAAGCCCGCCTCACCCCATCTGCTCTCCGAACCGGCCGTCATCGCGGGCATGGCCCGTGCAGCCCTCCCGGACAGCGAGACGCCCTGGGAGTGGTACATCGAGGACTACGACCGCATCCGCGACACCATGGCCCGCGTCCTGGACGGCTTCGAGGACTTCAACCGCCGGGTGCGGCTGCCGCTCGGCTTCCGCATCAGACAGCCTGCGCGCGAACTGGTCTTCCTCACCCCGTCCGGACGCGCCGAGTTCTCCAGCGCGCCGCTGCCCGACGTGGTCCCGGAGCCGGGCACGCTGGCCCTGGGCACCATGCGGTCGCACGACCAGTGGAACACCACCATCTACTCCGACGACGACCGCTACCGCGGCATCAGGAACCTGCGCACGCTCGTCTTCATGAACCGCGACGACATGCGCGAGCGCGGCATCGCCAAGTTCGACCCGGTCGACATCACCAGTACCGCCAGGGACGGCAGCCACCGTGAGCTGCGGGGCTATCTGGCCGTGCCGTACGACATCCCGCGCGGCTGCGCGGCCGGCTACATGCCCGAGATGAACGTGCTGTGCGCGCTGGACGACCACAGCACACAGAGCGACCAGCCGATCATGAAGCACGTGAAGGTGACGGTCGTCCCCGCCGCCTGAGCCGCCCCCGCCATCGCCTCCAGCAGTGCCCGTGGTCATCGCGCAACCTGTCGCCGAACCGCCCGCGAACGCCGCGATGTTCCTGTTCCTCACCGTGGCACGGGCGGTGAGGCCGCGGCCCGGGACGTGCTCGGGAACCTCGCCGGGCCGACCCGCTCCGTGGGCTTCCGCGCCCCCGAGGACGCCCTCGGCTGTGTCGCCGGGATCGGGGCGGAGGTCTGGCCGCGCCTCTTCGGCGGGCCGCGGCCGCGCTGACCGCGGTCAGCCCGGTTCGCGCTCGACGCCGGTGATCCGCACGGTGGTGGGTGACGCGAGACCGCCGGCGACGGCCTCGACCACGGAGGTGGACACGGACGTGGTGGCGGACTCGCCGGGCCACAGGCCGTTGACCGCGGCGACGCCGAGGGTGGTGTGCGGCACGGTGTCGCCGTGGTGCAGGTGGGAGAACTCGACCGTGACCCGGAACGAGCCCGGAGTGCTGCCCCGGTTGGTGACCCGCACCGACCGCCAGGTGCTCTGGTCCCAGCAGTCGGGGTGCGCCCGTGAGGTCACGAGGAGCGCGGTGGCCTGATCACGGGTGAGTTGTCGGCCGCCCTCGGCGAAGGGAAGGCACGGCGGGGTCCGGACGGGCGCCGGTCCGGGCGCTCCCGGGCCGGCGCACCCCGTGAGTGCGGCGCCCAGCACGACGGCGGTGAGGCGACGGGAGTTCACGAGTCGGGGATTCTGCCAGGGCGGTGACCCGGCTGCCGGACTGCCGCCGGGATACGGCCACTTGGCGCTGCGGCCCGCACGGCCGGGGCTCAGGGAGGCGCCGGGGACACCGGTTCGCTCTTCTCCCGGCGCGGTCGCCGGTTGTCCGCGAAGGCTTGCCCGCACTGATCTCCCCGTGTCGCGCCCTGGGCTCGCACGACCGCCCCGGCCCCGTGACGCGCGTCACAGGCGCCGGTCTGTCACATCGGGACCTTCTCCCGGGTCAGTGAGGTGAAGCAGCCAACGATCCGAGGAGAACACGATGGAAGCGCGTATCGACTACTACGGCAACCCGGTCGCCGCGAAGTTCGCCAAGTACATCAACTCGGCGGGCCGGGCGGTCTCCGACTCCACGCTCCCGGCGGCGACGCAGGAGCTGGTGAAGATCCGGGCCAGCCAGATCAACGGCTGCGGATTCTGCACCGACATGCACACCAAGGACGCCGCGCACGCCGGTGAGACCCAGACGCGGCTGAATCTGATCGCCGCCTGGCGCGAGACGACCGTCTTCACCGACGCCGAGCGCGCCGCCCTGGAACTGACCGAGCAGGGCACCCGTATCGCGGACGCGGCCGGCGGGGTCGGCGACGAGGCGTGGGCCGAGGCGGCCAAGCACTACGACGAGGATCAACTCGCCGCGCTGGTGTCGCTGATCGCCCTGATCAACACCTACAACCGGATGAACGTGATCGTCCGGCAGCCGGCGGGTGACTACCGGCCGGGCCAGTGGGGGTGACCCCGGCGGCGGGGTCTGTCCGGCTTCCTGGCACTATCTGTGGACAGGGAGCCGGTGATGTCGGTGGCGGACCGTAGGCTGTCCCGCACAGCGCAGTTACGACTTCGCTGATCCGATGATCCGAGAGGCAGGCCGAATTCACCGTGTTCCTGGAAACCCCCATCTACAGCCGCCTCGTTGCCGAACGAGGCGACATCCCCGCCCAGGTGAGCGGTGAAGCCGACCGGCTGATGCGTGAGTTGGCCCGGGTCATACCCCCGATGTCCCCGCCAGGACACCCCGGTCAGCAAGGCAGACCAGGACCCTGGGCGGCAGGGGCGCCGACCGGGCCGTGACGCACGGGGGGTGACGAGGATCTCCTGGCCGGCCACCTCGGCCGGCCATCGGCCCCCGTCGGAAGGGCCCTGGGTCAGGGGCTGTCCGGCAGCCCGTCCACGAAGTCCGCGACGAGCGCGGCGACGGTCTCCGGGCGTTGCAGATGGAGGTCGTGCCCGGTGTCCGGCACACAGACGGAAACCGTCGACGGCCGCAGCCGGAGCATGGTGTCGTACTCCCGGGCGGGGATGAAGCTCGACCGGGCCAGCACCAGCAGAGCGGGACAGCCGACCCGTTCCCACTCGGCGACGAAGGACCGCCGGCCGAGTTCGGCCAGCGAACGGATCAGCACCTCCGGGTCGAAGCGCGGCCACCAGCCGCCGTCCCGCTCCTGAAGGCCGCCCGCCCAGCCTTCGCCCAGGAGACCGCCGCCGAAGTACTGCACGGCCACCTCCCGTGACCGGAACGGCACCGGCCAGGAGCGCAGCCACGCGCCGAGCTGGATCGGCACCGAGGGATCGGGCTCGCCCGCCCCGGCCTCGACCAGCACCACACCCCGCACGGCCTCCGGACGCTCGGCCGCGGTGAGGAACGCGGTGTGCCCGCCCAGCGACTGACCGACCACCACCGGCGCGCCCAGGCCCAGCTCGTCCGCCACGGCCACGACGTCGGCGGCGTACGCGGCGCGGGACACGTCCTCGGGCCGCTGCTCGGAGGCGCCGTGCCCGCGCTGGTCGAGCGCGACGACCCGGTACCGGGGGCTCAGCAGCGCGGCCGTCGCGTCCCACTCACCCGCCTGACCGGCGAGCCCGTGCAGCAGCAGAACGGCGGGCCCGTCCCCGCCCCAGTCCCGGCAGACCAGCCGCACACCGTCCCGCACGACCACGCGCTCGTCCCACGCCACCGTTCGCCCCCTCCTCACGGCACACCGGCCGAGATCGTCTCACGCGAGCCGAAATCCCGCATGGACGGCGCCCGTTGGTGTGTCAGGTCCGCCACGGCGGGGGCGCCGCACCCGTGACGAGCCCGGCCGGGTTTTGGTGCGGGGCGGCCCGTCGAGGGTGTTCCCGACATTTATGAAGACGCCTGCCGGAAATCCACGGAATTCGCACACGGAAAAGGCACGCAGTCGACGGGAACGGGCGTTTGGTGTTCGCGGAACCAGGCAGGAGGGAAGGCAGAACTCCCCTACAGATCGGAATTCCACACCGTGAGCAACTACGACCCGGTCGACGGACAGTGGACCTACCACCGTCCCCCACCACCTCCGGAGCACGCCGACCGGCGCCCCGACACCGCACGCCGGACGGCCCTGGCCATCCGCACCGTCGCCGACATAGCCGCCGGTCTGCTGGTGCTGTGGATTCTGCTCTTCCTGCTCGACGCCAATCGGGCGAACGTGTTCGTCGATTTCGTGCGGGGCACCGCCGACTGGCTGGCCTGGTGGTCGCAGGACATTTTCACGATGGACACAGAAGGCCTGCGGGTCATCCTCGATTATGGACTCCCGGCTCTTATGTACGCCC
The DNA here is from genome assembly GCF_055587025.1 of Streptomyces sp. NPDC048600. Lineage (NCBI taxonomy): Bacteria > Bacillati > Actinomycetota > Actinomycetes > Kitasatosporales > Streptomycetaceae > Streptomyces > Streptomyces sp. NPDC048600. The sequence continues at coordinate 377,104 of NZ_JBVJGZ010000004.1, read as the reverse complement.
TCGTGGGTCACGGCATGGCGGCCCGGCTCAACCGGGCCTGAAAGTGACGGAAGGGCCGACCATGACACGCGGCACCACGGGAGACGCCCCGATCTACGACGACCTCGTACGCGAGTACGGCGATGTCGTCGCGGCGGCACGGTGGGCGGCCGACCGCCTCGAGTACGAGGCGGCCGGCGTGCTGGGCGGACAGTACGTGCCCCGGCAGCTGTTGCAGCAGGCGGGCGGAGAGGGGCCGGGAGGTGCCGTGCGTCAGTAGGCCCGTGCGCGGGGCCGGGTGCCGGCGGTCCGGGCGCCCGGGCCCCGGCGCGGCTCAGCGGCTCAGCGGTGCCGGTCCGACTCGGCGAGTTCCGCCTCGGGCAGGCTCTCGGGGACGGCCGACTTCGGCTGTGCGGCCGCGCGGCGGTTGGCCAGCCAGGTGACGAACGGCTCGGTGTAGCGGGCGGTGAGCGGTCCGACGATCACCAGGATCAGCACATACGCCGTGGCCAGCGGGCCGAGGGACGGCTCGATCCCGGCCGTCACCGCGAGCCCCGCGATGACGATGGAGAACTCGCCGCGGGCGACCAGGGTGCCGCCCGCGCGCCAGCGCCCCTTGGGGGAGATCCCGGCGCGGCGCGCGGCCCAGTACCCCGTGGCGATCTTCGTCCCCGCGGTGACCACGGCGAGGGCGAGGGCGGGCAGCAGCACCGGCGGAATGGTCGACGGGTCCGTGTGCAGACCGAAGAACACGAAGAACACGGCGGCGAACAGGTCGCGCAGCGGGGCCAGCAGGTTGTGCGCGCCCTCGGCGACCTCGCCGGACAGCGCGATGCCGACCAGGAACGCCCCGACGGCGGCGGAGACCTGCAACTGCTGCGCGATACCCGCCACCAGCAGCGTCAGCCCGAGCACCACCAGCAGCAGCTTCTCCGGGTCGTCGCTGGAGACGAAGCGGGAGATGTGGCGCCCGTAGCGCACCGCGAGCACCAGCACCAGCGCGGCCGCGCCGAGCGCGACGGCCAGCGTGACACTGCCCGCCGCCAGACCCGCACCGGCCAGCAGCGCGGTGAGGATGGGCAGATAGACCGCCATGGAGAGGTCCTCCAGCACCAGGATGCTGAGGATCACCGGGGTCTCCCGGTTGCCCAGCCGGCCCAGGTCGCCGAGCACCTTGGCGATCACCCCGGACGAGGAGACCCACGTCACCCCGGCGAGCACCACCGCGGCCACCGGACCCCAGCCGAGGAGCAGGGCCATCGCGGCCCCCGGCAACGCGTTCAGGGCGCCGTCGACGAGCCCGGCCCGGTACTGGGTCCTGAGATTGGAGACCAGATCGCTGGCCGTGTACTCCAGCCCGAGCATCAGCAGCAGCAGGATCACGCCGATCTCGGCGCCGATCGCCACGAACTCCTCGCTGGAGCCCAGCGGCAGCAGCCCGCCCTCGCCGAACGCGAGCCCGGCCAGCAGATAGAGGGGGATCGGGGAGAACCGGAAGCGCGCGGCGAACCGCCCCAGCAGACCGAGGCCGAGGATGATCGCGCCGAACTCGATCAGGAAGACAGCGGAGGAATGCATCCGGTCACTCCCGCCCGAGTATCGCCGCGGCCGCGTCCACGCCCTCGCGGGTACCGATCACGATCAGCGTGTCGCCGCCCGCCAGCCGGAAGTCCGGCCCCGGTGACGGAACCGCCTCGGCCAGCCGCAGCACGGCGACGATCGACACCCCGGTCTCCGTGCGCATCCGGGTCTCCCCGAGCAGCCGGCCGTTCCAGTGCGAGACCGCCGACAGTTCGACCCGTTCGGCCACCAGGCCCAGTTCGGTCGTCGAGAGCAGATTCGGGCTGTGGTGTGTCGGCATCAGCGCGTCGATCAGCGTCTCCGCCTCACCGGAGGACAGCCGCACGGACAGGGCGCAGGCGTCCGGGTCGTCGTCGCGGTACGCGCTGAGCGTGCGGGTCCCGTCCCGGTGAGCCACGACGGACACCCGGCGCTGCTCCTTGGTGGTCAGGTCGTAGCGGACCCCGATGCCGGGCAGCGGCGTACTGCTCATGCGGGGAGCACCCACGGCTTTCCTCCTGTCTGGCTGGGCGTTTGACCGATTCTTGGCGAAGCGATCAGTGACACTTTAACCGGATGGTCCGACCGGCCCCGGCGCAACAGGTCTGATCACGCACTGAATCGGAAGTCACCCCTCCGCGACTCGCCCGCCACGGGCGAGCTCAGCCCGTGGCCTCCGCCGTGCGGAAGCGCTCCGCGTGTTCGGTCACCCACTCGGTGAACGTGCGCGCGGGCCGGCCGGTGATCCGCTCGACGGTGTCGACGACCGTCGAGGCCTCCTCGGGCGGATCGGCGTACCAGCCGATGACGTAGTCCGCGTCGGCGCGGGACACACCGGTGGCCATCAGCCGCTCCACGGCCTGCTCGTGGGTGATCGGGGCGAAGGCGATGCCCCGGCCTACGGCCCCGGACAGGATCGCGATCCGGTCGCGCGTCGTCAGCGCCTCGGGCCCGGTCAGGTTGTGCGCGCGGCCCGCGTGGCCGTCCTCGAGCAGCGCCGCGGCGGCGACGGCCCCGATGTCCGCCTCGTGCACGAGCGCGCTCGGCAGGTCGTAGGGCTCGCGGACGACGCCCTCGCTGTGGATCGAGTCGAGCCAGGTGAGCGTGTTGGACATGAACTCCTGGGGCTCCAGGCGTGTCCACTCCACCCCCGACGCCGCCACGGCCTCCTCGACCGGTCCCACCCAGCCGCCCCACAGCACGGTGATGCGCCGCACGCCCGCGTCCACCGCGCGCCGCACCAGCTCGGGCCCGGCCTCGGTGAGCCCGGCCGTCACGGTGATGTGCAGCCGGTCGGCGCCGTCCAGCGCCGAGTCCAGTGTCTCCGGAGCGGTGTGGGTGCCCGCCACCGCTTCCACCCCGGCCGGGAACGTCCCGGCGGCCCTGGCCGGATCCCGGGTCAGCGCCCGGACTCGCTCACCCCGGCGGGCCAGTTCGGCCACCACATGCCGGCCCGTGTTCCCTGTGGCCCCTGTGACCAACGTCGTCACTGTCGGCTCCTTTCGTCACCGAGGACGCTACGAACTCAACCGCGCTCGAGGTCAAGGTCGTTCGGGCGGGGCTCAGATTTGGCTCAGATCCTCCCGCAACCGTCCGCCCCGGACACGCCGACGGCCTAGCGTGACCCTTGTCGATCACTGTGGAGGTGACTGTGGGCATCGTGAACCGCGGCGGGCGTGCGGCTGTCCGGCTGCTGCCGGTACTCGCCCTGGCGGCCTGTACGTCGACGTCGGTCTCGACGTCGCCGGCGTCGTCGACCTCGGCACGCCCGCCCACCGCCGACGTACGCTCCGGCGCCCCGACCACGACGGCGCCCGCCCGCAAGCCCGTCGAGGTCGAACTCCCCACCCTCGACGCGGGCCAGATACTGGCCGGGCAGCAACGGCCCACGCGCGGCAACGCCGTCTTCGAATACGGTGCCGGCCCGCGTGGCAAGGCGCTCGTCGTGGTCGTGAGCTGCCGGGGCGAGGGCAAGATCACCGTGGCCCTCCCCGGGATGCGGACGTGGTTCGACCACACCTGCACCCCGGGGGAACCGGCCCTCGTCCAGAACGAGTTCGCCGTGGCGGGCACACACCGGCCCGGCAGCGTCTCGGTGCGCGCTTCCTCCACGGTCACCTGGTCCGCGGCGGTGGGCCGGGGAGAGCCCACCGAGACGGACTAGGACTTCTCCTCGGCGGTCACCGCGGCAGGAGCACGAGCGCGTCACCGTCGGGGCGCTCGCCCGTCGCGTCGCTGGGGCGGCCCTGGAGCCTGTTCCCGACGATCATGGCCGTCGAGCCGCCGCCGTCGAGGTTCACGGCGTTCACCGCGCCGAGGGCCCGCATGACCGCCGCGGTCTCGGGGACCGTCAGACCGGCGCTGTGGCCGGGCCGGCGTCCGTCGGCCGTGAGCAGGACGATCCGTCCGTCCACGGTGGTGCCGGCCGCGGTGCGCGGATTGCGGCGCAGATACCAGGCGTTGTACAGGCTGGCGCGCTCCGCGCCCTCGATGGTCTCGGGGCTCCAGCCGTCCCGCACCGGGTCGAGGGCCGTCCGGTTGTTGCGCAGCAGCAGCGGAGCGCCGTTGACGACGGAGGTCTGCGAGGTGAGCGGCACGCGCGCCCCCGTCGTGGCGTCGGTCACCGCGCGGTTCAGTGTCATCCTCGTTCCGACACGGGCGTGGGTGCGCAGCCACTCGACCGCGGAGCCCGTGCCCTGGAGCAGGGTGCCCCGTGCGGGCACGGCACCGCCCCGGCTCGCCCGGACCGCGGTCACCTTGCCCGCGGCGTCCAGGGTGACCTGGTAGCCGCTGCCCTCCGGCGCGACCTTGCCGAACTTCGGTGTGACGGCGACGAGTTCGTTCCTGTTGCCGCAGGTGTAGTCCTGGGCGGGGTGCGAGAAGGGGGTCGCGGTCCCGACGCCGCCGCAGTTGACGATCAGCCCCGACTGCCGGTTCAGGCCCGTCACCAGCCGCGTCGCGCCGTCCGCCGATCGGACCGTGACCTTGGTCCTGAGCCTGCGCACCGAGGTGCCCTTGCCGGAGACGGTCGGCACGATCAGCGCGGGCCGGTCGTTCACGGCCTCCGAGACCAGGTCGCCGTCGCTCACCGCGATGCCACCGAGGTCGCCGTCGGTGCCGGCCAGCCAGTTGCCGGGGGTCGTCTTTCCGCTGCCGATGACGAAGAAGCCGCCGTTGACCGCGGCGAGGGCGCCGGTGCGCTTCGCCATCGAGCTGGTGGTCTCCCGGCCCGGCACGATCCCGTTGGCCACCTCGGAGCGCAGCCGGCCGCGGAATCGCGTGGGGTCGACGATCAGCACGTCCAGCGACCAGGGTCCCGTGGTGGTGTGGCCGTCCTCGCTGGTGTGCTGCACGGACGCCTTCAGACCCCTGGCCGTCATGTCGCGTTTGGTCTGGTTCGCGGCGTCCTGGGTGGTGTACCGGCCCACCCGGACCGACCAGCCGAGCGGCTTGTCGAGCGGGCCCCGGGGGTCGGGCCCGGCGGTGCGGTCGCGGCGCGGCGTGTACCCGGCGGCGCGGACCTCGGCCTCCACCTCCGCCAGCTGCGCCTCGGTCCGGCCGAAGCCGGCCGTGACGGTCCAGAAGTCGTCCGCCGACACCTTGCCGCGCTCGATCGCCACATGCGTGAGGCCCGGGGCGATCTGACGGGTGGTCCGGGTCTCCGGCAGCGAAGCCGGGCCCAGCGGCAGCTTCGCGGCGGCGGCCGCCGCCGCGACGGGCCGCGCGGCGGGACGGGCCGGCTGTCCGGGGGACCCGGACCGGTGATCCTTCTCGGACTGCGTGGCCACCGAGGTGGCCATCGTGCCGGCGACCAGGGCGACGGTGATCGCCCCACCGATCAGTCCACGGCGTGCCATTCGGTTGCTCATGCGACATGCCCTTTCGCTCAAGGGAAGTTGCTGCGACCGTGCCCGGCGCGTGTGTCGCGGAGTCGGCCGTCCACCCGCGGTGCGGTTACGGCGGAGTGGCGGTACGGATGCCGCGCCGACCTGGCGGTTCGGCGCGGGCACGGCTGAGGACCGCCGTGGCTCGCCGAGGCCCGGGAGGGCACGCGAAAGGAGCGGTTGCAGGAGGGACAGCGGTGGGGGCGAGGCGTGGGCGGGGCCCGGGTGACCGGGGCCGGGTGACCGCGACCGCGGTCAGGGGGCGGCCGCGACCGCGTCCGGCGGGGCGCGCGGGACGGCCGGTCCCGGCCGCGGAAGGCCGGTGGCCGTCGCGGAGGGGAGTCGCCCCGGCGCGCGCCTCAGGTTCAGGCGCGTGAACGGTCGTCCTGGCATCCGGACATCGGTCCGGCTGCCGGCCGGCCCTGCTCACGGCTCGCCGCGGGGCGCCTTCGTCAGGCGCAGTAGCGGGAGTTCCGGTCGCGCGTCTTCGTCAGGCGCAGGCGCGGGAGTCCCGGTCGCGCTGCACCTTCAGCGCGGCGACCTGGACGGAGTCGGGTGGCAGTGCTGGCGAGGCGATGCCGTGGGGATGACCGTCCCCGGAGTCGATCAGGGCCGGGCCGCCCTCGTACCCGTTCGCGGAGAGCAGGTAGTCGGCCCAGTTCCTGGGGAGGAACAGCGCGATCACGCGGCCCTTGAGGTACTGGTCGGCGTTGCCGAGCCGGATGACCTTCGACCACGGTGTGCGCCGGTCCGACGGGAGGACGTCACCGTCGGCCGGGCCCATGAGGTTGTACCTCCGGTCATGGGTGTAGCGGACGGCGAACCACAGGCGCTTGCCCTCGGGCACCCGGGCGGTCCCCGTGAGACGGGCGCAGTGCGCCACCTTCACATAGGCGTCGCCCTGCGGCGCCGGATCGGTGAAGACCACGGCGGCGGCGTCGGCCGCCCTGCCGCCGGTGCCGCCCGGGGAGGGCGGGACGCCCGGCACAGTCGCGCCGCCGCCCGAGGCGCCGCCGGAGCCGCCCTGCGTGTGTCCTTGTCCCTGCCCGTCGCCGTGGTTGTCGCCGTCGCCGTGGTCGCCGCTCGGGCCGGGCGAGGCGGCCAGGCCGGTGGCCGACGCGGTGCCGCCGGTGGGACCCGGGGACGCGATGTCGGGCGTACCACCGGCCTCGGTCTCCGCCGCCGACGCGCTCGCGGGTGCCCGGCTGGCGGGGCCGGGGGCCGCGTCGCCCGTCCGCTGGTCGGGCCGCGGCAGCGCCGAGGAGTCGTCGTCGGGGCCGGGGGCGAGCAGCAGACCGGTCAGTGACGCCACGGCCACCAGCAGGAGGCAGGCGAGCAGGGCGTACCGGCGGCGGGTCCGGTGGACGGCCCTCGCCCGGCCGGAACCGCGGTCGCCGGGAGGCGCGGTGAGGACCACCGTGGGCAGTTCCATCTCCGACGGCTGTGCCGGTGCGGACAGCGGGTCCTGGTTCGGGGCGGGGGAGCCCGCCGTACCTCGGGCGTCATGCCGGGTGGGGCCGGACATAGTGCCTCCTGTGCCGAAGGTGACCGGTGGTGGGCGTTCAGCAGTTGGTGTCGCCCTGGGAGCGCCGGACGGTGACGCTGTCCATGTGCCGCTCGTCGGAGCCCGGGGGAAGGGCGATGTTGAACAGACCCGCGGCCGAACCGGTTCCGTCCTGCTTCTGGAGCAGCGGCCGGTTCCGGCTGTCGGTGATGCCTCTGAGGTACTCGGCCACGTCGGCGGGCACGGGCACGGCGACGACCTCGAAGGTCCGGCCGCCCTCGGTGACTCCGCCCAGCTGGGCCGTGGCCCGCCATCGCCCGGTGGCGGGCGAGACACTGGCCTCGACGTACAGTCCGTAGCGGCTGTCGGTGTCCGTGTGCCCCGCGAGCCACAGCGTGTAGTCGGGCGCCAGCCGGGCCGTGCCCCGGAACTCCTGGCACTGCTCCACCTCGACCTGTACGCCCCTGCGCGTGGTGGGCTGCTCGATCGTCACCGAGGAGACGGGCGCGGCGGGGGACGCGGAGCTGGGGGCGGGGGTGGGGCTCGGGCCGGGGGTGGTCCGGTCCGGGGACGGTGAAACGCTGTGGTCCGGGGCGGCGTTGTCGCGGAACCAGTCCGCGGGGCTGCCCCCGTTCAGCAGGGCGACGGCCGTCAGGAGCGCCGCCGCGCCGCCGAGCCCGCCCACCAGGGCGAACGATCGGACCGGCCTGCTCAGATCGGTGTCCGGGGGAGTGCCGTCCGGCCCGGGCCGAGCGGTCGAACGGCCGTCGTCCCCGGAACCTGGGCCCCGGGGACTGCCGCCCGGTGCGGGAGTGGGGTCCGCACCGGGCGTTCCCGTGGTGCCGGTCGTTCCCGGAGTCCCGTTCGCGGACGGCGCTCCGCCGGGGCCTGATGTCGGTTCGGGTGGAGTGCCGGGCGGCGTGGACATGGGTCTGACCCTCCGGTCCGGGCCCCAGGGCCCGGGGTGCGACGCCGGCTCGGCCGGAATCGGTGTGACGGGTCTGGATGATGCTCACGGGCCACAAGGGCCAAACGCCGCATGACCGTTCATCGCGGCATTCATCTGGATTCAGTCCGCTCGACCGCCCGGAACGGATCGCATCAGCTGTCGGATCGTCAAATACACCTGCTCCAGGCGCAGTTCACCTACGCGGAACGCACTCCGCCGCCACCCGGTCCTGCCGTACGCCACCCGGTCACCGTCCGGCCGGGCGCGTTCAGCTCGCTGCGCCGAACCACCTCGACAACGCCGCCGGCAGTTCCCGCGGGTCGTCACCGGCCCATGCCACATGTCCGTCCGGCCGCAACAGCACGGCGGGTACGTCCAGTTCCTCGCTGACGTCGACGACATGGTCGACCCGGTCCGCCCAGCCCGCCACGGAGAACCCGCCCGTCCGGTCGAGCAGCAGTCCGCGGCCTGTGTGCAGCCGGTCGTAGAGGCTGCCCCGCTTCAGCGGCAGGTCCTTCAGCCGGCGGCCGAGCAAGGGGTGGCCCTCGCCGAAGTCGTAGCGCACCGAGATCGCGGTGATCTTCTCGATCAGGTACCGGTTCACTTCCTCGAACTCCATCAGCTCGGCCAGCAGCCTCCGTACCGCCTGCGCGCCCGGTTCGGTGGACAGCAGCTGCATCTGGGCGCGCGTGTTGTCGAGCACGGCGGCCGCCACCGGGTGCCGCTCGGTCTGATACGTGTCCAGCAGCTCGTCCGGCGCCCAGCCGTCGACCTCGGCGGCCAGCTTCCAGCCGAGGTTGAACGCGTCCTGGATACCGAGGTTGAGGCCCTGCCCGCCGGTCGGCGGATGGATGTGCGCCGCGTCGCCCGCCAGCAGCACCCGGCCCACGCGGTAGCGCTCGGCGAGCCGCGTGGCGTCGCCGAAGCGGGACATCCAGCGCGGGGCGTGCACACCGAAGTCGGTCCCGGCGGTGGCGCGCAACCGCTCCGCGAACTCCTCCAGCGTCGGCGCGGCCGAACGGTCCTCGGCCAACCCGTCGGCGGGCACGACGATCCGGTACACCCCGTCGCCGAGGGGCATCGCGCCGAACCGCCCCTGGGTCCGGCGGACTTCGGCCATGACGGCCGTCAACTCCTCCTGCGAGGCAGTCACCTTCATCTCGCCCAGCAGGGTCTCGACCCGGGCGGGCTCCCCGGGGAAGGCGACGCCCAGCAGCTTGCGCACCGCGCTGCGGCCGCCGTCGCAGCCGACGACCCAGCGCGAGCGCAGGGTTGTGCCGTCGGCCAGGGCGACGGTCACGCCCTCCTCGTCCTGGCTCAGCCCGGTCACCTCGCGGCCCCGCCGGATCTCGGCGCCGAGCTCGACCGCGCGCTCGGCCAGCAGCCGGTCGGTGTCGGTCTGCGGGATGCCGAGGACATACCCGTGCATGGTGTCGAGCCGCTCGGGCCACGCCGTGGTGATCCCGGCGAAGAAGCCGCCGACCTCGTACTTCCGGCCGAGCGCGAGGAACCGCTCCAGCAGACCGCGCTGGGCCAGCACCTCGATGCTGCGGACGTGCAGTCCCAGCGCGCGGACGTAGGGGGCGGGTTCGGTGTCCTTCTCCAGCAGGAGCACGCGCACACCGTGCAGCCGCAGTTCGCTCGCCAGCATCAGGCCCGTCGGGCCGGCGCCGACCACGATCACATCGGTCTTCATCACACCACTCATTTCCGCAGGTCCGGGCTTCGGCCCGGAGATTCTGCGGCATGAGCGGGGCCTTGCCGCAAGGCCCCCCACGCGCTATAACTTGAGGGTGGCAAGGAGCGTGTGCGCTCCTTGCCTTCGTCATTTCCGGGCCCTGCGCGTCCGACGGGCTCGGTGTGTGCGAGGCCCCGGCTCGAAGCGCCCGCGTACCACTCAGCCGGCGGTCGGCTTCAGCAGCACGAAGTCCGCGTTCGACGGGTCGAGGCAGACGGCGAGCCGTCCGACGCCCTCGAAGTCCGCCGGACCCATCTGCGTACTGCCGCCGCCGGCGACGACCCTGGCGACCGCCGCGTCGCAGTCGTCGACGTTGAACACCGGGTGCCAGTAGGGCTTGCCGCCGTTGAGGGACAGATCCTCCGCGGTCATGCCCATCACTCCGCCGTGCATCCGCTCCTCCGGCTGCCCGGCCGGGGTGATCATGGAGTACGCGCCCGCGCCGCCCGGCAGTTCCATGTCGCTGTACCACCAGCCGAGGACGTCGCCGTAGAACTTCTTCGCGCCGTCCGCGTCCGTGGTGTACAGCTCCGTCCAGGACAGTGAGCCCGGGGCGTCGACCAGTTCCACGCCCTTGCTGGTACCGGGCTGCCAGACGGCGAACTGGCCGCCGAGCGGGTCGCTGTACTGCGCCATCCGGCCCCATTCCTCGAGGTCCATCGGCGGTACCCGCACCGTGCCGCCCGCCTTGGTGACGGCCTCCGTCGTGGCGTCCGCGTCGGCGACGCTGTAGTAGATCATCCAGGCGGAGCGGGCACCCTCCTCGGTGAGTTTGCCGAGCCCGGCGACGATCTTGCCGTCCTTGCGGAACATCCCGCCTTCCATGTCCTCGCCGCCGCCCTCCATGGGCTCGTACTCCCAGCCGAGCACCGCGGAGTAGAAGGCCGCCGTGGCCGGCACGTCGGGCGTGCCGAGGTCGAGGAAGCAGGGCGAGCCGGGGACGTAGTCGGTCGTGATCATGGCGATTCCCTTCGCAGATCCTTGCCACCTCAGCCTGACACCGGGCCGAGGCGCCCGCACGGCAACATGGGCCGGAAGGCACGGCTGAGGTCCGGCAGGCTCGCCAGGACGTCGTCCGGGTCGCCGTCGGCGAGAGCGGTCAGACGGGCGAGGAGTTCCGCGGGCAGGGACGGGTTGGTGGCGAGGCCCTCCAGGAGGTCGTTCACGAGCCCATGTTGTCCTGCCGGTGAGCGAAGGGGCGTCGAATTTCCGGGCGTTGGCCGTCGGCAGGCGTGTCGGGTGCGCGGGTTCGGGCCACCGCCGTGGCCGTCAGGAGTGCGGTGAGGGCGACGAGGGCGGTGCCGTGCCAGCCGAGCAGGTTCAGCAGAGGCGCCGCGAGGGCGGTGCCGAGTGCGCCGATCGTGAAGTACAGGACGAGGTAGACGCTGCTCAGGCTGCCGGAGCGCGCGGGGTCGAGGGCGATGACCCGGCTCTGGTTGGCGGCCTGGGCGGCGAAGCAGCCCGCGTCGAACAGGGCGAGCCCGGCTGCGGTGACCAGGGGCCTGTCCAGGCCGGTGGCCAGGACGGCCGTGCCGGCGGCCGCCGCGAGCAGGGACCCGGTGATCACCGTGCGCGGGCCGTACCGGTCGGTGAGGCGTCCGGTGAGCGGCAGTGCGGCGAAGCCGAGGAGCCCGGCGAGGCTGTACAGGCCGATGGAGGTGGGGCCGAGGGAGTGCGGCGGCTGCGCGAGGGCGAGCGCGAGGGCGACCCAGACCAGGTTGAACGCGACGTACCAGAGACCGCCCGCGGCCACCGCGCGCCGCAGTTCGCGATGGCGGCGCAGCAGCGGCGGGAGTGCGGCGAGGGTGGCGCCGTAGCCGGTGCGCGAGCCGGGGCGTTCCCCGGGCAGGAGCAGGGCCGCCGCGAGCGCGCAGGCCAGCGCGAGGGCGGCGAACACCCGCAGCATCGGCCGCCAGCCGAGGAGGTCGGCGAGCGTCCCGCCGACCAGGCGGCTGAGCAGGATCCCGGCGGACAGCCCGGCGGCGACCACGGCGACGCCCCGGCCCCGGCGTCCGGCCGGCGCGTGGCGGCCCGCGATGCTGCCGGCCTGGGCGGCGACACTGGCGGCCGCGCCGATCAGCAGATAGGCGGCCAGCAGGACGGCCGGTCCGGAGGCCGCCGACGCGAGTCCCAGGGCCGCGGCCAGGGCGACGAGCTGGGCGGCGACCAAGCGACGCGGGGCCAGGTGGTCGGCGAGGGGGAGCAGCAGCGCGAAGCCGGTCATGCAGCCCGCCAGCGCGGCGGTGGGGACCAGGCCGATCACCGCCAGCGGGACGCCGAGGTCCGCGGCGACCGTGGTGAGCGCGGGCTGGAGGGCGTAGTTGTTCGCTATCGCCGTGGCGGCGACGAACGCGAGCAGGAGGGTGCCGCCGCCGACCAGGGGGCGCGTCACGGCCGCTCGCCCCGGGCGAGGACGACGACGTAACGGCACTCGGCGTCGGAGGTGTTCGCGAAGACGCGCGGCGCGGGCTCGCCGAGCTCGATGGTGTCGCCCGCGTCGAGCTCATGGACGGTGTCGCCGTCGTGGAAGGTCAGCCGGCCGTCGAGCACCCACACCACCTGACGTACGAAGGCGAAGGCCGCGGCCGGGTACGGCACGGTGGCGCCGGCGGGGAGCCGGATCTCGGCGATCTCCGCCGGGAAGCGGGGGCCGCTGATCTGGCGGCGCAGATAGCCGGTGCCGGGGTCGCGCCACTCGCCCGCGTCGCCCACGCGCCGCACGCCCACCGGGTCCGCCACCTCCTGCGGACGCCCCTCGGCCAGCGCCAGCAGCGAGGCCACACTGAGCTGGAAGGCGGCCGACAGCTTGCCCAGGACGACCGCCGTGGGGCTGCTCTCGCCGCGCTCGATCCTGCTGATCATGGCCTGGGAGACCCCCGAGGCGTCGGCGAGCCGGGCCAGCGTCCAGCCGCGGCGCTCCCGCTCGGCACGGATGCGGGCGGCGATCTGCCCCACCAGGGGATCTACTATGTTGGACATGATTCCAATATACGAGAGAAGGTGCGCGGTGGAGGTACGTCCGGCGCACCCCGGTGACGGGGAGGCCATCCGCGCGATCCGCAACCACGCGGTCGAGCACTCCACGGCCCTGTGGACGCAGGCCCCGCAGTCACCCGCCGAGGCGGAGGTCTGGCTGGCGGCGCACCTGGAGCGCGGCTCGGCGCTCGTCGCGGAGTCGGAGGGCGAGGTGGTCGGCTTCGCGGTGTACGGCCCGTGGCGCGCGCTGGACGGATACCGGCACACCGTCGAGGACTCGGTCTACGTCCGTGAGGGCCGGCACGGCCTCGGTGTCGGCTCGGCGCTGCTGGCCGCTCTCGTCGACTCGGCGCGCGCGGCCGGCCACCATGTGGTGATCGCCGGGATCGAGGCCGAGAACACCGCCTCGATCCGCCTCCACGAGCGCTTCGGCTTCCGGCACGTCGGCACCGTCCCGGAGGTCGGCACCAAGTTCGGCCGCTGGCTCGACCTGACGCTGATGCGACTGCCGCTGTGACCTGAACTTCGGTTCCCGGAAGGGGACATGCCCCACCCCGTTCGTGGGGCGGGACATGACCGGGCGGGTCAGAGCGGGTTCTCCAGTACCTGCGCCACCGTCACCTCGCTCGACGCCTGGTGCTTCGGCCACGGCGTCGCCACGTCCCCGACGGCGGACCCGCCCGCCCGGACCGTACGCCTGACCCACTTCGAGTCGGAGAAGTCGGGGCCGTCGAAGGTGAACCTGATCCTGTACTCGACCGGGGCCGGGCCGGGATTGCGGATCGTGTACTCGGCGGCGAACACCAGCTCTCCCTTGCGGAGTTCGGTGCCGTACCCGTTCACCTCGACCTCCTTCCCGGGGGCCGGGGCGGGGGCCGGGGCGGGGGCCGGCGGGTCACCGGCGCAGCCGGACAGCGCGGCGAGGAGCAGCAGGACGACGGTCGGTGCGGCGACAGGACGCGACATACCTGAGGAGTCTACGGACGGGCCGTCGGGCGCAGGCGCCGGGCGGGGGAGCCGTCGCGGGTGCGCGAGACGTCAGGAGGCTGGTGCGGACCGATGCTCAGCCCGTGCGGGGGTCCCGAGGTCAGCCGGTGAGCGCGTCCGCGGTCAGCGCGGCCAGGGTGGCCAGCCGGTCGTGGGACGGGGTGCCGGGCTCCGCGGTCCACACGACCAGCCGCTGCGTCGGGTCGTGGGCGCAGGTGAGCGCGTCCCAGTCGAGGGTGAGGTCGCCGACGACGGCGTGCCTGAGCCGTTTGGAGCCCCCGTTGTCGGAGGCCACCTTGTGCTCGCCCCACCAGCGGTCGAAGTCCTCGTCCGTGCCGCGGAGCTCGGCGACCAGATCCGCCAGCCGCTGGTCCTCGGGACGGCGTCCCGCCTCCCTGCGCAGTACGGCCACGCACACGGCACCGATGTTCTCGAAGTCCTGGTGCAGGGCGCGCATGGCCGGGTCGCGGAACATCAGCCACGCGTAGTTCCGCCGCTCCGAGGGGAGCAGGGAGAAGTCGGCGAGCAGCGCGGCGCCGAGGGGGTTCCAGGCCAGGATGTCCATGCGCCGGCCCATCACCAGCGCCGGGAGGGTCGTCAGCCCGTCGAGAATCCGCCGCAACTGGGGCTGCGCGGTCTGCGACGCCCGGCCGCCGCCTCCGGGGGGCGCTTCCTGGCCGGCCAGCTCGTGGAGGCGGGCGCGTTCCTCGTCGGTGAGCCGCAGGGCGGCGGCGAGCACGTCCAGTACGGGCGCGGAGGCGTGACGGCGCCCCTGTTCGATGCGGGCGTAGTACTCGGGGCTGATCGACGCCAGCTGCGCCACCTCCTCCCGCCTGAGCCCCTCGGCCGGTCGGTTGCCATCGGTGTCCGGCAGTCCGACGGCGGCGGGGGTGAGTGCGGCCCGGTGGGCCTTGAGGAAGTCGCCGAGCGGGGTGGGCGGTGCGGTGCTGGGAGTCATGGCGGCACGCTCACAGGAGAAATGAGGTGGCACTCTCACAGGACAAACGGACTAAAACAGCATAGCCCCGGCTCGCTGTCGTGAAGGACAGCAAGCCGGAGCGTGCTTGGGCGGACGGTCCGAGGGAGGTGACGCCGCCGGCCGCGCGGATGCCGTTCCCCGGTGTCGACGGGCCTGATCGGGTCCCGGCCGGCGGCGTCACCCGCACCGGACCACCGGTGCGGGCGATGCCACTGACCGGGCGGCCGCGCGGGGCGTGGGGTCGGCGGCCGTCCGGTCGTCCCTGGTGCTACCCGGCGTAGGTCTCGTACTCGGCGACCTGCGGGGTGCCGGTGGCGCCGGTGATCTCGAAGGTGATCTTGCTGAGAGTGGTGGTCGGGACGCTGATGACGCCCGCGCCCGATCCGGTCTTCAGCACGGCGCCCGTGTCGGCGTTGACGACCTTCCAGGAGCCGATGCGCCCCGTGGCGCCGGACGCCTCGCGGATGTTGATCCGGGAGACCGTGGTGGGCGAGCCCCACTTGATCGAGACGGCGCCGGTGGTGCCGGCCGGCGACCAGTACGTGGCGAGGTTGCCGTCACGCACGTTGCCGTAGCTCGTCCCGTCGGCCTTGCTGGAGCCGTCCGAGCCCGCGCCGATGCTGAGGTTGGTCCCCGACGGCTGGGTCGGGGTCGGCGTCGGCGTGGGGTCGGTGGGCGTGGGCGTCGGAGTCGGCGTCGGTGTGGGGGACTGGGGCGTGCAGGAGCCGTCGGAGACCAGCAGTCCCTTTCCGGCCCCCGCCGTCCTGCTCACGACGGACGGGACGCAGTCGGCGGCGTCCAGGCTGTACGCGTACGGGACGGAGACCGTGGTGTTGGACTGCGGCGAGGGGCCCGCCGGATGGCTGCCGGAGCCGGGGCTCGACCAGGTCACGTTGTCGTAGATGTTGCCGCTGACCTGCCAGTAGCCGAGCGCGTCCGTGTAGAACGTGCCCAGGACGTCCTTGGAGTCCTCGAAGTAGTTGTTGTCCACCTTGGCGCGGGCCCCGGCACGGGAGTTGATGCCGGACTCGTTCAGGCTCACGTAGTGGTTGTTGTAGATGTGGGAGACGCCGCCGCGCAGCAGGGGTGTGCGGGAGTCGATGTTCTGGTACAGGTTGTGGTGGTACGTGATGAACCCGTTGCTCAGGTCGCTCTCGCTGGACCCGACGAGGCCGCCGCGCCCGGAGTTGCGCAGGACGCTGTAGGACAGGGTCACGTACTGGGTGTTGTCCTTCATGTCGAACAGACCGTCGTAGCCCTCCGATTCACCGCCCGAGGCCTCCAGGGTCGTGTGGTCGACCCATACGTTGCGGACGCCGCTCTCCATGCCGATGGCGTCGCCGCCGTTGGACGTGGGGGAGCCGGACTTCTTGACGTTCCGCACGGTCACGTTCTGGATGATGATGTTGCTGGACTCACGTATGTGGATGCCCAGTTGGTCGAAGACCGCGCCGGAGCCGACCCCGACGATCGTGACGTTGCTGATCTGCTTGAGCTCGATCACGCCGTCGGCGGTGTTGCAGCTGGAGCCGGAGACCTTGCTGGTGTTGGCGTGGTTGATGGTTCCCTCGACCTGGATGACGATCGGGGTGCTGCTGTCGGCGCGGCCGCACAGGGCCGCGTGGATCGCCGTTCCGGTGGTGGCCCGGACCGTCTGGCCGCCCGCGCCGCCGGTGGTGCCGCCGTTCTGGGTCGCGTAGCCGGTGGCACCGGCGGTGGCCGCCGACGCCTCGTGCGTCGTCAGGACCGCGCCGGTCGCGGCGGCCAGAGCCAGTGTGGCCAGCGCCGCATGGAGTCGCACTGCGACTGGTCGTCTCATTCTCGCCTGCCCATTCGTCGTCATGCAGGGGGAAGTCCACGTGGATAGAAAGCGCTTGCTCTGGAAGGTAGGGGGTTTGTTTCAGACACGTCAATAGACGCGTACTTGATTCCTGTTCATTGATATGAACCAGCGAGGCTCGGTCGGACGTCACGCCGCCTCGTCCGAACCGGAGCCCCTCATCGGTGAGTCGGCGAGAGGCCCTGGCGTCAGCGCGTGCGGCGTACGGCCCTGGCCTCCGCGCGTTCCACCGCGCCCCGTCCGTGGGTGTGGACCAGGGCCAGATGGAACAGGGCGGGGGTGACCGGGGCCCAGCGGTGCAGTCGGTCCGGTCGGAGCAGGAGGTCGACGACGTCCGCAGGGCGGAAGGGTACGTACTCCATGCCCTGGTGCTCCCAGCGGTCGGCCACGCCGTGCGAGACGCGGGAGCGCAGGGCGTCGCCGGTGAGTTCCTTCAGGTGGGCGGCGAAGTGGGCGCTCCACTGGCGGCGGCCCACGTCCAGGACGAAGGCCAGCAGGGTGAGGCCGTACTCGTGCGGTTCCAGGGATAGTTCCTCGCGCATACCGCGCCGGGCCACCTCGTGCAGATCGGGTGCGCCCCGCCCGGCCGAGTCGATGTGCCGGGACAGGCCCTCGTTCACGGAGGACCCCCACAGGCCGGGGCCGGAGCGCACGCTGTCCGACCGGCGGCTCACCACGAGCAGATGGTCGGCGGTCACCACGGCCACGTTCACACCGAAGCTGCACTGGAGGAAGACGGGAGCCTCCAGCGGCCGGTCGGGGTCGAGGTAGCGCTCGCGCGGGGTGGTTCCGTCCGGGAGCCGGCGGTCGAGCTGCTGGGCCGCGAGGAAGGTGAAGTAGTCGGTGGGGCGCAGCCGCAGCGTGACGTCCGCGTCCTCCTCCAGTGCCGTACGCGAGATCTCCAGGCCCTCCACGGCGTAGCGCGGGCCGTTCCAGGCGCGCACCCGGGTTCCGGACGAGTGCGCCGCGGACTCCTCGGCCTCGATCTCCGCCCGCCAGGGCGCCATGTCCGCCGGGAGGGCGACCTCACCCTCCAGCACCTGCACCCGGACCGTCTCCGGCGCGATGCCGTGCACGCCGTCACCCTCGACCACCAGGGCGGGCGTCTGCAACGGCCCGATCGCGAAGGTCGACCACGAGGCCGCCCCCGGGTCGCCCTGCCGGTACGTCAGACTGCGCACCCGGGTGGCGGACCGCCGTCTGAACCTGAACCAGGCGTCCTGGAGGGGCTGTTGGAGCAGCGTCGTGCACAGGATGCCCAGCAGCGCGCCGACGGTGCCGTTGACAAGATCGATTCCACTCACGGAGGGGCAGCGTATCGGCCTCGACAGGCCGGATGAACAGGAGTGCGGTGAACCGGTGTTCGCCTACGTTGAGTTCCATGGACACTCCTCGAGACACCCCGGCCGCCGCGAACCCGCTGCGCGTGCTGTCCCTGGACCGGTTGCGGCGCCGTACGAGCGTGAAGTGGCGGACGTACCCCGACGACGTACTCCCGCTGTGGGTGGCGGAGATGGACGTGCCACTCGCCGAGCCCGCCGCACGGGCGATCACCGACGCGGTCGCGCTGGGGGACACCGGATACCCGGTCGGCGGCGAGGAGTACGCGGCGGCGCTGGGGGAGTTCGCCAGGAAGCGGTGGGAGTGGGACGGACTCGCCGTGGAGCGGACGGCGATCGTGCCGGACGTGATGCTGGGTGTCGTCGAGATGCTGAGGCTCGTCTCGGGACCGGAGGACCCCGTCGTCGTCAACTGCCCTGTCTATCCGCCCTTCTACCAGTTCGTCAGGAGCATGGGTCGGCCGGTCGTCGAGGCGCCGCTGGGCGCCGACGGGCGGATCGACCCGCAGGCGCTGGACGACGCCTTCGCGCGGGCCGCCGGGAGCCGGGCACGCTCCGGGGGAGGGGGAGTGCGGCCCGTGTACCTCCTGTGCAGTCCCCACAATCCGACCGGTGTGCTGCACACGCGTGCGGAGCTGACGGAGGTCGCCCGGCTCGCGCGGGTGCACGGTGTGCGGGTCGTCGCCGACGAGATCCACGCGCCGCTCGTGGCGCGCGGCGCGACCTTCGTGCCGTACCTGAGCGTGCCCGGGGCCGAGAACGGGCTGTCGCTGATGTCGGCGTCCAAGGCGTGGAACCTGGCCGGACTGAAGGCCGCCGTCGCCGTCGCCGGCCCCGAGGCGGCGGAGGATCTCGCCCGGCTCCCCGAGGAGGTCTCGCACGGGCCCAGCCATCTCGGCGTCCTGGCCCACACCGCCGCCCTGCGCGACGGCGGGGACTGGCTCGACGGGCTGTTGGCGGGTCTCGACGAGAACCGGGCGCTGCTGGGCGAGTTGCTCGCCGAGTATCTGCCCGGTGTGCGCTACACGCCGGGCCAGGCCACGTATCTCGCCTGGCTCGACTGCCGCGGGCTCGGGGTGGGCGGCGATCCGGCCGCCGTGTTCCTCGAGCGCGGCCGGGTCGCCCTGAACTCGGGCATCCCGTTCGGCACGGGCGGGGCGGGCTTCGTCCGGCTGAACCTCGCGACCTCGCCGGAGGTGCTCACCGAGGCCGTCCGGCGGATGGGGTCCTCCGTGCGTGTGTAAGGGGCGTTGCCTGAGCGGTGCCCCTGAGGATCGCCTCGGTCGCTGATCGGCCGGGTTCCGGCGTGACCCGGCCGGGGTGCCGGTTGATCGTCTCCGTTCGTACCTGACCTGGCCCGGGTCCCGGTTGATCGTCTCCGTTCGTACCTGACCCGGCCCGGGTCCCGGCGGATCGCCTCCGCGCGCACCTCACCCGGCGGCCCTCGAGCCGCGTTCGCTGATCGCGTTTCAGTCGCCCCCGCGTCGCACTCCGAGTCGCGCCGGAGCGTTTCCGTGTGCCCCCAACTCCCGCTCTCACCACCACGGTTGGCCGAGTGCGCCCGCGTTCCCGCAGCGAGGCGCCCCCGCCGTCGTCGATTCTGCGACAACTCTTTACCGGCTCAATTTCTTGCACTACTTTTCGGCAAGATTCAGCAAGCCTTTTCAGCTCACGGCGTCCCCGGGCGGACGCCGGAGTTTCCCCTGCCTGCCTTCAGGAGCCGCCGTGTCCATCCACCGCCCCCCGCTCCCGCCCCGAAGAAAGCGCTCACCCCTGCCCGCTGCCCTGGTCGCCGCGCTACTGGGACTGTTCGCCGCCGTGCTCCCCGCACTGCCCGTCGCCCCGGCGGCCGCCGCCACGACCGCGGCCGACACCGCGACCGTGTACTACTACACGCCGACCCGGAACTGGTCGGCCTACAACCTGCACTGGGCCCCGGACGGCGGCAGCTGGACGACCGTCCCCGGCACCCGGATGACCGCCGCCTGCGCCGACTGGGTCTCGCTGACCGTCGACCTCGGCACGGCCACCACCTGGCAGGCGACCTTCAACAACGGGTCGGGCACCTGGGACAACAACAACGGCGCCAACTACCGCCTCGGCACCGGCACGGTGACCGTGAAGGACGGTGTCGTCGCCCACAGCGACCCGTGCGGTTCGACCGAGCCCCCGCAGGGCAATGCGGCGACCGTCTGGTACTCGACCACGAACGTCGCCTGGCCCACCGTCAACCTGCACTGGGCGCCCACCGGCGGCAGTTGGACCACCGTCCCCGGGGTCGGCATGGAAGCCGCCTGCACCGGCTGGGTGAAGAAGACCGTGGACCTTGGCACCGCCACCACCTGGCAGGCGACCTTCAACAACGGCAACGGCGTCTGGGACAACAACAACGGCGCCAACTACCAGCTCGCACAGGGCAATACACGAGTCAAGGACCGTGTGATCACCGCGAGCGCGACCGACCCCTGTGTCACCACGGACCCCGACACCACCGCGCCGACGGCACCCACGGGCGTGAGCGCGAGCGTCACCGGCACCTCCGCCGTGGTCACCTGGAACGCCGCCGGCGACAACATCGGCGTCACCGGCTACCAGGTCACCCGCACCGGAGGCACACGCGGCACCTCGGTGACCGACACCAGCTCCACCGTCGAGTCGCAGAGCGGCCTGGAGGCGAGCACCCGGTACTGCTGGACCGTGAAGGCCCGCGACGCGGCCGGCAACCTGTCCGACCCGAGCGGCTCCGGGTGCGCCACCACCGGAGACACCCCGCCGCCCGCCCCCTCCGGAAGCCCGCTCGGCGGCGACCCCCGCAAGGACCCCATCTACTTCGTGATGACGGCCCGCTTCAACGACGGTGACAGCTCCAACAACCGCGGCGGCAGCCAGCACACCAAGTCCGGCAACGCCGCCAACAACGACCCCATGTTCCGCGGCGACTTCAAGGGCCTGGTCCAGAAGCTCGACTACATCAAGGGCCTCGGCTTCTCCGCGATCTGGATCACCCCGGTCGTGCTCAACCGCTCCGACTACGACTACCACGGCTACCACGGCTACGACTTCTACAAGGTCGACCCGCGCCTGGAGTCCGCCGGCGCCTCCTACCAGGACCTGATCGACGCGGCCCACGCCAAGGGCATGAAGATCTACCAGGACGTGGTCTACAACCACTCCTCCCGCTGGGGCGCCAAGGGCCTGTTCACGCCCACCGTCTACGGGGTGCGCGACTCCCAGTGGAGCTGGTACTACGACGCGCCCAACTCCGGCTTCGAGTACGACGGTCTGACCGTCGACCCCGTCTCGGGCAAGTCGTACTACAACGGCGATCTGTGGTCCACGGCCGAGCCCAGCGGCAACACCTGCCTCAACTGGGGCAAGCCGACCGGCGGCAGGAGTGCCGAGGGCTACACCCTCTACAACTGCCAGTGGCCGAGCCCCACCTCCAAGATGTTCCCGTCGAAGTACTACCACCAGTGCTGGCTCGGCAACTGGGAGGGCGAGGACTCCCGTTCCTGCTGGCTGCACGAGGACCTGGCCGACTTCAACACCGAGAACGCCGAGGTGCAGAACTACCTGATCGGCGCCTACGACAAGTACATCGACATGGGCGTGGACGGCTTCCGCGTCGACACCGCCGTACACGTGCCCCGCGTCACCTGGAACCGCCGGTTCCTGCCCGCGATCTTCGACCGGGTGACCCGCTCCCACGGCGCCGACAAGGCGAAGGACTTCTTCGTCTTCGGCGAGGTCGCGGCCTTCGTCAACGACAAGTGGAACCACGGCTCGGTGAACCACTCCGCGCAGTTCTTCACCTGGAAGGAGAGCCGGGAGTACACCTCCGACGACGTGCAGGCGGCGCTCGACCAGTACAACTACGAGCAGAACCTCGGCCCGGCCGGGCAGCCCACGTCGTCCAACGCCTTCCTGAACGGCAACAGCTACCACACCCCGGACCACAGCCGGTTCAGCGGCATGAACATCATCGACATGCGGATGCACAACAACTTCGGCTACGCGTCCAACGCCTTCAACAACGGCAGGGACTCCGACGACGCCACCAACGACGCCACCTACAACGTCGTCTACGTCGACAGCCACGACTACGGCCCCAACAAGTCGAACACGCGCTACAGCGGCGGCACCGACGCCTGGGCCGAGAACATGTCCCTGATGTGGACCTTCCGCGGCATCCCCACCCTGTACTACGGCTCGGAGACCGAGTTCCAGGCCGGCAAGCAGATCGACTGCGGCCCCAGCTGCCCGCTGGCGGGCACGGGCCGTGCCTACTACGGCGACAAGATCGCCGGCGAGGTCACCGCGAGCGACTTCTCCAAGGTCACCAGCGCCGGTGGAGCCGTGGCCACCACGCTCCAGCAGCCCCTGGTCAGGCATGTGCAGCGGCTCAACCAGATCCGCCGCGCGATCCCCGCGCTCCAGATGGGCCAGTACTCCACCGAGGGCGTGAGCGGTGACATGGCCTTCAAGCGCCGGTACACCGCGAACGGTGTCGACAGCTACGCCCTGGTCTCCGTCGGCAACGGCGCCACCTTCTCCGGTGTCCTCAACGGCACCTACAAGGAGGCTGTGACCGGCCAGACCGTCACCGTCACCAACGGCACCCTGAGCGCCCCCGCCTCCGGCAAGGGCAACCTGCGTGTCTACGTGCTCGACCTCGGCGGCGCCAATGCGGCGCCCGGCAAGATCGGCACGGACGGGCCGTACCTGAAGTAGTGTCCGGCGGCCGGGCGGCAGGGCGTGATGCGCTCTGCCGCCCGGTTCCGCACGTCAGCCGTCCGACGGCCGCGCGCACAGGTACGGCCGCGCGAGCAGCAGCCCCGTGGCCGTCAGCACGATGCCGAGGTGGACCGGCGCGAGATGGACGAAGTCGGTGTAGCCGATGGCCCCGTGCACCACCACGGCGGGGAGGAAACCCGCGGCCGCGGCCACGGCCAGGCTCCAGAACACCCAGGCCTCGCCCCGCCGCCAGCCCCACAGGGACACCAGCGTGATCGCCACCGCGGCGGACATCAGGGCGCCCCCGAAGCCCGCCCGGTCATGGGCGACGAACGGCACGAGGCGGTCGTTGACGGCCTCCAGGGCCTGCCCGCTGGTGCCCAGGAAGGTCAGGTCGGTCGGCACGAACACGCCGGTCAGACCGACGACCGAGATCACCGCCCCGCCGACGAACAGCCCCGCGCCGGTGACGATCAGCAGCAACTGGCCGACCAGCGCCCGCCGCCGCTCCCGCTCCGGCCCCTCGGGCACGGCACGCCAGCGCGGGGTGCGCGGGGCTCGGCGGACCCCGGCCACGAACATCGGGAACAGCACCAGGGCCGTCGCCGTGTGCAGCGGCTCCACGAACCCGGTGGCCAGGAAGTAGAACAGGGTCGGGAAGCCGATCGCCCCCGACACCAGATACGCCTCCCGGGCCCAGGACCGGCCCTGCCGGACGCCGCCCGCCGCGAGGCCGGTGTAGAGGGCGCCGATCGCCACCATCGTGCCGGCCATGGTGATCCGGTCGTGCTGGACGAAGTGCACCAGATGGTGGTTGGCGGCGTGCAGTTCGTGCACGCTCATGCCGAGGTAGTCGCGGTCGTACCAGAGCAGTACGGGGCCCAGGGTGATCGCCGCGGCGCCCAGTCCGGCGACCGTCATGCCCAGTCCGACCAGCAGGCCCCAGATCCAGGCGGGCCAGCGGCGCGGGTCGGGTCCGGCGTCCTTGAGGCCCGGCGCGGGCTCGGTGGGTGTGGCCGCCTCGGTGACCCGGGCGAACCAGCCGGGCCCGGCCGAGACCAGTACCGAGGGCCGCGCCAGCACGACCGCCTCCGGGTCGTCGAGCGCGGCGGCCGCGGAGCTCACCGACGGGTCGGACACCCGGAGCAGACGCGGGTCGTCGTCGCCGGTGAAGCCGTCGACGTGCGGTGCGAGCGCGGCCCGGGCCTGCGGGTCCGCCGTGCGGACGACCAGCGGTATCGCCCGGCCGGCGGCGGCCCGCCGCACGGTCCCGACGTCGGCCGCCGAGACCGGCCCGACCTCCACGACACCGGCCCCGAGCGGCGGCACGGCACGGACGGTCTCGTGGGCGAGCGCGGGCGGCACGCGGACACCGAGGCGGACCGCCACGGGCACGCCGGCGACCTCACCGGCGAGCCGCCCGGGCGGATGACGGTGGCCGAACCCCCGCGCGATCAGCCGCGCGCCGCCCGGGCGGGAGCCGATCGAGGCCAGCAGCCGCAGGGCCGTGCGCTGCGAACGCCGCTCGCCGAGCAGGGCGGCGGCCGCGCCGCGCAGGGGGTGATACGTCCAGTCCGGCATCAGTGTCTCTCGTTCTCGGTCACCGGTCCGCCGGGCGCCTGCCAGCCCAGGACCGGGGTCATGGAGCGCAGCGTCGCCCGCACCGGGGTGAGCCGGGCGGCCGTGTCGCGCAGCAGTGCCGCGGGTGGCCACGCCAACTGGCCGACCGTGCCCAGCCGGGCCGAGCGCCGTGCCACGGACTGGGCCCTCGGGCGACGTGCCAGATCGTAGGCGCGCAGCGCGGTGGCGGTGTCCGGGTGCGTGTCCAGGCAGTGGGCGAGGGTGACCGCGTCCTCCAGCGCCTGGCACGCGCCCTGGCCCAGGTTGGGCGTCATCGCGTGGGCCGCGTCGCCCAGCAGCGCGATCCGGCCGCCCACGAAGGTGTCCAGCGGCGGAAGTTCGTACAGGTCGTGACGGAGCACCACGTCCGCGGGGACGGCGGCGAGCAGCGCGGGGATCGGGTCCGGCCATGCCCCGAACCGGCGCAGCACCTCGGCGTACTCGGAGGAGCCGGTGGGTGTGCCCTCCGGCAGGGTCGCGGTGCCGAAGCAGTACATGCGCCCGCCCGGCAGCGCCGTGTAGCCGAAGCGCTCGCCGCGGCCCCAGGTGGCGGCGCCCTCGACGGGCGGTCCGGGGAGGGGTTCGGTGACCATGCGCCAGGCGGTGTAACCGGCGTACCGGGGGCCGGGCGCGTCCGGCAGGAGGGTCCGGCGGACCGCGCTGCGCAGCCCGTCGGCTCCCACGACCAGGTCGGAGCGGGACGTACCGCCCCGGTGCTCCACGACGACCCGGGGCCCGTCCTCGTGGACGGCCGACACCTCGCCGCCCGGCCGCAGACACTCGGCGGGCAGCGCCTCGGCGAGCGCGCGGAGCAGGTCCGCGCGGTGCAGGACGGCCAGGGGGTGACCGAAGCGCCGTGCCAGCTCGGTGTTGTCCGTACGGGACAGCCAGCGGCCCCGTAGGTCGCGTACGCCGCCCGCGGTCTCCACCGCGCCGAGCGCTCGGACCCGTTCGGCCAGCCCGAGCGCGGCCAGCGCGCGGAAGGCGTTCGGCCAGAGGGAGATGCCCGCGCCGATCTCGGTGAACTCCGGCGCGCGTTCGAGGACTTCGACGCGCCAGCCCCTTCGGTGCAGGGCGACGGCCGCGGCGAGGCCGCCGATCCCGCCGCCGACGACGGTCGCGGCGCGCTGCGGCATGGTTCCTCGCTCTGCTTCGGGGCGCCCGGCCCGGATGCCCGGTGGTCGGTGAGCCGCCCGCCCGGAGCGCGCTCGCGCGCGCGTCCGGTCGAGCGGCGTCCCATGGCAACACGCTGAAACACGCGTGTCAAAGCGCGGTGAGGGGTACCGCGCTCCGGCGACCGGCCGGGTGAGCGGGCCGGTGGTGTTCTCGTGCCACGGGGCGCGCTGCGCCCTGCCGGGCGTCAGCGCCGGTACGCCGTCGCCGCGACGGCCGGCAGCAGGGCGAGGGCGAGCACGCCGCCGGTGAGGGCGAGGACGGGGTAGCTGCCGACGGCGACCAGGAAGCCGGAGGCCATGCCGCCGGTGGCCCCGGCGACGGCGATGGACACGTCGACCATGCCCTGCGTACGGGCGCGGTTGGCCAGCGGCACCGCGTCGGTGATGATCGCGGTGCCGGACACCAGCCCCAGGTTCCAGCCGAGTCCGAGCAGGGCCAGGGCCAGAGTGAGCAGCGCCAGCGAGTCGGCCGGTGCCATGGCGGCGAGGACACCGGCGGCCAGCAGGGTGAGGCCGGACGCGGCGGCGATCCGCAGCCGGCCGTACCGGTCGACGAGCCAGCCGGTGAGCGGCGAGGGCAGGTACATGGCGCCGATGTGGATCGCGATCACCAGCCCGGAGGCGGCCGTGCCATGGCCGTGCTCGGCCATGTGGATCGGCGTCATCGTCATGATCGCGACCATCACCAGCTGGGTCAGCACCATGACGAGCCCGCCGAGCACCACGCCGCCCCGGCCGTCGCGCTCCGACACGGTGGAGGCCTTCGCGGTGGCTCCCGCGCCGCCGGCGGGTTCGGCGGCGGCCACGGCGCGGGCCGTCAGCAGCGGGTCCGGCCGCAGCCAGACCGCCAGCACCAGCGCGGCCAGGGCGTAGGCGGCGCCGGACAGCAGGAAGGGCCCGGCCAGCCGGGGGATGCCCAGGGGTTCGGCGAAGTCGCCCATGGGGGCTGCCAGGTTGGGGCCCGCGACACCGCCGAGGGTGGTGGCGACCAGGACCCGGGACAGGGCACGGGCGCGGTGGTCGGGGCGGGCGAGGTCGGCCCCGGCGTACCGGGCCTGGAGGTTGGTGGCGGTGCCGGCGCCGTACACGAACAGGGCGACGAACAGCAGCACCGGGCTGTCCAGCACGGCGGCCGCGATCACCAGGCCGCTGCCGACGGCCCCGGCGAGATACCCGGCGGCGAGGCCGGGGCGGCGGCCGTGCGACTGCGAGACCCGGCCGATCGTGACGGCGGTCAGCGCGGAGCCGGCGGTGAACAGGGCGCTGGGCAGTCCGGCCAGGCTCGTCGTGCCGAGCATGTCCTGGGCGAGCAGGGCCCCCACGGTGACACCGGCCGCGAGACCGGCACCGCTGAGGACCTGGGAGGCGACGAGCACCCGCAGGATGCGGCGCTGCGCCTGGTCGGCGTCGGGGACGTCGGATATGAGGCCGCCTCGGGTGCCGGCGGCCGGTACGGGTCTGGTCATGCGCCCTTCCGGGTGGCTGGGTGCGCGGGCCCGACGGGTGCGGGTGGCGCCGGTACGGTGCTGCCGGGACGGTGCGCGCGCTCCCGCGTGGAGCGTGACGGCCTCCCGGGACGGTGCGCGCGCTCCCGCGGGAAGCGGGACGGCCTCCGGGGCGCTGGGCTCACGCCGAGTCCCCTTCGTCTACGGGCAGTTCGGCCAGGCGCCACTCCAGCATCCCGTCGTTCAGACGGATCGCGCGGCGGCCGTGGCCGGTCAGCAGGCGTACCGCGTCATGGGCCAGTACGCAGTACTCGCCGCGGCAGTAGACGACGATCTCCGTCCCCTCGGGCAACTCGCCGATCCGGTCGGCCAGTTCCCCGACCGGGATGGAGCGGGCGCCGGGGATGTGCCCGGCCCGGTACTCCTCGGCCGGCCGTACGTCCAGCAGCACCACGTCCCCCGCCGCCACCCGGGCGCGCAGCTCCTCGCGGCCGACCTCCGGCGCCTCGTCCTCGCCGAGGTAGGCGTCCCGGGCCGCGGGCACGGCGGACTGGTGGGCCTCTGCGACCTTGCGCAGCAGCGCGAACAGCTGGGCCACGTCCTCACCGGCGAGCCGGTAGTGGATGCGTACGCCCGCGCGGCGGGTGGCGACGAAGCCGGCCTGCTTGAGGGTCTGGAGATGCGCGGAGGCGGTGGTCAGGTTCAGCCCCGCCGCCTTGGCCAGGGCGTCGACCGTGCGCTCGCCCTGGGCCAGCAGATCGAGCAGTTCCAGGCGCTTTCCGCTGGCCAGGGCCTTGCCGCTGGCCGCGAACGCGTCATAGAGCCGTGCCTTCGAGTCGGTCGGGGTGTCCTTCGCCATGCCATCCTCCATAAATCCATGGAATAGTGTAGATGAGACGGCGTGACGAGGCGGGCTGGTGGCTCACCTCTCCGGCCCCTCCCCGCCGGCCCGCCCGACACGCGCACCGGATCGTCGTAGGGACATGTGCCGCGTACGACCCCGCCGCCTCCCCGGACGGCCTGCGCGGCTCCGAGGGCACCTTCTCGCTCTGCGGCTTGCACTCGACGAGGAGGACGGGCGCGCGCAGGGCATGTCGGGCGGATCCCCGCCCGCCGGACGGCGTCAGCCTCTGTCAGGGCACGGGCGTGCCCCGCGAACCGCTGACTAGCGTGTCGCCCGCCCGCCGCCGCAGAGCCGAATGGGGATCCAGACATGGACAGCACGGCCGGTCCGACCGCCCTCGTCACCGGAGCCTCCTCCGGACTCGGCAGCGAGTTCGCGATCCAGCTCGCCGCCCGGGGGCACGACGTGATCCTGCTCGCCCGCTCCCGTGACCGGCTGGAGTCGCTCGCCGAGCGGATCGGCGCCGTCCATGGCGTCAAGACGCACGTCCTGGTGGCGGACCTGTCGCGGGCCGACGCGGGCCGCCGGGTCGCCGAGGAACTCGCGGAGCGCGGACTCCGGGTGGACGTCCTGATCAACAACGCGGGGTTCGGCACCACCGGCCGCTTCGAGGAGATCGACCCGGGCCGTGACCACGACCAGCTGATGGTGAACGTGGTCGCGCTCGTCGACCTCACCCACGCCGTCCTGCCCGGCATGCTCGCGCGGGGCGGCGGCAAGGTGCTCAACGTCGGCTCCACCGCCGGGTACCAGCCCAGCCCGTACCTGGCGGTGTACAGCGCCGGCAAGACCTTCGTGCTCAACTTCTCGCTCGCGCTGCGCCAGGAGCTCCGCGGGCGCGGCGTCCATGTCACCGCCCTGTGCCCGGGGCCGGTGGAGACCCGGTTCTTCGAGGTGATCGGCACCCGCAACGCGGCCGTCGTGGGCCGGTTCACCACTCCGGAGCCCGTGGTGCGGGCCGGGCTGCGGGCGCTGGAGCGCAACCGGGCCTATGCCACTCCGGGGGCGGGCAACGCGTTCATGGCCCACTTCAACCCGCGCCGCCCGCGCAACCTGGTCGCCTGGGTGGGGGAGCGCGTCTGCCGCAAGGCGCTGCAGCCCGAGCGGGACCGGCCTGCCGCGGTGCGCGACGGCGCCACGGCCTGAACGGCTGCCCGCCGGCCAGGCCGATGCCGTGCGCCGCTCAGCCGAAACGTCCCGGCGACAGGAACTCCACGGGCGTACCCGGGCGTTCGCCCCGCACCAGGTCCGCCACCGCCTCACCGGCTCCCGGTGCGTGGGCCGGACCGTGGGACCCGGCGCCGGCCGCGAGCAGGATGCGGGTGTCGTCGCCGACGGCCCCGAGCAGCGGCAGCCCGTCCGGGGTGCGCGTCTGGGTGCCCACCGTGATCCGCGACGGCGGGCTCTGCAGGCCCGGCACCTTCGCGGGCAGCAGCCTGGCCACGTCCTGCCAGTCGTCCGGCGTCACCGAACGGTCGGTGTCCTCCGGGTCCAGCGGCTTCGGCGTCAGCCGCAGATCCTCCAGACCGAGCCGGACACCGTACCCGCCCTCCTCGCCGCTGCCCCAGAGCACCCGGGCGTCGTCCAGCTCGCGCCGGAACGCCGGGAACACCTCCAGGTCGAAGCTGCCGTCCGGCTCGATCGGCCGGAACCGGGTGAACGGCGCCCGCACGGTCGCGAGCGGCAGCCCGGACAGCGCCGCCGGCAGCCACGAGCCGGCCGCCACCACCAGGTGACGCACCTTCACCAGCCTCTGAGGAGTCCGCAGATGAACGCCCCCGGTCACCACCTCCGCCTGGAGCACCCGGGTGTCCGGATACAGCCGGGCGCCCGCGTCGCGTGCCTGCGCCACCATGGCCCGCACGGCCCGCTCCGCGTGCACCAGACCCGCACCCGGGTCCCACACGCCCGTGTGATGACCGGGCACACCGGTGTGCCTCGGGTACTGCATACGCAGCGCGTTCGCGGTGAACGTACGCACCTTCAGGCCGTGCGCGTGGGCCGCCCGCAGCGCGCCGCCGGCGACAGGCCCGGCCTCCGGGCCGATCGACAGACCGCCGCACGGCTGGAACACCCGGTCCCCGCGTGCCCCGTCCAGCTCCGTCCACAGCTCGCGCGAGCGCAGGGCCAGCGGGACGAGGCCGGGGTGCTCCGCGCAGGCCAGCCGGAACATGTGCGGGCCGCCGTGCGACGAGCCGAGCGCGTGACCGGGCGTGCGGCGCTCGAATCCGAGGACGTCCACCCCCCGCACCGCCAGCCGCCACAGCGCCGCCGCGCCCCACGCGCCGAGCCCCACGACCGCGGCTTCGGCATCCCATCGAGGCATGCCACCAACTCCCTTCATAGCGGGGTGAGTTCAGCATCAGCGGACCATGAGCGGCCCGGACCGGGCGTGAGTGCGCACCACTCACACACGGCCGCTCCCCACGTCCGAGGGCGCCCGCACACAGGCCCGCACCGGCCCCACGGCCGTACGGCTTTGGAGTACCTGAGCACTCATGCACCCACCCCCTCCCGCGTGATGACCTCAGGGTGTCGCTCGGTGCGACCCGTGACACCGGTGGAGGTTTGGATGCAGTTCCGGGTACTGGGGACCCCTGGGATCTACGACGACACCAGGCGGTGCGGCGTACGGCTGACAAGTCCCAAACAGCGCGTCCTGCTGGGCGCGTTGCTGGTGCGCACGGGAACGCCGGTGCCGACCGACGAGCTGATCCGCGAGCTGTGGGGCGAGGACGCGCCCGAGAAGGCCGGCAACGCCCTTCAGGCGCACGTGTCACGGCTGCGCCAGCACCTCGTCGAGGCCGAACCGGCGCGGGCCAACTCGCCGCGCCTGGTGGCCCGGGGAGCCGGCTATGTGCTCCAGGCGCGCCCCGACGAACTGGACAGCGTCCGGTTCCGGCTCCAGGTCACCCGCGCCCGCCGCCAGCTGGAGAACGACCCGGGCGGCGCGTCCGTACTGCTTCGCCGGGCCCTGTCGCTGTGGCGCGGCCCCGCGCTCGACGGCGGCCCGCACGGCCCGCTGTGCGCGCCCGCCGCCGCCCGTCTGGAGGAGGAGCGGATGCTGGCGCTGGAGGATCTGTGCGACGCGTCGCTGCGCATGGGCGAGCACCAGCGGGTCGTGGCCCGCCTCGAGGAACTGGTGGCGGCCCACCCGCTGCGCCGCCGCCTCCGTGAGCAGCTCGCCCTCGCCCTCCAGCGCTGCGGCCGCCCCACCGAGGCACGCGCGGTCCAGGACTCCCCGTACCGGGGCGCCGAGCACGCCGGCCTCGGCTCCCGCGCGGTCCTGCCCGGCAATGTGCGCCTGCTCAGCCAGGCGGCCGCCGGCCGGGCCACCACCGCCCCCCTCGCGCACCCGGCGGCCCCTGAGGCGTCCGCGGCACCGGAGGAGCCCGGCCACGAACTGCTGCGGCTGCGGCTGCGTGTGGAGGAACTGACCTCCCAGCAGCGGATGCTGCGCTCGGAGATGGACCGCCTGCTGACGCTCCTGGAGGCCCGCACCGGCGCACGCGACCGGGACTCCGCCTGACCCGTCCGGCCCCGCGCCGGCACACGACCCGGCCGCGGGCCCGCCGCCCGGGGCACCTCGCACAGTGAGAAAGGGAAGACTTCATGGCCGTACTGCACACCACCCTGCGAGGCGGTGGCACACCCGATCAGGTGTGGTCCGTGCTCCGGGAGATCGCTACGTACCCGGAGTTCATGGACGGCGTCAACGAGGTGACCGTCACCGGGGAGGACGGCGACAAGCGCACCAGCAGCTGGATCGTGGAGCTCAAGGGCTCCGAGATGGAGTGGGACCAGGAGGACGTCCTGGACCCCGCCGCCCGCCGCTTCGCGTTCCGGCAGACCGACGGTGACCTCGCCCACTACGAGGGCTACTGGCAGGTCCACGAGGACGCCGAGGGCACCGCGCTGGAGCTCAACGTGGAGTTCGACGTCGGCCTGCCCATGGTGGAGGAGATGATCCACCCCGCCGTGGCCAGGGCGCTGGAGAGCTACCAGCAGGGCATCGTCGACCGGAGCCGGGAGGCCTGACGGACATGAGCGCTTTGCCTGCGGCCGACGCCAAGGAGACCTTCCGTCGCGTCAAGCGCCACTTCTCGCCCGCCCTCGCCGTCGCCGGGAAGTTCACCGGCCAGGGCGCGGTCGAGGCCTTCGCCGAGCACTGCCGTGTCGTCCTGTCCGACGGGCGCTCGGTGCTGGACTTCGGCAGCTACGCGGTCGCCCTGCTCGGGCACCGCCACCCGGACGTCGTGGCGGCCGTGCGCGACCGGCTCGACGTGATGACCACCTCCACCCGGACCGTGCAGAGCCCGGTGCCGCCGCTGGCCGCGCAGACGCTGACCGAGTACCTCGGCGGCGGCCTGGACCGCGTGTTCTTCGGCTGCGGCGGGGCCGACGCCGTCGAGGTGTCCGTCAAGCTCGCCCGGATGGCCACCGGCCGGATGACCGTGGTCGCGGTGCAGGGGGCGTTCCACGGCAAGACCCTCGGCGCGCTCGCGCTGACCGACAACCCCCGCTTCAAGAAGGGCATCGAACCCCTTCTCCAGGGTGTCGTCCATGTCTCGCCGGACGACCCGGAGGCCGTGGCGAACGCCGTGCGCGAGCACGACGTGGCCGCGGTGATCTTCGAGCCGGTGCAGGCCGAGAACGGCGTACGCCTGCTCGACGAGGCCGTCCTCGCCCGCTGGTGCGAGGACGCGCACGCGGCCGGCGCGCTGGTCGTCGCCGACGAGATCCAGGTCGGCCTGCGCCGCTGCGGCCCGCGCTCGGTCGCGCTGGACGCCGGGCTGCCGGTGGACGCCGTCCTGCTCGGCAAGCCGCTCGGCGGCGGAGTCGTGCCGGTCTCGGCCGCCGTGTGCAACGACAAGTTGTACGCGCCCCTGCTGTCCGACCCGCTGCTGCACACCGCCACCTTCAGCGGTCACCCGCTGGGCACCGCGGTGATCCCGGTGGCGCTGGAGGCCATCGAGCGGCAGGCGGGCAACGGCGAACGCGTCGAGTCGGCGCTGCGCGAGGGCCTCGAGGCCCTGCGCGAGCAGTACCCCGACGCGCTGGTCGAGGTGCGCGGGCGCGGCCTGCTGTGGGGCATGGACTTCCGCTCCCCGGAGATGGCCGGCGAGGTCCTGACCGGGCTCGCGCAGCTCGGTCTCGTGGTGTCGCCGTGCATCAGCCGGCCCACCACCATCCGGCTGCTGCCGCCGATCGTCGCCGGCGACCAGGAGATCAAGGAGGCGCTGTCGCTGCTCGGCGAGGCGGTCGCCCGCGCAGCCGCGATCTGACGCCCCGGGCCCGTCCGGCCACCGGCCGCCCGCGGCACGCGGCCCGGACGGGCCCGGAGAACACCCGACACATGCCTGCCCGCCCCGCGGACAGGTCCAGCGCCCCGCACTCCGCCCGTCGCCCGCCCCCGGCCGCGACGGGCGGAGCCCTGCGCGCCCGGCACCGGACGCGCACGCCGCTCCCGGCGACCCGGCCGGGAGCCGGAACGCCATCCGGAAGGAACGGAAACACACCATGACTTCGACGACACTCAAAGGCGTCGCCGAGGAGTTCGACGCCGACACCGTGCTGGCCGACGACATCACCGGCTACGACGCGCCCGCGCCGCAGGACGTGTCCGAGGTCCTGCTCACCGGCGCGACCGGCTTCCTCGGGGCGTTCCTGCTGCGCGACCTGCTGGAGCGCGGCCTCGTCGTGCACTGCCTCGTCCGGGGCAAGAACGCGGAGACCGCCCGCACCCGGCTCACCGCCAACCTGGAGCGCTACGACCTCCTGGAAGGCCTGCGCCTCGACCTGGACCGTGTCCGGGTGCACACCGGGGACGTGGCCCAGCCGCGGCTGGGCATGACCGACGAGGCCCACGCCGCCCTCGCCGCCCGGGTCGACGCCGTCTACCACGCCGCCGCCAAGGTCAACTTCCTCACCGTCTACAAGTGGCTGCGCAAGGCCACCGTGGACGCCACCCACGAGGTCCTGCGGTTCTCGCAGGCCGCCCGCGCCACCCTGCACCACGTCTCCACCACGGGTGTGTTCCTGCCCGCCGAGGACGGCACCCCGCGCGGCGAACTCGGCCGCACCGGCCCGCCGGAGGACCTCGCCCTCGGCTACACCAAGAGCAAGTGGGTCTCCGAGCAGCTGGTGCTTCAGGCCCGGCGCCGCGGTGTGCCCGTGACCATCCACCGGCCCGGCCAGGTCTGGGGCGACTCGCGCAGCGGCGCGTGCCAGCCCAACGACTTCGTCTGGCGGTTCATGAAGGGCGCCATCCAGACCGGTGTGTACCCGCGCCGGTTCCGGCTGCGCATGAACATGGTGCCGATCGACTACGTCAGCGCCGCCATCGTCGCCCTGTCCCGCGACCCCGAGGCGCTCGGCGGTGTCTACCACCAGGTCAGCCCCCGCTCCCTGGACGCCGACGAACTGCTCGGTCTGCTGCGCCGGGCGGGCTACGACCTCAAGGAGACCAGCACACTGCGCTGGATGAAGGCCGTCGCCGCGGACGTCAACAACTCCATGCTGCCGCTGATGCGGGTCCTCGTGGACACCGAGAAGACCGAACTCGCCGAGTTCGCCGACGAGCTCACCCGTGAGCGGCTCAAGGGCACGGACGTGACCTGCCCGGACATCGACGACCGGGTGTTCGCCGCCTACGTCGGCTACTTCGTGCGCAACGGGATGCTGCCCGCCCCGACGGGCCGCTGACCCGCCCGACGAGCGACCGGAGCCGCCGGCTGACAAGGGATCAGCCGGCGGCTCCGCTGCGGCGGCGAGGGTCAGGTCGTACGGCCCGGCCCGGCCTGACGGGGCGAGGGGGCGTAGGCACGGGCCCCCTCCGGACGGGCCAGCAGCGACAGCGGCCCGCCCAGCAGCATGGCCGCCTCCGTGGTGTGCCGGCGCGGCGGTGCCGGATCGCCGCCGGACTGCCAGGAACGCTGCCGGGGCAGGGCGGGAGCGCCCTCCGACAGCAGGGACGCGCCCTGAAGTCCCCGCAGCAGATGACTGCGGGCGGTGATGCCGAGCTTGTGATAGATGCGGTGCAGATGGTTCTCCACCGTGCGCACGGAGACCACCAGACGCCCGGCGATGTCCCGGTTGGACAGCCCCGTGGCGGCCAGCGCGGCGACCTCCCGCTCCCGTGGGGTGAGCGGGGCGAGTTCCTGCTGGCGGGGGCTCTCCGGGGTCAGCCACGGAGGCAGTACCGCGCTCGGCGCGCGCAGCAGCTCCGTGCAGGCGGCCGTGGCCTCGCGGCCCTTGCGCCGCTGGCCCGCGGTCTTGAAGGCCCGGGCGGCCTGTGCCGCGGCCTCCGCGGCCAGCGGCAGCGCGCCCATGTCGCGCAGCCGCTCGGAGACCCGGTGCAGGGCGGCCCCGTCCGACTCCGCGAGCGCCCGGATGTGGTCGCCGACCACCTCCACGATCCCGCCCGCCCGCCGGGCCACCTCCAGCAGACCCAGGTCGGGACGGCGTACGGCGGCGCCCTCGGTGATACGGGCCGCGAGATGCAGGGCGAACACGGCCCGCACGACACGGCCGGCGTCCCGGGCCCGCTCGGCCACCGCCAGCGCCTGGGCCACGGCGCCGGTCCGGTCGCCGGAGTGGGCGCGGACCAGGGCGTGCTCGTAGGCGATCTCGTCCTCGGCGACGGGGGAGGGCACCGCGCCGCCGCGGGCCGCGCGGATCTCCACCAGGGTGCGCAGCGCCTCCGCGCAGCGGCCCGACTCGGCGAGCGCGCCCGCGAGCTGGGCCAGCGGCCAGGCCTGCGCCGTGGGGTACTCCAGCGGCGCCTCCGCGGCGATGGTCTGCCGCAGCAGCGTGACCGCCTGCTCGGGCCGGCCGAGCAGCCGCAGCACCCGGGCGTGGTCGAGCACGCTCTGCATCATCATGGGCCGGGTGTCGAACAGGTCGCGGTGCATGGTGTCGAGCGCGTCGGCGGCGCCGCGCAGATGGCCGAGCAGGTAGGAGCAACGCGCGGAGACCGCGCCCGTGATGAGCCGGGCGTCGACGTCCCAGTCCGCCGAGGCGTCCTGGTAGCGCCGCACCAGCGCCAGCGCGCCCGCCGGGTCGCCCACCTCGGCACGGGCGAACGCCACGGTGGGCAGCAGCACGGGAGCCACGGCGACATCGGCGGGATCCGGTGCCCCGAGCACCTCGTCCCCGATGGCGACGGCCTCCTGGAGCCGGTCGGACAGTACGGCGATGACCGCCCGGCTGGCGTCCAGGACACCGGCGTTGCCCGGGCCCACGGCGGCGACGGCGTGGGTGAGGACCGCCTCGGCGTCGGCGATGCGGCGCAGGGACCAGGCCATGTTGATGACCCGGGTGTGCACGGCGCTGACGTACTCGTCGAGCGGCAGGGGCACGTCGGTGCCCATGCCCGCCGCCAGCACCTGGTCGGCGTCCTCGAACGCACCCTTGCCGACCAGCACCTGGCCCAGCAGCAGGGCGGCGCGGATACGGTCCCCCGCCCCGGCCGGGCCCAGGGCGCTCGCTCGTGTCACGACGCGGCGTACGAGGGCGGCGTGTCCCGCGGAGTCGGGGAGCGGGGCGTGGAAGGAGGAGTCGGCGTCCGAGGGGGAGTCCTGGAGGCCGACCAGGCACAGCCGCTCCGCCAGGGGGAAGTCCCGGCGGCGGATCGCGGTGCGGGCCGCGGCGAGCAGCTGCTCGTGCGGGGGGACCAGACCGGACTCCAGGCGCAGCGAGATGATGCGCAGCACGTCCTCCTCCCGACGGGTTCCGGTGCGTTCGAGCGCGTCGGCGAGCTCGCGGCGCAGCCGCTGCGCGGTCAGGTCCGACATCCCGGAGGCCACCACCGCGCGGCTGAGAGGCACCGCGAGGCGCAGGCTCACCCGGGCCCGGCTGCGCTCGACGCGCACGATGCCGCGCAGGTCGAGCGACTCGGCGGCCTTGGCCAGTCCGAAGGAGGTGACGATCTCCGCCTCCAGCGGCTCGGCCAGGGCGAGCATGTGGACCAGTTCGTTCTCCTCGGCGTCGAGGCCGCGCAGCCCCACCCGGACGACGTCGGCGAGGCGTCGGCCCGGCGCGCCGGTCAGGCCCAGCCAGCTCCAGGTGCCGTCGACGCAGCGCAGCGAGCCGTCCTCGAGGGCGTGCTCGACGAGTTCACGGAGCATCAGGGCGTTGCCGTGGGTGGTGCTCCACAGCCGCTCCAGGGTGAAGGTGTCGACATGGCCGCCGAGCCGGGCGTGCAGCACGGAGTCCAGGGCGGTGGAGTCGAACGGCGCCACCTCGATGCGGTCGACGAGCCGCTCGACCCACAGCCGGTCGAGACCGGCCGGGGCCGGGGCGTCGTGCCGGGCCGTGGCCAGCACTCCCAGCCGGCCGGCCGCCACCAGGCGGTGCAGCCGGTCGCTGGAGGCCGGGTCGGCCAGGTGGGCGTCGTCGATGCCCACGATGGGATGGTCGGAGTGTGCGGTGCCCCGGGTGGTCGGTTCCATGAACTCGAGGCATTCGGCGAGGGAGCCGAACCCGCGAGCCCTGGTGCCGCTGTTCCAGCTGGCCCCGCCGACCGAGAGGACGGTCCGCCCCTCGTCGGCGGCCCTGCGCAGCGCGTTGGCCAGCAGGCTGCTCTTGCCGACCCCGGCCGGGCCGACGAGCAGTGCTCCGCCGCCGCGTACCAGGGCCTGGTGGATCGAGTCGAGCTCCTTTTCTCTAGCCGCTATTCGCCAGTGATTGGCATCATCCGTTGACATCTGATTTCAAGCCCCCGCTCGAAACAGTACTGTGCGGTGAATTCTTGGAAGCTACCCGGCGGTTGAGGCGACGACTGGACCCCTTTTTGTTAAGGGATGAACTTTTCAAGCCTTGCTGCATTCTTGCTCGAACAGCCTATGCGCCTCGGGAAAAGCCAATCTTGATTCCTTTCGACGGCCGCTGGAACCGTAGATGCGCCTGATGAAAGGCGGGGCGGCCGACGAATACCGGAAGTCGAGCGGCAACTCGAACCGGCAATCCCGTGTCCGCCGGGTCGCAACCCGGTGGAGATGTGCGGGTGGTTCCGGTCCACCGGCGGACTCGTATCGACATCCGCCGGTGTGTTTCGGTCAGTCGCTCGGGTGTGTTTCGGTCAGTTCATTCACAGGACACCCTCAGGCCCACTCGCGGGCGAGCCGCCAGTCGCCGGCCCGGCTGCGCCCGGCCCAGAACGAGGCGTACCTGCCGTTCCGTTCGAGCAGCGCGTCGTGCGAGCCGCTCTCGGTGATCCGGCCCTCGTCGAGGAACAGGATCTGGTCGGCCGCGGCGACGGTCCGCAGCCGGTGCGCGATCACCAGCAGGGTCCGCCCCGCGGTCAGCGCGGTCAGGGCCTCCTGGACGGCCAGTTCGTTCTCCGGGTCGAGCGCGGAGGTCGCCTCGTCCAGCAGCACGATCGGGGCGTCCTTGAGGATGGCGCGCGCGATGGAGACGCGCTGGCGCTCGCCGCCGGACAGCAGCGCTCCGCCCTCGCCGACGGTCGCCTCCCAGCCCTCGGGGAGCCGGTGAACGATCTCGTCCACCCTGGCCAGCCGTGCCGCCGCGCGGACCTCGGCGTCGCTCGCCCCGGGCCGCCCGAGGCGGATGTTCTCCAGGATCGTGCCCTGGAAGAGGTACACGTCCTGGAAGACCACGGAGATCCGGGACATCAGCTCCTCCGGCTCGATCTCGCGCACGTCCGCACCGCCGATCCGCACGGTGCCGGAGTCGACGTCCCAGAACCGGGGGATCAGCTTGCCGATCGTGGTCTTGCCGGACCCGGACGGGCCGACCAGCGCGGTCATCGTCCCCTCCGGCAAGGTCATGTTCACACCCGTCAGCACGGGACGGTCGCCGTAGCCGAAGCGGACGTCGTCGAAGGAGACCGTGTTGTCGGCCGGCGCCCTCGGCCGCTCGGGCCGCGGCAGCGTGGGCTCGGCGAGCAGTTCGGCGACCTGCTCCAGCGCGTGGCGCGCCGAGCGCAGGGCCGAGCCGAGCACCGCGGTCTCCGCCAGCGGTTCGGTGAACCGGACGGCGAGCACCAGGACCGCCAGCAGCCGGGCGGCGTCCAGGTCGCCGTCGAGCGCCAGATAGGTGCCGGTGACCAGGACCACGGTGAACGCCGCCTGGATCACCAGGGCGAAGCCGACCAGACCGGGCACCCCGGTGACCAGCGAACGCCGTGAGGCCTCGGCCTGGGTGCGCAGCGCGTCGCCCAGCCGCCCCGACTCCGGCGCCCCGCCGCGGCCGAACACCCGCAGCACGGGCTGGAGCTGGGCGTACTCCACCACCCGGCCGCCGGTCTCGGCCTGCGCCGCGTGCCGGATCTCGTCGGCGGTGCCCGTCAGCCGGGTGCTCCACCGGTAGACCAGCGCGATGACCGGCACGGTCAGCGTCGCCGCCAGCGCCAGCCGCCAGTCGAACAGGTACATCGCGGCGACCACCGTCAGCGGGGTCACATAGCTGGTCACCAGCGGGCGCAGCAGATGCGCGGGCACGCCCATGATGTCCATGACGTTCTTCGTGGCCAGCTGCCCGAGCCGGCCCACCTGCTCCGGGACGAACCACCCGAGCGGCAGCTCCGCCACCCGGTCGCCGATGCGGTGGTGCAGGCTCCGCGAGAGCGAGGCGCCCGCCGCGAAACCGGTGCGCATGCTGTCGAAGTAGGCCAGGCCGTACAGCGCGGCCACGCCGAGCAGCGCCCACATCCACGGCCAGACCTCGTCGGGGTCCGGGCCGAGGAGCGCCTCCAGCAGCGGTACGAGCAGGGCGAAGGCGATGCCCTGGAGCACCGCGC
Source organism: Streptomyces sp. NPDC048600 (assembly GCF_055587025.1). Classification (NCBI taxonomy): domain Bacteria; kingdom Bacillati; phylum Actinomycetota; class Actinomycetes; order Kitasatosporales; family Streptomycetaceae; genus Streptomyces; species Streptomyces sp. NPDC048600. Next base: position 337,729 of record NZ_JBVJGZ010000004.1, on the reverse strand, counting down.
CGGCCACCAGTCCGGTGACCATGCGGCGCAGCGGGCGGGCGTGCTCGGGGCCCACCACGTCGATGAGTCGACGGATCATCAGCTGTTGCCTCCCGCCAGGGTGATGCCCGCGGGCTCGGTCGCCGCGGAGCCGTGCGGCCGCCAGCCGGCGGTGCGCTGCTGGGCCCGCCACATGCGGGCGTACAGCCCGTCGGCGGCGAGCAGTTGCTCGTGCCGGCCGGACTCGACGATGCGGCCGTCGTCCAGGACGGCGATCCGGTCCGCGTCGACGACGCTGGGCAGCCGGTGGGCGATCATCAGCACGATCTTCCCTCGGGTCAGTACGGACAGCGCGTCCTGCACCTCGGCCTCCGAGTGCGGGTCGGCGTGGGCCGCGGCCTCGTCCAGGACGATGACCGGGGTGTCGGCGAGCAGGGCCCGGGCGATGGACACCCGCTGCGCCTCGCCGCCGGAGAGCTGGGCGTCCTCGCCGACGACCGAGTCGTAGCCGCGCGGCAGCGCCTGAAGGACATGGTCGACGCCGACCGCGCGGGCCGCCTCGCGGACCTCCTCCGGGCTCGCCCCGGGGCGGCCCATGCGGATGTTGGCGGTCACGGTGTCCCGGGTCAGCCGTACGTCCTGGAAGACGAAGGCGATCCGGCTGTAGAGGTCCTCCAGCGCCATGCTCCGGATGTCGACGCCGCCGACGGTGATGGAGCCCTCGGTCACGTCCGCGAACCGGGGGAGCAGGGTGGCCAGGGTGCTCTTGCCGGACCCGGACGGGCCGACCAGCGCGGTGACCGTGCCCGGCGCGAGTTCCAGGTCGATCCCGGCGACGGCGTCGCGTGTGCCGTCGTAGGAGTAGCTGACGCCCCGGTAGCTGATGTGGTTCCCCTCGGGGGCCGTGGGGGCGGCCGGGACGGGCAGTTCCTCGGTGTCCAGGATCGAGGCGACCCGCTCGGCGGCGCCCTTGGCGAAGCGCAGTTCGTAACTCGCGTAGAACAGCGACAGGATCGGGGCCGTCAGGCCGATTCCCAGCAGGACGAACGGCAGCAGATCGACACCGTCGATCCAGCCCTGGGTGACGAACACCGCGCCGCCGACCAGCGTGGTGGCGAGCCCGGCGACGGGGGAGAGCACGATCTCGGCCGCGGCCTTGGAGCCGTGCGTGGAGCGCACCCAGTCGAGGAAGAAGGCGGAGAAGTCGTCGGCGGCCCTCGCGAACTCGCCGTGGGCGCGCCGGGTCTGGCCGAAGGTCTTGACGACCGAGATGCCCTGCACGAACTCGACCGCGCTGCCGTTGATGCGGCCCATCGCCCGGTCGTACTCGGGCAGATGCTTCGCCATGCCGGCCATGGTCGCGCTGTACAGCGTGAGTCCGACGAGCAGCGGGGCGAGCGTCACCAGGGTCATCCGCCAGTCCACCGCGAACAGGTAGACCAGGGACGTCGTCGGGATGACGACGGCCGCGGTGATGTCGAGGACCGAGTGGGCGACGAGGTGGTGCATCGCCTCCACGTCGTCCTGCACGGCCTTCTTCACCTGACCGGAGTTACGCGCGGAGAACCAGCCCAGCGGAACGCGGCCGAGGCGGTCGACGAGCGAACTCCGCAGGTGCGCCTGGAGCTTGTCGTCGGCGTAGTGGGAGACGGCGCCCGAGGCCAGCAGGAAGGCCAGCCGGACCAGCAGGGCTGCTGCCCCGATCCAGGTGACGGTCCAGGCGTCGCCGGTGTTGACGGGTCCGTCGTCGAGCAGGATCCGGCCGAGTTCGGCGATGGCGATGAACGGCACGACCGCGGCGATCGCCGAGACGGTCTGTGCCGCGATCGCCCACCGCAGCCTGCCCCTGATCGGGCGGAGAATCGCGCCGAGTGCGGCCTTTTCCGCGGCCATCCGGTCCTCCAGGAGGTGCGAGCTGTTAGACGGTGTCTAACCGTCTGTGCGACTGTACCGTCCGACAGTGACAGCGCGTCAAGCGCCGCAGTACGGAGCGGGTTTCGGTGGGGCCGGCGCGCTCGGCGCCGGCCTCGGAAGGGGGCCGGAGTACCGCGGGGGATGTCGGCACTCCGGCCCCGGCGCGGGGGTCAGACGGAGACCGGCGCGGGCCTCGCGGCCTCGGGCGCGGCGTCCGTCTCCTTGATGCCGTAGCGGCTGTAGAAGCGGGCCAGCGGGCCCGGGGCCCACCAGCCGGCCCGGCCGAGCAGCTTCATCACGGCGGGCACCAGCAGGATGCGTACCACGGCCACGTCCAGCAGGATCGCGAAGACCATGCCGACACCGAAGAGCTTCATGGTGAGCACACCGCTGGTCGCCATCGCCGCGAGCGGCACGCACATCAGCAGCGCGGCGCTCACGATCAGGCGGCCGATGCCCTGGAGGCCGGTGGCGACGGCGGCCGTCGGGTCGTCCAGCAGGTCGTACTGCTCGCGGATCCGGGAGACCAGGAACACCTCGTAGTCCATGGACAGTCCGAAGATCAGCGCGAACAGCATGATCGGCATGTTCGGCTCGATGTTGCCGGTCGGGTCGAAGCGGATCACGTCCTGCAGATGGCCGTCCTGGAAGATCCAGACCAGCACACCGAAGGTGGCCGACAGTGCCAGCAGGTTCATCAGGATGGCCTTCAGCGGCAGCAGCACCGAGCCGAAGGCGAGGAAGAGCAGCAGATAGGTGGCCACGGCGACATAGAGCAGCATCAGCGGCAGGGTCTCGCCGAGAGCGTCCAGAGTGTCGTCGAACACCGCCGTCTCACCGCCGAAGTAGGCCTTGGCGCCGGGCGGCGGGGCCACGTCCTCGAGGCGGTTCACCAGCTCGCGGGCCTCGGGGGAGACGGCCGTTCCGTCGAAGTTCACCGAGACGCGGGCGGTGGTGCCCTCGGCGCCGCTGATCTGCGCGCCCTTGGCGCCCTTCACCTGGCCGAGGCGGTCGGCGTACGCCTGGAGGGCCGCGCCCTGCTCCTGGGAGCCGGCGGGGCTCTTCAGCACGAGCACGGAGTCGATCGACTTGACGCCGTTGTCGTCGAAGTCGCGTTCCAGCATGTTGTGGACCTGGCGGCCCTCGGCGCTGTTCGGCAGCTGCCGCGCGTCGTTGGCGCCGAACTCGATCCGCAGGAACGGCACGGCCAGGGCCAGCAGCACGGCCAGCGTGCCGACCGCCACGATCGCCGGGCGGCGCATCAGACCGTGGGCGAGGCGGTACCAGCCGCCCTCCTCGGTGGACCTGGCCCGGGTGTCCTTCGAACGGCGGCGCAGCGACAGCGCGTTGACCTTCGGGCCCAGCACCGCGAGCGCCGCGGGCAGCGCGATCAGGGAGAAGAACACCGACAGCACGACCGAGGCGACACCGCCGTAGGCCATCGACTTCAGGAACCCGAAGGGGAAGAAGGTCATGCCGGCCAGGGCCACCGCCACGGTGATGCCCGAGACGACCACCGTACGGCCGGCCGTGGCGACGGTCCGGGCGATGGCCTCCTCGCCGCTGTGGCCGCGCGCCAGCTCCTCGCGGTAGCGGCTCACGATCAGCAGTCCGTAGTCGATGGCGACCGCGAGACCGAGGACCGTGACCAGGCTCATCGCGAACACCGAGACGTCGGTGAGCTGGGCGAAGATCCGCAGGACGGCCATCGAGCCGAGGATCGACAGACCGCCGACGACCAGCGGCAGGGAGGCCGCGGCCAGTCCGCCGAAGACGATCACCAGGAGGATGAACAGCACGGGGAAGGACAGGCCTTCGGCCGCGCCGAGGTCCTTGCCGATCTCCTCGCCGGCCTGGTGGCCGGTCGGCACCGGACCGCCGCGCAGGCTCTCCACGCCGGGCGCGGCGAGCTTGTCGATGACCGCCTTGTACGACTCCTCCTTGGCGTTGTCGTTGTCGCCCTGGAGGTTGAGCGCCACATAGGTCGCGTGGCGGTCCCGGCTGACCATCGAGGGCATCTTGGTCATCCAGAAGTGCGCGACGCCCGTGACCTCGGACTTCGGCAGCTTCTCCAACTGGCCCACGACCGCGTCCCGGAAGCCCGGGTCGTCGACCGTGCGGTCCTTGTCGCGGTAGACGACGACCGCGTCCGGCGCGCGCTGGGGGAAGGCCTTCTCCGCCAGTTGGGCCGCGCGACGGCTGTCCGATCCCGGGTCCTCGAATCCGCCTGGCTTCATGTCGCCGAAGACGCCGACTCCGTAGGCGCCCGAGACGACCGCGAAGAGCAGCGTCAATACGAGTAGAGGCCCTCGCCTCCGGTGGATGAAACGCCCCAGCCCCTCAAACATGGGTCTCCCTAGTTCGTCCGGCGAGCGCGTCACTGGCCGGATGTGTCCGGCCGCCGCGTGGCGACCGTAACACCGTTTTTATCGCCTCCTCCAGGGCTCTTGCACACTGTCTAACGCGATTCGCTCCAGGTGCTGCCCTCTGACCTGCGGTGATGCCGCTTGAAATTTCCCCTTGACCCACTCGAGACCTGCTGGAGGGGGTCACTGATGTCTGCTGACGTGTCAGGGGCCGTGATTCATAACGGCGTTGCGGTACTGTTGGGGAATGGTCAGGCCGAAGACACATGACGAAGCGCTGCGCCAGCGGCTGATCCACCGAGCGGCCGCCACGGTCTTCGACCGCGGCGTGGCGGCGCTGAGCCTGCGGCAGCTGGCGGCCGACGTGAAGACGTCGACGACCGCGGTCTACTCGCTGTTCGGCAACAAGGCGGGGCTGCTCGACAGCCTCTTCCAGGAGGCCACCCGGCTGTTCGTCGCGCACCTCGGCGCGGTCCAGCCCACCGCCGACCCCGCCGACGACGTCGTACGCCTCGGACTCGCCTACCGCGAGTACGCACTCGCGAACCCGCATCTGTACGCGATTCTCTTCTCCGACCCCGCGACGCGGTTCGGCGCCGCCTCGCGCGAGGACAGCAGCAGGGACGCCGTGGAGACCTACCAGCCGCTCGTGGACGCCGTGCGGCGCGGTCAGGAGGACGGCCGCTTCACCGAGCGCGCGGCCGCCGAGGCGGTCGCCCTGTTCTGCTGGGGCACCGCGCACGGGCTGGTCTCGCTCGAACTCGCCGGCCAGGAGGCGCCCGGACTGACCGCCGAGGCCGGATACGAACGCACACTGCGCGCGGTGGTCGAGGGTTGGCGGGTGCCCGCGGCGGCCGTCTGATTTCACGGAACTACCACCGGTTACAGGCCGAAATCCCATTGTCTGCCGCGCGATCACGCGATCCGGGCATGCCGTGCGCCGCCTGAGGCTACTCTCCGCATCGAAGTGGCCTGTTCGACGCGTTCGACGGAGCCCGTCGCCGGACGCAGGCGCCCGAAAGGCGGACTAGATGGTTGATGGACGGTGGGGGGACGCGCTGCGCGAGGCGCGCGTCCGCGCGGGGCTGACCCAGGACGAGGTGGCTCATCGGGCCGGGGTGAGCGTCAGGACCGTGCGCCACATCGAGCGCGGCCATGTCGAACCCCGCAAGGACACCCTCACCCGGCTGTGCCGGGTCCTGGGCTACGACCCCGCCGCGGTCGCCGGCAGCGACCCGTCGGCGTCCCGGCTGCCGTACGAGATCCGCCTGCTGGGCCCGCTCGCCGTGCTGCGGGCCGGGGTGACGGTGGCCATGCCGCTCAAACAGCGCGTGCTGCTCGGCCTGCTGGCGGTCCAGCCCGACCGGATCGTCAGTCACGACGAGATAGCCGACGCCCTGTGGAGCGGCGACGCGCCTCAGGGCTACCAGCACCTCGTGTACACCTACGTCGCCCGGCTGCGGCGGATCGTCACCCCCGGCGACGGCCACTGGATCTCCACCGTGCGCGGGGGATACGTCCTCAGCAGCCGCGCGATGCCGCTGGACCTGCGCCGGTTCGAGGACGACTCCGCCCGGGCCGGCAGCATGGCCGCGGCCGACCCGGCGGGCGCCCTGGACGCCTACGGGCGGGCCTTACGGCGCTGGCAGGGACGTCTCCTCGAGGACCTCCCCGCCCTCTGGCAGCACCCCGCCGTCGTCCGGGTCGCCCTGCGCCACATCGATGTGGCCATCGACTTCGCCGACCTGGCGCTCAGCCTCGGACAGCCCGCCCGGGTCATCGAACCGCTCACCATCGCCTCGCACGCCGACCCGCTGCACGAGGCGCTCCAGGCCCGCGTCATGCTCGGCCTGGCCGGTTCCGGCCGTCGCGCCGCCGCGCTGCGGCTCTACGACGACCTCCGCGTCCGCCTGCTCGCCGAACTCGGCGTCCAACCGGGGGAGGAGCTCGCCCACGCCCGCGAGAAGGTCCTGGCCGGGCAGAGATCGGCCGAGGGCGAGCAGCCGCCGGAGAGACGCGCGGAGCACTCCTCGCCGCTCCGCCGCGACAGCATCCCGTGCCGCCACGGCGACCCCGCCGCCTGCGCCCCGCCGATCCGCATCACGGCCCCCCTGCCGGTGACGGCCCAGGAGGCCGACGCCGACGCCCCGGCCCCCGGCCCCGCCGCGGCCCGTGACACCGGAGTCGACACGGTCTCGGTCGCCAGGGCGCTGCCCGGCTCCGCCGCGATGCGCGGACCCGGCGCCGCGCAGCTCGACGCCGTTCCGGCCCAGGGCGCGGGGAACGACGCCGAGCGGGACCGTGCCGTTCGCGCCACGAACGCCGATCCCTCCTCCGGCCCGCACGGCGATCGCTGACCGGTTTCCGGTCCCCACCCCTGGTCGGGGCGCACCCCCGCTCGCCCCGCCCCAGTCCCGGAACAGTCCCCGGAACAGCGTCATTCATCCGGAGTTCGCTATTCCCCACTGCCGTAATCCGCATTTCCCGGGTACCCGTCACCGCATTTGTTTCCTTCGCATTTCCCATTCCGCGGCAGAGGTGGCTGACACGGCCGCTGACATGATTGCGCCAGGCTGACACGGGCTCCACGCATCGGGGCCGCACGCGATAAGACCGCAGGTCGGCGCGCGACAGCCGGCGCGAGTCGGATCGGACTCATTCTCCGGCGAAGCTCGAGTCCGTTTTGCCGACCGTGAGTTCGGTTGCCCGAACGGTTCTGCGGCCCTATGTTCGCAGCCGCCTGCACGACCTGTTTCGAAGGCGTGCCGCGGGCCCCGCCCGTGAAATCCCCCGCACGCCCCGCGCGGTGCACCCGCGGGCGTTCTCCCGGTCGACTCCGCAGGCGCGCGACACACCGTTCGGAGAGGATCGGAAATGGTTAAGGTTACGGCCGCCGAAGCGCAGAAGTGGCTGATCGAGGAGATCGCGCAGCGCCTGGGCGTGGACCCGTCCGAGGTCCCGCCGGACCAGTACTTCGACGAGCTCGACCTCGACAGCACCGCCGCGCTGATCATCGCCGGCGAGATGGAGAAGTGGCTCGGCTTCGAGCTCGGAACCACCGCGCTGTGGTACCACCCCACCATCGAGGCGCTGTCCGCCCACATCGCCGAGGAGTCGCAGGCGCGCGCGGCCGCGGTCTGAACGCCTCCCCGGCCGACGACCACCGCCCTGGGCGCGTGGCACCCGGAGTTCATCCCCCAGCCGGGTGAGAACCGCCCAGGGCGGTGTACCAGGCCCCGGCCGCACCGGGGGCAGGGGGAGCACACCCCGGCCCCGCGCACGCGAGACCCCGGGCGGCCCCCGCCCGCCCGGCACACCGCCCGAGGACGCCCGCCCCCGCCGCCCCCACCGCCGGGCGGGCGCCCCGACGGCCGCACGGCCCCGCGCGGGCCCGCCCCGCGGCCGTCCGCCACCCGGCCCCGAACCCCCGGACCGGGACGGCCGTGCACCGCCACCGCACCGAACCCATCACCGTTCGCCCGGAACCAGAGAGACTCGCCGTGAACTCATCGCAGGAATCCGACCTCGACCGTCGGCTAGCCCGGGACCCCATCGCCATCGTCGGCCTCTCCGCGCTCTACCCGAAGTCCAGCAACCTGCGGGAGTTCTGGGCCAACGTCGTCTCGGCCGCCGACTGCATCGACGACGTGCCGGCCGGACACTGGGACGTCGACGAGCACTTCGACCCCGACCCCACGGTCCCCGACAAGACGTACTCCCGGCGCGGCGGCTTCATCCCCGACGTGCCCTTCAACCCGCTGGAGTTCGGCCTGCCGCCGAACACCCTGGAGGTCACCGACGTCCTCCAGCTCCTCAGCCTCGTCGTCACGCGCGAGCTGCTGAAGGACGCGGGCGCCGACCAGGAGTGGTACGACAAGTCCCGCACCGGCGTCGTCCTCGGCATCACCGGCGCCAACCAGCTCACCCAGCCGCTCACCGCGCGGCTGCAGAGCGGCGTGCTCAAGGAGGTCGTCCGCAGCTGCGGCCTGACCGAGCGCGACGCCGAGGAGATCGTCGCCAAGTTCCGCCTGGCGTACGCCCCCTGGGAGGAGAACTCCTTCCCCGGCATGCTCGGCAACGTCGTCGCCGGCCGGATCGCCAACCGGTTCGACCTCGGCGGCATCAACATGACGATCGACGCCGCCTGCGCGAGTTCGCTCGGCGCGGTCCGCAGCGCCGCCAGCGAACTCCTCGAGCGCCGCGCCGACACCATGCTGGTGGGCGGCTGCGACGCCGAGAACACGATCTTCATGTACCTGTGCTTCAGCAAGACGCCCGCGCTCTCCAAGTCCGGGCGCATCCGCCCGTTCGACAAGGACGCCGACGGCACCCTGATCGGCGAGGGCATCGGCATGCTCGCCCTGCGCCGCCTCGCCGACGCCGAGCGCGACGGCAACAAGGTCTACGCCGTCCTGCGCGGCATCGGCACCTCCAGCGACGGCCGCTTCAAGTCCATCTACGCCCCGCGCAAGGAGGGCCAGATGGTCGCCCTGCGCCGCGCGTACGAGGACGCCGACTGCTCGCCCGAGAGCATCGAGCTGTTCGAGGCGCACGGCACCGGCACCGCCGTCGGCGACGCCACCGAGCTGAGCGCCCTGTCCGCGGTCGTCTCCGAGAGCACCGAGGACATCCGCTACGCCGCCGTCGGCAGCGTCAAGTCCCAGATCGGGCACACCAAGGCCGCCGCGGGCGCCGCCGGCATGATCAAGCTGGCCCTCGCCCTGCACCACAAGGTGCTGCCGCCCACCATCAACGTCGACGAGCCCAACCCGGCGATCGACTTCGCCACCGGCCCGTTCTACGTCAACTCCGAGGCCCGCCCCTGGATCCGCACCCCCGAGCGCCCCAAGCGCCGGGCCGCGATCTCCTCGTTCGGCTTCGGCGGCACCAACTTCCACATGGTGCTGGAGGAGCACGGCGACGGCGACGACCTGCGCGTCGCCTTCCCCGTGTCCGCCGTGCATCTGTGGCACGCCCCCGACACCGCCGCCCTCGCCGCACTCCTCGCCTCCGGCGCACCCGCGAACGGCGGCCCCGCCCCCGGGGGCAGCGCCCGCGTCGCCTTCGTCGCCCGCACCGAGCAGGAGCTCACCGCGCTGCGCGACCTCGCCGTCAGCGAGCTGCGCGCCCGCCCGGACGCCGACGCGTGGCAGCACCCCAAGGGCGTGTACTACCGCAGCGGTGCCGCCCGGACGGGCAAGGTCGCCGCGCTGTTCGCCGGACAGGGCAGCCAGTACGTCGACCTCGGCAGGAGCGCCGTCATGGCGCTGCCGCCGCTGCGCGCCGCGTTCGACGCCGCCAACCGGCACTTCGAGGGCTCGGTGGCGCTGTCCCGCATCGCCTTCCCGCCGCCCGCGTTCGACGACGCCGGCCGGGGCGAGCAGGAGACCGCGCTGCGCGCCACCGCCTACGCCCAGCCCGCCATCGGCGCGCTGTCCGCGGGCCAGTTCCGCTACCTCACCGAACTCGGCTTCGCCGCCGAGGGTTTCCTCGGCCACAGTTTCGGCGAACTGACCGCACTGTGGGCGGCCGGCGCCCTCGCGGACGAGGCCTACTTCGCCCTCGCCCGCGCCCGCGGCAACGCCATGGCCCCGCCGGAGCGGGCCGGCTTCGACGCCGGCGCGATGGCCGCGGTCTCGGCGCCCGAGGAGAGGGTCGCCGAACTCGTCGCCGCCCGCCGTGACGTGGTGGTCTGCAACCGCAACGCCGCCGACCAGATCGTCGTGGGCGGTCCCACCGACGAGGTCGAGAAGGTCGTCGCCGACGCCACCGCGGCAGGACTGCGCGCGAGCCGGCTGCCGGTGTCCGCCGCCTTCCACACGCCGTTCGTCGGACACGCCGTCGAGGCCTTCCGCGCCGACGTGGACCGCGTCGAGGTCACCCGCCCGAACGCCACGGTGTACGCCAACACCCGGGACGCCGCCTACGGCGACGACGTGGCCGCCAACCGCAAGGTGCTCACCGAGCAGCTCATCAACCCGGTCGACTTCGCCGCCCGCGTGGAGGAGATGTACGCCGCCGGGCACCGGGTGTTCGTCGAGTTCGGCCCCAAGTCCGTGCTGACACAGCTCGTCCGCCGCATCCTCGGCGAGCGCGAGCACACCGCCGTCGCCCTGGACGCGGGCCCCGGCCGCGACGCCGACACCGCGCTCAAGCAGGGTGTCGCCCAGCTCGCCGTGCTCGGCCTGCCGCTCGCCACCGCCGACCGCTATGTGGCGGCCCCGGCCGTCGAGGCGCCGGCCAAGGGCATGCAGATCCTGCTCAACGGCATCAACTACGTCTCGCCCGAACGCCGCGCCGCCTACCGCGACGCCATCGACAACGGCTACCGCGTCACCGTCCCGACGCTGCCGGGCGCGAACAACGGCACCAACGGCACTGCGGCGCCGCGGACCCCGGCCCCCGCGCCGCAGACCCCGGCCCCCGCACGACCGGCCCCGGCCCCGAGCGCGCCGCTCCCGGCCGTCGCCCAGCAGGCCCAGCCGGTCACCGCCGCCCAGCCGGTCACCGCCGCCCGGCCGGTGCCCTCGGCCGCCCCCGCCGCCGCGCAGACCGCCCCCGGCTCCCTCGCCACCGCGGTCGCGCCCGCCCGGCCCGTACCGACACCCGCTCCCGCTCCGACCGCCTTGGAGACACCCCACGTGGACAGCGACCGCCTCGCAGGGCTCGTGGCCGACCACCTCGCCCTGCACGACGACTACCTCAACAGCCAGCTGGAGAGCGCCGAGCGCCTCACCGGCGTACTGGAGCGGGCCGCCGAACAGGGGCAGCTCGGCGAGGTGCTGCCCGGTGTGAACGCCGTCAAGGAGCACGGCCTCGACATCGGCCGCAGCCACCTGCGCGCCAACGAGATTCTGCGCGACCTGGCCGCCCTGGAGATGCGCACGGCCGGCTCCGCCCCGGCCGCCCCCGCGCGTCCCGAGGCCCCGCGCGCCCCGCAGCAGCCCGCGCTCGCCGCCCCGGTGGCGCCCGCCCCGGCCGCGCTGGCCCCCGCCCCGGTCACGCCGGCCCCTGCCGTGACTCCGGCGCCCGTTGCCGCTCCGGCCGCCCCGACGACGGCCCCGGCACCTGCGGCCCGTGTCGCCGAGCCGGTCGCCCAGCCCGCCGCCGCACCTGCCGCCCCCGCGGGCCCCGACTCCGGTGCGGTGTCCGCCGCGCTGCTGGACGTCGTCGGTCAGAAGACCGGTTACCCGACGGACATGCTCGACCTGGACATGGACGTCGAGGCGGATCTGGGGATCGACTCGATCAAGCGGGTCGAGATCATGGGTGTGATGCAGGAGCGCTTCGGCGCCGGTGTCGCCGCCGGTCCGGAGGCGCTCGCCGAGCTGCGGACGCTGCGTCAGATCGTCGACTTCATGGCCGACGCCGCTCCGGCCGGTGACGCCCAGGCCGCTGCCGCCCCCGCGGGCCCGGACTCCGGTGCGGTGTCGGCGGCGCTGCTGGACGTCGTGGGTCAGAAGACCGGTTACCCGACGGACATGCTCGACCTGGACATGGACGTCGAGGCGGACTTGGGGATCGACTCGATCAAGCGGGTCGAGATCATGGGTGTGATGCAGGAGCGCTTCGGCGCGGGTGTCGCGGCCGGTCCGGAGGCGCTGGCCGAGCTGCGGACGCTGCGTCAGATCGTCGACTTCATGGCCGACGCCGCTCCGGCCGGTGACGCCCCGGCCGCTGTCGGCTCCGCCGGTCCCGACTCCGGTGCGGTGTCCGCCGCGCTGCTGGACGTCGTGGGTGAGAAGACCGGTTATCCGGCCGAGATGCTGGATCTCGACATGGATGTCGAGGCGGATCTGGGGATCGACTCGATCAAGCGGGTCGAGATCATGGGTGTGATGCAGGAGCGCTTCGGCGCGGGTGTCGCGGCCGGTCCGGAGGCCCTTGCCGAGCTGCGGACGCTGCGTCAGATCGTCGACTTCATGGCCGACGGCGCCCCCGCCGACGCGGCCTCCGCCCCTGCTCCGGTCGTCGGCCCCGACTCGGGTGCCGTCTCGTCCGCGCTGCTGGACGTCGTGGGTGAGAAGACCGGTTATCCGGCCGAGATGCTGGATCTCGACATGGATGTCGAGGCGGACTTGGGGATCGACTCGATCAAGCGGGTCGAGATCATGGGTGTGATGCAGGAGCGCTTCGGCGCCGGTGTCGCAGCCGGTCCCGAGCAACTCGCCGAACTGCGCACCCTGCGCCAGATCGTCGACTTCATGGCCGGCGACGCGGAGACCACGGCCCCGGCCGCCGTGAGCGCCGCCCCCGCCGCCGAGCCCGCCGCCGCCAAGCCCTCTGGCGGCATCGGCCGGGCCCAGGCCGCGCTGGTCGGCCTGCCCACCCCCGACCTGCTGACCGACGCCTACGCGCCGGGTTCCGCCGCGCTGATCGTGGACGACGGCTCCGACCTGGCGCCCGCGTTCGCCGCCCGCCTCGTCGAGAGCGGACGCCCGGTGCACGTCCTGCGCCTGCCCGGAGTCGCCCAGCGCGTCGAGGGCGTCAAGGACCACGCGCTCACCGGCTGGGGCGTCACCGAGCTGGCCGAGCGCATGGAAGCGGTCCTCGCCGACCGCGTCACCCTGGTGGTCGACCTGTCCGCCGCGCACCTCGGCGACTGGTCCGAGGCCACCCGGCGCCTCGCGCACACCCTGCTCGTCGCCAAGCACGCGGTCCAGCCGCTGACCGCCGCCGCCGAGTCGGGCCGTGCCGCGTTCGTCACCGTCACCCGCCTCGACGGCTCCTTCGGTCTCACCGGCGTCGCCGAGGAACTCGCCGTCGCCGCGGGCGTCACCGGTCTGGTCAAGACCCTCGCGGTCGAGGCGCCCCGGCTGTTCTGCCGCTCCGTCGACCTGTCCGCGGGCCTCAGCCCCGAGGCCGGTGCCGCCCTCCTCGCCGACGAACTGCACGACGTGGTCGCCGACCTGACCCAGGTCGGCCACGACGGCACCCACCGCGTCGGCCTCGGCCTCGCCGAGGAGAGCCTCCACCGGGGCGCGGACGACGTCCCGGCACTCGGCTCCGACGACCTGGTCGTGGTGACCGGCGGCGGCCGCGGCATCACCGCCGCCTGCACCGTCGAACTGGCCCGCCGCCACCGCCCCGGACTGCTCCTGATCGGCCGCACCCCGCCGGCCGACGAACCCGCCTGGGCGCAGGGCGTCGAGGACGGCGGACTCAAGGCCGCCGCCGCCGCGCAGCTGAAGGCCACCGGCGAGAAGCCCACCCCCAAGCGCGTCGAGCAGCTCTACGGCGCCGTCGTCGGAGCCAGGGAGATCCGCCGCACGCTGGCCGACATCCAGGCCGCCGGCAGCACCGTCGAGTACCTGGCCGTCGACATCACCGACCCGGCCGCCACGGCCGCCGCGCTCGCCCCGTACAAGGAGCGCGTCACCGGTCTGGTGCACGGCGCCGGTGTCCTCGCCGACCAGCTGATCGCCAACAAGAAGGCCTCCGAGATCGAGCGGGTCTTCGCACCGAAGCTGGCCGGCCTGCGCTCGGTGGCCGCCGCCCTGGACACCGACCTCCTGCGGCACGTCGTGCTGTTCTCCTCGGTGGCCGGCTTCTTCGGCAACCGGGGCCAGTCCGACTACGCGATGGCCAACGAGACCCTCAACGCCTGGGCCTCCTCCTTCAAGCGGCGTCACCCCGGTGCCCGCGTCACCTCCCTCAACTGGGGCGCCTGGGACAGCGGCATGGTCTCCCCGCAGATCAAGGCCGTCTTCAAGGAGCGCGGCATCACGCTGATCCCGGTCGACACCGGAGCGAAGCTGTTCACCGAGCAGTTCGACGCGGGGCGCGCCGCCGACGTGGTCACGGTCCTCGGCCCGACGACCCCGCTGTCCGAGCCCGAGCGGCCCGCACAGCACGGCACGGTCACCGTCCGGCGCTCCATCGCCGGGCTGGTGGACGACCCGATCGTCGCCGACCACGTCATCGGCGGCACCCCGGTGCTGCCCGCCGTGGTCGCCCTCGGCTGGGCGATCGGCGCCGTCGAGCGCTCCACCGGCACCGAGGTCCGCGAGGTCCGCGACTTCTCCGTCCGCAAGGGCATCCTGTTCGACGACACCCTGCCCGAGCGGCCTGAGCTGGCGATGACGCCCGCCGGTGACAGTGTCGAGGTCGCCGTCCAGGCCGCCGACGCCAAGGGCGCCGTACGACCGCACTACGCGGCCGTCGTCACCCCGGGCACCACGCCCGCCCCGGCCACCGTCGCGGGTCTGCCCGCTCTCGGCTCCGGCCGCGACGGCGCGAGCCTCTACACGGACGGCACCCTCTTCCACGGTCCCGCGCTGCGCGGTGTGCGCCGGGTGCTGGCCGAGGACGAGTCCCGGCTGGTCCTGGAGTGCGAGCTGACCGAACTGCGGCCCGAGGGCGGCGCGTTCGGCGGCACCCGGTTCGCGCCCGGCACCGCCGACCTGCTGCTCCAGGCCGGCCTGGTGTGGGTGCGGCTGTTCCGCGGCACCGCCGGACTGCCCCTGTCCGTCGCCCGCGTCGCACTGCACCGGCCGCTGCCCGACGGCGCCCCGTTCCTGCTCGTCGTCGAGCCGGCCGAGGGCGGCAGCTCCAGCACCGCCGCCCTGAACGTCACGGCGTGCGCCCCCGACGGGACGGTGCTGACCCGCTTCGACGGCGTCAAGGTCGTCTCCGCCCCGCAGCTCGCGGACAAGTTCCTCAACGGCTGACCCCGCCTCGTCTCCGACGCACGCGTCGGGCCGGGCCCGGACGGCACCCCCAGGCCGTCCCGGCCCGGCCACCCCCAGAAGGGACCCGAGAGCTCTCATGAGCAAGTACGCCATCGTTGGCCTCGCCTGCCTGTTCCCCGGAGCGGAGTCGCCCGCCGAGTTCTGGCGCAACCTCCGCTCCGGTGAGGACAGCCGCAAGGAGGGCGGGACGGAGGTCTTCGGCCCCGGCCCCGAGGCCCGGGACATCGATCCCCAGCACGAGATCTACTGCACGCGGGGCGGATTCGTCACCGACTTCGCCTTCGACCCCACCGGCTACCGCCTGGACGCCGACCGCCTCGCCGGGCTCGACCGCATCTTCCACTGGACGCTGCACGTGGCCCGCGAGGCACTGCGCGACAGCGGCCACGGCGACCGGCAGGACGTCCTCGCCCGCACCGGCCTCGTCCTCGGCAACTACTCCTTCCCCACACCGACTTCGGCCCAGGTCAGCGTCCCCCTCGTGCAGGAGGCGGTGCTGGAGGGCCTGCGCCGGGCGGGCCACCCCCCGCTCGGCGCTCTGGCGCACGCGCAGGACCGTATCGACGGGGAGCGGCTCAACACCGAGGACCTGATGGTCAGCGGCGCCCCCGCCACCCTCGCCGCGACCGCCCTCGGACTCGGCGGCCCCCGCTACAACCTCGACGCCGCCTGCTCCTCCGCCCTGTACGCGCTCAAGCTGGCCTGCGACCACCTCGCCGCCGGACAGGCCGACCTGGTCCTGGCCGGCGGTGTCTGCGCGCCCGACCCCACGCTGATCCACCTGTCCTTCGGCGACCTCCAGGCCTACCCGCGCGACGGCTTCAGCCAGCCCTTCGACGGCCGCTCCGGCGGCATCCTCACCGGACAGGGCGCCGGCATGTTCGCCGTGAAGCGGCTGGAGGACGCCGTACGCGACGGCGACCGCGTCCACGCCGTCGTCGACGGCATCGGCCTGTCCAACGACGGCAGCGGCCGCCATCTGCTGGTCCCGCAGGGCCACGGACAGCTCCAGTCCTACGAACTCGCGTACGCCGACGCCGGCGTCGACCCCGCGGCCGTCGACTACCTGGAGTGCCACGCCACCGGCACCCCGATCGGCGACGCCACCGAGGCGCAGTCCGTCGCCGACTTCTTCGGCGAGGCAGGCCGCGTCCCGCTGCTGGGCTCCGTCAAGGGCAACATCGGCCACCTGCTCACCGTCGCCGGACTGAGCAGCATGCTGAAGGTCGTCCTCGCCATGGGGCAGGGACACATCCCGCCGACCATCGGCGTCGGACAGCCGATCAGCTCCAAGGACGGCCGCGTCGGCCCCGACGCCCTGGTGCGCGAGGGCCGCGACTGGCCCGAGACGGCCGGTCCCCGCCGGGCGGGGGTCTCCGCGTTCGGCTTCGGCGGCACCAACGCCCACGTGGTGCTCTCCCAGCCCGACGGCACCGCCCCCGCCGCCGAGCCGCGGACCCCCGTGCCCGCGCTCGACATCGTCGGACTCGGCGCCCACTTCGGCTCCTTCGACTCCCTGGACGCCTACGAGCGGGCCGTGCACGCCGGTGCCGACACGGTGGGTCCGCTGCCCGAGCGTCGCTGGCGCGGCCTGGACCAGACCCGCGGCGGCTCCCTCGACCACGGCGCCGGAGTCTCGCCCGAGGCCCTGCCGCAGGGCGCGTTCGTCGACGGCCTGGGCATCGACCCGATGGACCTCAAGATCCCCCCGGCCGACCTGCGCACCTACAACCTCCAGCACGCGCTCGCCATCAAGGTCGCCGACGAGGCTCTGAAGGACGCCGGATACAGCCGCGCGGTCCCCAAGGGACAGAGCGCGCCCGACCCGCGACGGATCGCGGTCGTCGTCGCCATGGAGACCGAGCCCTTCACCCATCTGCGCATCACCCGCTACGGCCTGGGCACGTTCATCCGCCAGGAGTTCGCGCGCGCGGGCATCGAGGTCGACGAGGCGGAGCTGGCCCGGCTGACCGCCGTCGGCCGTGACGCGGTGGTCGACCCGATCGTCGCCAACGAGGTGCTCAGCTACATCGGCAACGTGATGGCCAGCCGCATCTCCTCCCTGTGGAACCTCACCGGCCCGTCCTTCACCGTCTCCTCCGACGGCTCCGGCACCGCCGAGGCCCTCCAGGTCGCCCGCCTGCTGCTGCTCGACCCCGGCATCGAGGCCGTCCTCGTCGGCGCCGTCGACCTCGCGGGCTCCGCCGAGAACCTGCTGCTGCGCCCCGACGTGGTCGCCGAGGCCGGGCTCACCTTCCAGGAGGGCGCCCAGGGCCGCCGGATCGGCGAGGGCGCCGGCGCGGTCGTCGTCACCCGCCCCGACAGCGGGGACCGGCCCGTCTACGCCCGCCTGGAGTCCCTGGCGATCCGGCACGCCGACCCGGTCGACGGCGCGGTCCCCGAGGCCGACGCCGGCACCTACGCGGCCGCTGCGAGCGAGGCCTACACCGCCGCCGGGATCACCGCCTCCGACATCGGCTACGTCGAGGCGCACGCGGGCGGCACCGACACCCAGGACCGCGCCGAGATCGAGGGCCTCGCCCAGGTGCACCCGGCAGGCGCCCACCAGGTCGCCCTCGGCAGCGCCAAGGCCCAGATCGGCGACGCCGGCTGCGCGGCCGGCATGGCCGGACTGATCCGTACCGTCCTCGGGCTGCACCACGGCTACGTCCCCGGCACCCGCGGCTGGACCCGCCCGGCCGACCAACTCACCGCCGGCTTCGAGGCGTCGGGCCTGTACGTGCCGGACACCTCCCGCCCCTGGCTGCGGGCGCGGCGCGACTCACGCCGCTACGCGGCCGTCGGCTTCATCGGCGCCGCGGGCGCCCACGGCCACCTGGTGCTCTCCGCCCGGACCTCACGCGGCGCCCTCGTGCCGCGCGACTGGCGGCGGGCCGGCGGACCCGTCGTGCTGCCGCTGTCCGCCGACTCCTTCGACGGACTGCTCGCCACGGTCGCCCGGCACCGCGCCCTGCTCGACGACGGCGCCGACCCCTACGCCCTGGCCCGCGACGCCGGCCGGCAGCTGCCCGGCCGCACCCTGCGCGCCGTCCTGGTCGGCCGCGACCGCGACGAACTGGCCGCCCAGCTCGAACTGGCCGCCCGCGGGCTGCCCGCCGCACACGCCGAGGGCGGTGAATGGGCCACCCCCGCCGGAAGCTGCTTCACCGCGAACCCGATCGGCCCGGAGGGGAAGGTCGCCCTGGTCTACCCGGGCGCCTTCAACTCCTACCCCGGCCTCGGCCAGGAGCTGTTCCGCGCCTTCCCCGGACTCCTCGACACGTTCGAGGACATGGCCGACGAGCCCGAGCTGCACCTTCGCGCCGCGGCCCTCTACCCGCGCTCGCAGGCCGCCCTCGGCCGCCGCGAACTGATGGCGCTGGAGGGCTCGCTCGGCGACGACATCCCCTTCATGCTCGCCACCGGCACCAGCTTCTCCATCCTCTACACCGACCTCGTCCGCGAGGTCCTCGGCGTCAAGGCGCACGGCGGCTTCGGCTACAGCCTGGGCGAGTCCAGCATGCTGTTCGCCACCCGGGGCTGGCTCCCCGAGAGCCGCGACGACGCCCTGATCAGCGGCACGCCCGTGTTCAAGCACCGCCTGGTCGGCGCCAAGGACACCGTGCGCGAGGCCTGGGGCATCGGCGCCGACGTCCCCGACGAGCGGGTGTGGTCCAGCCACGTCCTGCTCACCGACGCGGAGACGGTCCGCACCGCCCTCAAGGGCTACGACCGGGTCTTCCTCACCCACATCAACACGCCGAAGGAACTGGTCGTCGCCGGCGACCCGGCCCAGTGCCGCGCGCTGATCGAGGAACTCGGCTGCCCGGCCGCGCGCTCGCCCGTCGGCGCGGTCATGCACTGCTCCGTCGTGAACGCCGACTTCGACGCCCTCGCCGGGCTGAACAGCTACCCGACCGGCTCGTTCGGCGACCTGGAGCTGCTCAGCGCGTACGACTACGCGCCGCTGCCCGCCGTGGACCGCGCGGAGACCGCCCGCCGGATCGCGACGACCCTGTGCGCGCCGATCGACTTCCCGCGTCTGGTGCGCACCGCCTACGACCGGGGCTTCCGCTACTTCCTGGAGGCCGGACCCAGCGCGACCTGCGCCCGCTGGGTCCGCGAGACCCTCGGCGACGCCCGGCACATGGCCGCGCCCCTGGACCGCCGCAGGGTGCCCGCCACCCGCTCGATCGCCCAGCTCGCGGCCCGGCTCACCGCGCACGGCCTGGACCTGGACTGGGACGCGCTACTCGCCGCGACCGCCGCCGACGCTCCGGCCCGGCCGACCCGCTTCCGGGTGGGCGGCGCCGACCCGGCCCCGGCCCGGATCGCGCGGGAACTGGCGCGCGGCACGCGGACCGCGGATGCCACGGCAACGGAGGCGCCGGCCGCCGGTCCGGCTCCGGTGCCGACGGCAGCGGGCTCCGGCGCCCCGGCGAGCGGCCCGGTGGCCGGACAGGGTGCGGGCTCCGGCGCGTCGACGTCCGCCTCGACCAGCTCTGCGCCGGATGCCGTCGGCGCCTCGCCCACCGACAGCTCACCGGTCACCGGTCACGTCCCCGGCCGCACGGCCGTGCCCTCGGGCCCGGCCCGGGCCGGCTCCGGAGAAGGGGGCAGGCCCGGCTCGCCGCAGGCGCCCCGCAGACACCACGCCGCCGCGCACGCGGCCCCGACCGCCCCCGCCCCGTCCGCACCGCCGGAGGACTCCGCACTCATGCACGCCGACCCGACCCTCGCCGACGCCGAGGTCATCGCCTTCGACGGCACACCCGTCTCGACCGTGCCCTGGTCCCAGCCCCCGCGCCGGAGCGCCTCCGAAGCCCCCCGCGCCGCCGCGCCGGCCGGACCGGAGATGGCCGCCCCGGCGCCCGCGGGCCCGGCCGCCCGGCAGTCCGGCGCGGCGTCCGAGACGCCCGCCGCCGACCTGGTGCGCGAGATCCGCCGTCAGATGCTGGACACCCACTCGGTGGTGATGGAGACCCAGCACATCCTCCAGTCCGCCACCCTCGGCCGGGTCGAGTCCCTGCTCGACGGCACCACCCCGGCCTCGCCGACGCCGCGCGCGCTCCCGGCCCCCGCCGAGCCCGCCGCCCTGGCCCCGGCCGTCGAACGCCCCGCCCTCCCGGCCGCGCCCCCGGCCCCCGCGGCGCCCGCCACGGCGATCCCCGCCGCCCCGGCCGCGTCCGCCCCCGCCGCCCCCGTGACCCCGGAGCCCGCGCCCGCCGCCGACCGTGAGGTCAAGGAGGGCGTGATCTGGGACGAGGCGGACCTGCTGGAGTTCGCCGTCGGCTCGGTCGCCAAGGTGTTCGGCCCCGAGTTCGGCGTGATCGACGGCTACGGCAAGCGCGTACGACTGCCCGCGCCGCCCTACCACTTCGTCACCCGGGTCACCGACATCGAGGGCACCACGGGCGAGTTCAAGCCCGCCAAGATCGTCACCGAGTACGACGTGCCCGAGGACGCCTGGTACGCCGTCGACGGCTATGTGCCCCCGGCCGTCACCGTCGAGGCCGGCCAGTGCGACCTGCTGCTCGTCAGCTACCTCGGCATCGACTTCCGCAACAAGGGCGAGCGGGTCTACCGCCTGCTCGACAGCACCCTGGTCTTCCGGGGCTTCCTGCCCCGCGTCGGCCAGACCCTGCGCTACGAGATCTCCATCGACCGCTTCGTCCACCAGGGCGAGACGACGATCTTCTTCTTCAGCTACCAGTGCTACGCCGACGGCGAGCTGATCCTCGAACTGCGCGACGCCTGCGCCGGGTTCTTCACCCAGGCCGAGCTGGACACCCCGCTCGGCGTGGTGATGACCGAGAAGGAGAAGAAGGCCCGCGCGGCCCTGCCCAAGGGCTACTTCAAGCCGCTCGCCCACACGGACAAGAACCACCTCACCGCCGAGGACCTGGAGCTGCTCGCCCAGGGCCGCCCCGGCGACGTCTTCGGCCCGGACCACGCCCAGGACCCCGGCATCAACCCGGCCCTCAGGCTGCCCGACGCCAAGATGCGCATGATCGACGAGGTCGACATCGACCGCAAGGGCGGTCTGCGCGGCCTCGGCAGGATCACCGCGACGAAGAACCTCCAGCCCGACGGCTGGTACTTCCTCTGCCACTTCCCCGACGACCACGTCCTCGCGGGCTCCCTGGTCGCCGAGGGCGCGGTGCAGCTCCTCCAGATCTACCTGATGCACCAGGGCATGCACCTCACGCTCCCCGACGCCCGCTTCACCTGTGTCACCGATACCCCGATCGAGGTCCAGGTCCGCGGCCAGATCACACAGAAGGACGCCAAGATCCGGTACGAGGTCGAGGTCATGGAGCTGACGCTCCTGCCGCGCGCCACGGTCATCGCCGACGTCCTGATCTACCTGGACGACAAGCCGGTCGTGCGCATGAAGAACCTCGGCCTCCAGGTCCGGGAGAAGGAGGGCACGCCGTACCGCCCGGAGACCGGCGGCGTCCCGCAGTTCCTCGGCCGCCGCAACCGCGACGGCGAGGCCGCGATGATCAACGAGATGCACCTCGCGCACGCCGCGAAGGGCCTGCTCGACATCGCGATGGGCCCCGAGTTCGAGGTCTACCGCACGTCCAGGGCCCCCTACATCCCCAACGGCGACTTCCAGTTCGTCGACCGTGTGATGTCCCTGGAGGGCACCCGCGGCGACCTGTCGCCCGGCTCGGTGATGGTGACCGAGTACGACTCGCCGGCCGACGCCTGGTACTACGAGCAGAACTCCTTCCCGCACATGCCGAACTGCGTGTACATGGAGTCCTCGCTCCAGGCCGCGATCTTCCTCGGCTACTACCTCGGCGCCACCCTGAAGAACACCGACGAGCAGTACCGCATCCGCAACCTCGACGGCCGAGCCACCCTGGTCAAGGACATCGACCTGCGCGGCAAGACCATCCGGCACACCTCGAAGCTCCTGATGACCAGCGCCGTCCACGGCGCCGTCCTGCAGAACTTCTCCTACGAACTCTCCGCCGACGGCGAGGTGTTCTACACCGGCGAGTCCCTCTTCGGCTACTTCAGCGACGCGGCCCTCGTCAACCAGGTCGGCCTCGACAACGGCAAGTACGTCGCCCCCTGGATGGAGACCGAGAAGCCGGCCGCCGACCGGGTGCGACGCATCGAACTGCCCGAGGGCGCCCCGGCGTTCACCGACCCCACCGGCGGCTCGCTGCACCTGCCCGGCGAGAAGTTCGCCCTCGTCGACCACGTCGACCTGATCACCGACGGCGGCAAGCACGGCCGCGGCTATGTGCACGGCTACCGGGCGGTCCGTCCCGACGAGTGGTACTTCGACTGCCACTTCCACCGCGACCCGGTGATGCCCGGCTCGCTCGGCGTCGAGGCGGTCCTGCAGGCGATGCGCCTGTTCGTCCTGGAGCAGAACCTCGCCGAGGGCATCGAGAACCCGCGCTTCGCCATGGCGACCGACGTGGAGACCTCCTGGAAGTACCGCGGCCAGATCCTGCGCCACGACAAGGAGCTGTTCTTCGACGTGCACGTCAAGGACATCCGCAAGGAGGCCGACCGCCTCGTCGTCGTCGCCGACGCCGACCTGTGGAAGCCCGGCCTGCGCATCTACGAACTCATCGACCTGGCCATCGAGGTCCGCACCGCCTGACGCCTGACGGCCCACCCGCCCCGCCGCTCAGCCAAGGAGCTTCGTTTTCCCATGGATATTCGCGACACCCCTCTCCGCTGGTACGGAGAGCGGTACCCGAGCACGGACCCGGCCGGGATCTACCACGCCCTGGCCGACCTCGACGAGCCGTGCTTCGTCACCGTCACACCCGGTGGCATCGGCGCCGTCTCCGGCGGCTTCGCCGCGGCCGAGGGCGACGGCCTGCCGCTGCTGGCCGCCGCCGAGCCGCTGCCGGCGCACCGCCTCGGCTCCGCCGCCTTCCGCGCCGCCCACGGCGTCGAACAGGCCTACATGGCGGGCGCCATGGCCGGCGGCATCGCCTCCGCCGACATGGTGATCGCCCTCGCCCGGGAGGGCTTCCTCGCCTCCTTCGGCGCGGCCGGCCTGCTGCCCGAGCACATCGAGCGCGCCATCGCCCGCTTCGCCGCCGAGATCCCCGGACTGCCGTACGCGGTCAATCTGATCCACTCGCCCAGCGAGGACCGCCTCGAGCGGGAGGCCGTCGAGCTGTTCCTGCGCCACGGGGTGCGCTGCGTGGAGGCCTCCGCCTTCATGGACCTCACCCCGCACGTGGTGCGCTACCGGGTCGCCGGGCTGCGGCCCGGCCCCGACGGCCGGCCCGTCGCCGAGAACCGGATCATCGCCAAGGTCTCCCGCGCCGAGGTGGCCGAGCGCTTCATGCGGCCCGCCCCGGCCGCCGTGGTCGGCGCCCTGCTGGAGCAGGGTCTGATCACCGCCGAGCAGGCCGCGCTCGCCCACCATGTGCCGCTCGCCGACGACATTACCGTGGAGGCCGACTCCGGCGGCCACACCGACCGCCGGCCGCTGCCCGCGCTGCTGCCCACCATCCTGCGGCTGCGCGACACCGTGCAGCGCGAGTTCCGCTACGCCGTTCCCGTCCGGGTCGGCGCGGGCGGGGGCCTCGGCACCCCGGTCGCCGTCGCCGCAGCCTTCTCGATGGGCGCCGCGTACGTGGTCACCGGCTCCGTCAACCAGTCCTGCATCGAGTCCGGGGCGTCCGCCAAGTCCAAGGAGATGCTGGCCGTCGCCGGCATCGCCGACTGCGAGATGGCACCGGCCGCGGACATGTTCGAGATGGGCGTCGAGCTCCAGGTCCTCAAGAAGGGCACGCTCTTCGCGATGCGCGCCAAGCGCCTGTACGAGCTCTACCAGACGTACGACGGCCTGGAGGCCATCCCCGAGGCCGACCGCGCCAAGCTGGAGCAGCAGATCTTCCGGCGCTCGCTGGAGGACGTCTGGCAGGAGTGCGTCACCTACTTCACCCGCCGCGACCCCGAGCAGCTCCAGCGGGCCGCGGGCAGCCCCAAGCGGCGGATGGCGCTGGTGTTCCGCTGGTACCTGGGCATGTCCTCGCGCTGGGCCGTCACCGGTGACGAGAGCCGGATCATGGACTTCCAGGTCTGGTGCGGCCCGGCCATGGGCAGCTTCAACGACTGGGTGACCGGCAGCTATCTGAAGACCCCCGGCAATCGGCGGGTCGCCGAGGTCGCCCACCACCTGATGCGCGGCGCGGCCTTCCACACCCGGCTCGCCCAGCTGCGCACCGCGGGCGTGCACATCCCCGCCTCCGCCGCCGACTACCGGCCCGTCCCGCTGGAGAGCCCGGCGCACGGATCCTCGGTGGGGCTGCGGTGAGCGCCCTGACCCCCGAGGAGCTCGAGGAGCGGCTCGGCGACCCGGCCGACGACGCCAACCCGCACGGCTTCGCCGCCGCCGTCGCCCGCGACGAGCAGGACGCCTTCCCCGAGGAGCTCTGCGCGGAACTGGTGGCCTGCGGGTTCCACCTCAACTACCTGCCCGCGGCCTGGGGCGGCACCTTCGAGTCCTTCGACCGCAGCCTCACCCTGGTGCGCGCGGCCGCCCGCCGGGACGTCAACATCATGCCCGGCACGATGTTCAGCATCATCGCCGCGACCTGCCTCCAGCTGCACGGCAGCCCGGCGCAGCAGCACCGGGCCGCCGCGATCCTGCGCGGCGGCGGCGCTGTCGCCTTCGCGCTCACCGAGGCCGCGCACGGCAGCGACCTGCTCACCAACGAGGTCCGCCTCGGCCCCGAGGGCCGGCTGTCCGGCGAGAAGTGGATGGTCGGCCTCGGGCTGCGCGCGCAGGCGGTCTACGTCGTGGCCCGCACCGGCGAGCGCGGCCCCGCCGCGTTCTCCGCGGTGCTGCTGGAGGCCGCGGACGTGCCCGAGGGCACGCTGGAGCGGGTGCCCGCGCCCCTGACCGGCGGTATGCGCGGCATCGACCTGGCCACCCTCCGCTTCCTCGACACGCCCGTTCCAGAGAGCGCGCTGGTCGGCAAGCAGGGCGAGGGCCTGGAGGCGGCGGTCAAGGCCCAGCAGGCGGTCCGCCTGATGAGCATGGCCGGCAGCCTCGGCATCGCCGACACCGCCGTACGGCTGAGTCTCGGCTTCGCCGTCGAGCGCACCGTCGGCCGTACCGTGCTCGTCGAATCCCCTCACCCCCGGCGGGAGCTGGCGGTGGCGTCGGCGGCGCTGCTGGCGGCCGACGCGGTGGCGCTCGGCGCGGCGCGCGGGGTGCACGTGGTGCCCGAGTCGTTCAGCGTGTGGGCGCTGGCCGCCAAGCACGTCGTCGCCGAGGCCTGCGACGAACTGATCCGGCACTGCGGCACCGTCCTCGCCACCCGGTCGGTGCTGCGCGAGGGCGAACGCGGGGCGGGGCTGTTCCAGAAGCTCCAGCGCGACTCGGCCGTCGTCCGCGTCATCGACGCCAGCACCCTGTCCAACCTGCGGTCGTACGCGGGTCAGCTGCCGACCCTGACCGGCGGCGACGGCGGCGAGCCCGACCCGGCGGTGCTGGACACCGTGTTCCGGCTGGACGCGCCGCTGCCGCCGTACGAGCCGGCCCGGCTCGACATGTTCGCCCGGGGCTTCGACCCGCTCCTGGCCGGACTGCCCAAGGCCGCGGCGGAACTGGCCGGGAGCGAGATCGCCGACCTCGCGGCCACGCTGACCGAGGCCGTCACCGGTCTCGGGGACCTGGTGCGCGAAGCCCAGCGGCGCGGCGCGGACCCCAACGCGCTCGTGGACGCCGCCGAGCGGTACGCCTGGCTGCACGCGGCCGCGACCTGTGTCCACCTGTGGCACGCCAACCGCGGCAGCTCCCTCTACGGCACCGAGCCCGGCTCCACCGGCTGGCTGGGTGCCGTCCTCGGCTACCTCCTCGCCCGCGCCGACGGCACCGACCCGCGCCGCCACGGCGCCCGGCTGGCCCCCGCCCTCGACGCGGTCCTCGCGCTGCGGGAGGTCGACCGCATGTTCACCGCGGCGCCCGTACGCCTGGCCGCCTCCACCCGCTAGGGGGCTTCTGACGAATCTCCGCGGCGTCGCGACGCCCGGCACGCACTCTCGCCGCACCGGCCGAAAGTCCGAGTACGCCCAGTACGAGGGCTTCCGGCCGGCACTCCCCCAGCCTTCGGCCGGGGGGACCCCCAGAGCACGCACCGGACGCCGCTCCTTCTTCCACGGAGATACATCAGAAGCCCCCTCACCCGAACAGGAGCACTCATGTCCAAGGCCGATCTGGTCGCCCTGGTCGCCGACCTGGAGCGGTACCTCGGCGACCCCTACGAGGCGGGCACCAGGATGTCGTTCGCCCGGGTCCTGGAGAGCGACGAGCGCGAGGAGTACCCCCACTCCTTCGTCAACCAGCTGCGCCGCTTCGGCGTCCACGTGTACTCGCTGCCCGCCGAGCAGGGCGGGAAGGCGGGCAACGTGGAGACCGGGTTCAACCTGATGCGGATGGTGGCCCGCCGCGACCCCACGACCGCCACCGCCATCGTCATCACCAACCTCAGCTTCATGCCCGTGTGGACCGCCGGCACCGACGAGCAGAAGCGGCTGCTCATCGAGGACTTCAAGCACGGAGGCGGACTGTCCTGGGGCCTGTCCGAGCGCGACCACGGCAGTGACCTGCTCGCCAACGAGACGACCGCCGAGAAGGTCGACGGCGGCTATCTGCTCACCGGCGAGAAGTGGCTCATCGGCAACGCCACCGTGGCCGGGAAGATGGCCGTCTTCGCCCGCACGGGCAAGCGGCCGGGACCGGCCGCCTACTCGATCTTCATCCTGGACAAGCACACCGCCGCCCCGGAGACGATCGAGGAGCTCCCGGTCGAGACCCTGCACGGCCTGCGTGCCCTCGACCTCAGCGGCATCCGTCTCAAGGGCGCCTTCGTGCCCGACGAGTGGCGGATCGGCCGCGAGGGCGAGGGGCTGGAGATCGCCCTGAAGTCCAGCCAGGCCATGCGCGCGGTCATCTCCAGCCTCGCCCTGGGCGCCGTCGACACCACCCTGCGGGTCAACCTCGACTTCACCGAGAACCGCGTCCTGTTCGGCGACCCGGTCAGCGACGTTCCCTACACCCGCCGCCAGCTGACCGAGGCGTTCGCCGACCTGATGGTCGCCGACGCGGTCAGCCTCGGCGCCTCACGCGGGCTCCAGGCCGCCCCGGAGCAGGTCAGCGTGGTGTCGTCGGTGGCCAAGTACCTGCTTCCGACGATGCTGGAGAAGTCCATGTCCGAGCTGAACACCGTGCTCGGCGCACGGATGTTCCTGCGCGGCCAGGGCCACTACTCCATGCACCAGAAGATGCTGCGCGACCTGCTGGTCACCAACTTCGCCGACGGCAACACCGTGGTGAACCTGCGCAACCTCGGCCAGCAGCTCGACGGCCTGCTCACCAAGGCGGCCACCGCCGACGCCGGGCTGCGCGGCGCCGCCGCCGAGCGCGTCGCCGTGCTGTTCGGCATGGACGCCGAACTCCCGGTCTACCAGCCCTGGAAGCAGGAGCTGTTCAGCCGCGGCCTCGACGACGCGGTACTCGCCGCCCCCGACGGCCTGGAGAGGCTCCGCTCCCTCGCCGAGGACGCCAAGGACGACGCCGAACGCGACCGGCTGCGCCGGGCCGCCGCCGTGGCCGAGGTGCTCCTGGAGCGGATCGCCCCGCTCGCCGAGCGCGCCACCCGGCTCAAGGCCGACCTCGGCCGCGGCTACTCCCAGTCGCCCGAACTGTTCGCGCTGGCCAAGGAGTACTGCCTGGTCCACGCCGCGGCCGCCTGTGTGCACACCTACGTCCACTCGCACGACGTGCTGGAGGACCCGCTGCCCAGCGGCGCGGTCCTGCTGCTCCAGCTGGAGCGGCTGCGCCGGCAGCTGTGGCCCGCCGAACTGGTCACCGACCAGGACGACATCGACGAGGTCATGCGCGTGCTGCGGCACCTCTACCGCGAGAACCGCATGTTCTCGCACTGGCAGTTCCCGCTCGGCGAGCGCGCGTTCTGACCGGCGCCCCACCGATCACCCCTGTTCGACACCGACCCGTGAAGGACCAGATCATGACCCCTCCCACCACCCCTCGTATCGCCGTCGTCGGTGCCGGTGTCTCGGGCGTCTCCGCGGCCTACCACCTGCGCGACCACGCGTCGATCACGCTGTTCGACCGTGAGGACCGCATCGGCGGCCACGCCAACACCGTCGAGGTCGAGGAGAACGGCCGGATCCTCGGCATCGACACCGCCTTCGTCGTGTTCAACCGGCCCGCCTACACCAACCTGTGCGAGTTCTTCGACGAGCTCGGCGTCGAGCAGGTCGAGCACAAGGGCGCGTTCAACTTCTTCGACCTGGACTCCGGCATGGAGTACGGCACAGGCGAGCTGGGCCTGTCCGAGGAGGAGGTGGTGGCCCGCTACCCGGAGGAGTTCCAGACCATCTGGCGCGAGGCCCGCCGCTTCCACACCGAGGGCCGCCGCGACTTCGTGCGCAAGAAGGCCGACATCCCCCTCGGCGAGTACCTCGACAAGAACGGCTACAGCCAGGCGTTCCGCACGTCCTACGTCATCCTGCTGTGCTCCGCGGTCTGGTCGATCCCGGCCGAGCTGATCTGGCAGATGCCCGCCAGCACCGCCATCGCGTTCTTCATGGGCCACGACGAGGGCGGTCTCGGCGGACAGCACGTCGACTGGCGTACCGTCGGCGGCGGTTCGGTCAACTACGTCCGCAAGGCGCTGGCCGCCATCGGCCCCGAGATCCGCACCGGCGAGCCCGTCACCCGTATCCATCAGGGCGACGACTCGGTGACGGTCACCACCGCCGACGGCAGCGAGCGGTTCGACTACGTCGTGATCGGCGCCCACGCGGACGAGGCCCTCGCCATGCTGGAGAACCCGACCGAGCGGCAGCGCGAGGTGCTCTCCAAGGTCCGCTACAACGGCTCGCGGGTCGTCCTGCACACCGACCCCTCGGTGATGCCGGGCAACCGCGAGCGCTGGGAGGCGTGGAACTACGGCAAGGTCGCCGTCGACGGCCAGGACCGCACCTACGTCGCCTACTACATGAACAAGCTCCACGGATTCACCGCGGAGAAGGACTACTTCGTCACCCTCGACTACCCGCTCGAGGTGGCCGCGGACACCGTCATCGCCGAATTCCCCTACACCCACCCGATCATCGACAACCCGGTGCGCGAGATGCAGAAGGACATCTACGACGTGAACAACGGAACCCGGGTCAAGCTGGCCGGCGCGTACTTCCACGCGAAGCGCCACGGAGTCGACCAGATCGGTTCCCACGAGGCCGGTTACTCCTCCGGAATGGACGTCGCCCAGCGTCTCGTCTCCGAACTCTGAGCATTTCCCCGGCAAAAGCATCGCGCCCCCGCTCCGGCGGGGGCGCGATGCGCGTTTCGGGAATCCTGCCCACCTGTCTCACAACGCGGTGAGGGCCTTTCCGTTGAACAGTTCCTGGAGATAGCCGGCCACCGACAGCACGGGCGGCAGCTCCACGGATTCGGCCACGCGCGCGTGCGCGGCTCCGTCCCGGGGCGGGGCGGCCGGCGCGGCCAGGACGGCGGAGCGGGCGCCGATCTGCTCCAGCCGGGCGGTGAGCAGCGGCGTACGGTCGGCGCCGCCGGGCAGATGACGGCGGGCCCGCCGGTAGACGGCGATGGCCTCGGCCTCCCGCCCGCAGCGGCACAGGGCGAGCATCAGCTGGTCGTGGAACGGCTCGTGCAGCGGGTGCGCCGCGCTGACCTCCTCCAGCTCGCCCACGATCTCGCGGTGCCGGCCCGCGCGCAGGGCGCAGTCGAAGAGCAGCTCCAGGGCCTCCTCCCGCTCCTCCTCGAGGCGGGCAGCCAGCCGCGCCGCCAGCGGCCCGTGCACGGCCCCTTCCAGCGCCGCGCCGCGCCACAGCCCGAGGGCGTCCCGCAGCGGCTCGCAGGCCCCCTCGGGGTCCCGCACGGCGGTGCCGCGCGCGTGCTCCAGAGCGCTGCGGAAGAGTCCGAAGTCGGTTTCGTCGGACCGGGCATGGAGCAGATATCCGGAGTCCCGCGCTACCAGCCGCGGTGTGCCCGCGCGGTCCGGCTCCGCCGCGCCCAGTGCCCGGCGCAGCAGAGAGGCATGGGCGTTCAGCGAGTTCGCCGTCTTGACGGGGGACCTGGCCCCCCAGAGTTCACGGACGAGTTCATGTCTCGGTATCGGCTCGCCCGGCCGGGTGAGCAGGGCGCCGAGAAGCCGTCGCTGTTTGGGGGCGCTCAGCGGGGTGCGGAGCCGGCGGATACCGTCGTACAGCTCGGGCGGGCCCAGAATCCGGAACTGCATCGTCATTGCCTTCCCGGTGAACGAGGGGGGCGTTGGCGCATCGCGCCGGCCATTTCGTTTCGAGAAGACCATGCGGGGGGCCGGTGCCGCATGAGTGCGATTACTTAATCCCGTGCCTCGTTCCGGGTGCCGGAATTCCCTGAACGGCCTTGTGGACAAGGACGGTTGAGTACCGCTCACTCAGTCCGGGCCGGGCTCCTCCCGAGCCGCCTCCAGGGCGCCGTAGCGCAGATGCGACTCGGCCTCCTGGGCGAGGCGGCGCAGCGCGAGCAGGGCGGGTTCGAGCAGGAAGGTGAGCAGTACGGCCTGCTCCGCCTTCTCCAACGGGTCCAGCGGGGCGCGCAGTTGGTCGAGGTCCAGCGCGGCGATGCCGTGGACGAGCCGGGCGTAGGGGAGGAGGAACCGCCAGTCGTAGTCCATGCCGAGGGAGCGCAGGGTGAGCAGGGTGTGGTCGAGGACCTGGCGGGCGGGGTTGTGCTCGGTGACCGACCAGCCCAGTTCGGCGAGCAGTGCGTCGGTCTCGGAGTCGCCGGGCGGGGTCTCGCAGAGGGCCTGGCCACCCGGGTCGGTGCCCAGCGGCCACATGCCGGACACCAGGCCGAGCAGGGTGTGGACGTCGGTCTGTTCCTCCGTGACGGCGTTCACGACGTTCTTGGCGGCGCTGACGGACAGTCCGCGCACGCCTATCAGGGCGCGGACCAGCTTCAGTCTGCGTACGTGCTGTTCGTCGTACTCGGCCTGGGTCGCGGCCGTGGGCCGGCCCGGTGGCAACAGCCCTTCGCGGAGGTAGTACTTGATGGTCGCGACGGGGACGCCACTGAGTCGGCTCAGTTCCTTGATGCGCACGGGTTTTCGCTCTTCCCTGGCTATTGGGTAGTGCCACTGTCTAAACTGGATAGTGTGACTCGCCAGTTGGGGAGGCGATGTTATCGCGCCCGTGTCCGTACGCGGTAGGGCGGTTGTCATACCCCCCGAGCGAGGGGTTGTCGCACCCTCCCCCGCGAGCGCACTCTGAACACCCGGCCCGGAGAAGCCCCCGCCTCCGGGCCGGGTTCCCTTTTGTCGCGCGACTTCGCCGGTCGTAGCGGCTGTTGGCTCACCGCACGCCTCAGGGGCCGCCCGGACGTACCGGGCGGCCCCTGAGGTGGTGACCTGCTGCCGGACCGGCCTCCCGGCCCGGCCCGCGTGGTGGTGACGCGGCGTCAGACGGACTTCACGGCGCGGTTCTCGCCGACCGGTGCCGCGTCCGGGGCCTGCGCCGGGACCGCGGCGGCCGACGGACGTACGACGAGCAGGACCAGTACGCCCGCCAGCAGCGCGGCCACACCGCTCGCCAGGAACGCCTGGTCCAGTCCGGCGGCGTAGGCGTCCTCCACGACCTTGCCCGCGGCGTCGCGCGCACCCGCGGACACCTCGGCGATCGCGGCCGAGGGCTGGCCCGCGGTGACGAGCCCGGCGGCCTCGTCGGCGTCGGGGAACAGGCCGCTGTCGGTCAGCCGCGTGGCGACCGTGGCGGAGATGATCGCGGCCACGGCCGGGATGCCGAGCGCGAAGCCCAGCTGGCGGAAGGTGTTGGCGGCGCCGCCCGCCATGCCCGCCCGGTCGGCCGGCGCGGAGGCGAGGGCGGCCGAGGCGAGGATCGGCGAGGCGATGCCGACGCCGATGCCGGTGACGATGAAGCCGGGCAGCAGCGCGATCCAGCCGGAGGAGCCGGTGACCGTCATCTCCAGCAGCGTGCCGCCGCCGATCAGCAGCAGACCGCCGCCGATCGGGATGTGCGGCGGCACGTTCGACAGGAACCGGCCCGCGAGGCCCGCCGCGACGAACGACATCCCGCTCAGCGGCGTCAGGATCAGACCCGCCTTCACCGGGCTGTAGTCCAGCACGGACTGCGCCCACACCGAGACGAACACCAGGTTGGCGAAGGCGGCCGCGCTGAACACGGCGGCGCCGAACATCAGACCGCCGAAGGACGGCGAGCGCATCAGGCTCAGGTCCAGCATCGGGTCCCGCCTGCCGCGCTCCACCAGCACGAACAGCAGCAGCGCGACGACGGTGCCGCCGAACAGCAGCAGGGTGCCGGTCGCCGTCCAGCCGTCCTCGCCGGCCCGGATCAGGCCGTAGATCAGCAGCGTCGAGCCAAGGGTGAAGGTGAGGGTGCCCGGCAGGTCGAGGCGGCTCTGCGGGCGGGTGGCCGGGCCGGCGAGGTGTTTGACGCCGAGGAACAGGGCGACCGCGGCGACGGGCAGGTTGACCAGGAAGATCCAGCGCCAGTCGAGGTGCTCGGTGAGCAGACCGCCGATGATCGGGCCGGCCGCCGCGGCGGCGCCGTTGACCGCGCCCCACAGGCCGAACGCGATGCCACGGTCACGGCCCTCGTAATTGCCCGCCAGGAGCGCGGTGTTGGTGGCGAACATCGCCGAGGCGCCGAGGCCCTGCACGGCCCGTGCCGCGATCAGTATCTCGCTGCTGCCCGCGAGGCCGCAGGCCAGCGAGGCGGCCGCGAACACGGCGAGACCGGCCAGGTACACCCGGCGCGAGCCCTTGATGTCCGACAGCGAGCCGAGCGCCATCAGCAGCGCGGCCAGGACGAGCACATAGACGTCCACCACCCACTGGAGGGAGGTGAAGGACGTGTCCAGCGAGTCGGTCATCGACGGCAGCGCGACGCTGACGATGGTGACGTCGACCAGAAGCATGAAGGTGCCGAGGCACACGGCCAGCAGCGGCATCCATTTGCGCATGGAAGGCCTCTCGGAGCGGAGGTCGGAGCGCGGCGGGGGCACGAGAACAGCGGGCCGGCGCTCCACACGGCAGGGAAGAGTGCGCGGGGCGGGCGGGCAGCGCTGTGCGGAGAGCCCGGCCCACTCCAGTTAGACAGTGACTAATAGCCTACAACACCGTCTTAGACACTGACCAATAGGCTAGGGTTGGATCTCCCCCCTCTCTCTCAGAGCCGCCACACACCCGGCCCCGCCCGGGTGGTCCACAGCGTGAGGTAGTCGCCATGTCGCAGACGACGTCCCGCCGCAGGTCCCGCGCCTCGGCAGGGTTGCCGCCGATCACAGCGGACAAGATCATCGAGGCCGCGACGGAACTGACCGCCGAGCAAGGCCTCGACGGCTGGTCGATCCGCCAGATCTCCACCAAGCTCGACGTCTGGCCCGGCGTCGTCGCCCACCACGTCGGCGATCGGGAAGCCGTCGTCATGGGTGTCGTCGACCGGGTCATCTCCAGAATCCCGGTGCCCGACCGGCAGCTCCCCTGGCGGGAGTGGTTCAGCGCCCTGATGATCGAGGGGCGCGGCGTGCTGCGCGCCTATCCCGGCGTCGCGCGCCGGATGGTCGTGGTGGGGCCCAACGTCCCCGCCGCCCTGCCGACCATCGACACCGGGATCAAGGTGCTGCAGGCCGCCGGCTTCGGCGAGCAGTCCACCCTCATCTACCGCTATCTGCTGAACAGCGCCTTCATGCTCGTGGCCGTCGAGGACGACCGGGCCAACTTCCCCACCGCCCGTGTCGACATGCACCGCACGATGGCCGCCTTCGCCGACGACCAGGCCCGGCCCGGCCTCGCCGCGGCCGGCGCCGAGGCACTCAGCCAGGTCCGCGACCCGGCCGAACTCGCCCAGGAGGAACTGCGGTTCTTCCGCTTCACGGTGGAGCGCTCGCTGGACGGCGCCGAGGCGATGCTCGGCGGCGACCGCTGAAACGGCGAGGGGGGGGGGGGGGGGGGGGGGGGGGGGGGGGGGGGGGGTGGGGGGGGGGGGGGGGGTGTGCGGGGGGGGGGGGGGGGTGGGTGGGTT
>NZ_JBVJGZ010000004.1:144622-303677 GCF_055587025.1 Streptomyces sp. NPDC048600 | reverse complement strand
TCGCGAGGGAGGTGTTTTTTTTTTTCTTTTGTAGTGGGGGTTCTTCGTTTTATGGACCAGGGGCGATTTGAGAGGCAAACAGCGAAAGGGACGCGCCCCCCCCCCCCCCCTCCCCCCCCCCCTCGCCTGCTCCGTTGTGCGGATGTCACTCTCGGCCGCCGTGCCGCCGCGCTCGTTCCGGCTGCGGCAGGCGGCGCGGCGTCGGCGGTCCGCCGCGGATCCGGCCCTCGTCGTCCAGCGCGATCGAGGCCACACCGATGTCTCGGCCGCCGTCCTCGCCCCGACCGGCCGCACCCGGTCGTCGCCGGCGAGGACGGCGGCAGCCCGGTGGCGCCGGTCAGTGCGCCATGTCCTGCTCCTGCTCGCCCGCGTGCGCGGCGGTGAGCAGGTCCCCGAGGTGGCCGGCGATCGCGCCGACGGTGGGGTGGTTCCACAGCAGCGTGGCCGGCAGGGCGACCCCCAGGTCACGCTCCAGCGCGACCCGGATCGCCGCGGCGAGCAGCGAGTCGACGCCCGCCTCCGTCAGCGGCCGGTGCACCGAGACCGCGTCCGGCTGCGCGCCCAGCACGTTCGCCACCCGGCGCCGCACCTCGTCGAGCAGATACGCCGACAGCTCCTCGCCGTCCAGCTCCATCCAGTCCGGCACCTCGGCGGGCTGCGCCGAGTCGTCCCGGGCCAGTTCGGAGAGCAGCGCGGGCCGCGGACCGGTGTGCCCGCGCAGCAGCCCCAGCACCGCCACCACCGCGCCGGCCGGCGCCGCGGCCGTCTGGTCGAAGGCCCGCAGCGCCTGGTCCGGGGCGATGTCGCAGGTGCCGCGCGCGGAGAGCTCCATGTCCGTGGCCTGGGCGGCCGTGGCCATGCCCATGCCCCGCCAGCTCGTCCACGCCAGGGCCACCGACTCGGTCGCCCCCGCCGCCCTGCGGTGCGCGGCCAGCGCGTCCAGGTAGGCGTTGGCGGCGGCGTACGCGCCCTGGCCGGGCAGGCCCAGCAGCGGGCCGGCCGACGAGAACAGCACGAAGAAGTCCGTCGAGCCGGGCGGGAACAGCTCGTGCAGGACCAGCGCGCCGTCGACCTTGGGCCGCATGACCGCGCGGACCGCGTCCTCCTCCAGCTGGTGCAGCAGCGCGCTGTGCACCGTACCGGCGGCGTGCACCACACCCCGTACCGGCGGCAGGTCGAGCGCGTCCAGGGCGGCCTTCACGGCGGCCGCGTCGGTGATGTCGGCCGCGACCGTCCGCACGGTCACCCCCGCCGCCTCCAGCCGGCGCAGCGCGTCGACCCGCGGGTCGCCCTGCGCCCACTCGGCGCGCGGCGGGACCGGCGTACGGCCCAGCAGCACGATCCGGCGCGCACCCCGCGCGGCGAGATGGCCGGCCAGCTCCAGACCGAGCACACCGAGACCGCCGGTGACCAGGTACGTGCCGTCCGGGCGGCAGGCGAACTGCGCCCCGTCCGCGGCCGGTTCGGCGGGCAGCAGGCGCACGGTGTGCACCTCGCCGTCCACCACCGACAGCACCGGCTCGGCGGGCCGCAGATGCAGCAGCGCGAACAGCGGCTCGACGGGAAGCTGCGACCAGGGACGGGCCGGCAGATCGACGACACCGCCCCAGAAGTCGGGGTGCTCGCTGGCCGCGACCCGGCCCAGACCCCACAGCGGGGACCCGGCGAGCGAGGAGGCGTCCGCGCACTCGCGCACCCCGCGCGTCAGGCACCACACCACCGGCTTGCGGCCGGGCAGCGCGGCGATCTCCGCCATCAGGCGCACGAACTCCGTCGCCACCTCGGCCGGTTCGGCGCTGTCGGGGGCGTAGAGGAC
The DNA here is from genome assembly GCF_055587025.1 of Streptomyces sp. NPDC048600. Taxonomy (NCBI): domain Bacteria; kingdom Bacillati; phylum Actinomycetota; class Actinomycetes; order Kitasatosporales; family Streptomycetaceae; genus Streptomyces; species Streptomyces sp. NPDC048600. The sequence continues at coordinate 301,861 of NZ_JBVJGZ010000004.1, read as the reverse complement.
CTGGTCGGCCTCCTCCAGACGGCGGCGCGAGACGCTCACCGTCACCCCGCGCGCGGCGGCCTCCGGCACCAGCGCGCACGCCAGCTCCGTCGGGCCCAGCACCAGCAGCGTGCCACCGGGCCGGTTCGAGTGCGCGGTGGTGTCCAGCGGGAAGGGCTGCCAGGCCGGTTCGAAGCGCTCGGCGCCGGTGCGCTGCTCGTCGGACAGGTCGCCGTCGAGCTCGCCGTAGCGCAGCCCGCGCAGCGTCACCACCGACTCCTCGCCGTCCGCCTCGCCGCGTACGTCCACATGCACGGTGAGCGGCTGGTCGGGGTCGAGCCGTACGTCGATGACGGCGGTGCGCGGCGCCGGGCCGCGGCGGGTGACCCGGTCGATGTACGCGGGCATCCGCAGCACGGCCGGGCCGGAGAAGATCACCGAGGCCATGGACAGCGCCGCGTCGAGCACCGCCGCCCAGGTGGCGTCCCGGTCGGCGCGCACCGACGCGGTCAGCGTGCCGTCGCCGCTGTACAGCTCCTCGATCGTCCACGGGTAGCCCATGTCGGCCACACCGAGCTGCGCGAGCCGGTCCACCACGTGGTCGGGGTCGAGCACGTCGGAGGCGCCGGTCGGGCCGAGCGGTTCGGCCGACGCGGCCGAGCGGTCCCCGAGGGTGGCCGTGGTGTGGGTGAGCCAGGCGTTGTCGGGCGAGCCCAGCGCGCGCGAGACGAGCCGCAGTCCGCTCTCGTCGGACACGATCTGCACCTGCCGGGTGTCCTCCTGCGGCACCACCACCGGCTGGCGCAGATGGACGTCCGTCAGGGTGTCGGTGCGGCCCGCGGTGAAGAAGGTGTTCAGCAGCACGGTCGCCGGCACGATCTCCGTGCCCAGCACCGGGTGCCGGCGCGGGTACGGGCGGGTGCGCAGGTCGAGCGTGGTCTGCCAGACCCGTACGTGCGAGCCGTGCACGGCCGCCTCGGTGCCGAGCAGCGTGTCCTGCGGCGAGGGAGCGTCGAACCGGCCGTCCACCCAGTGCCGTTCGTGCCGCCACGCCGTGGTGGGCAGGTCGGCGAGCGCGCCGCCGGACTGGAGCACGGCCCAGTCCACGGGCACGCCGTGGCAGTGCAGCCGGGCCAGCGAGGTCAGCAGCGTCAGCCGCTCCGGCTTGTTGCGGCGCAGCGACGGCACGACCAGCGCGTCGCCCGCGCCGCCGAGGGTCTCGGTGATCGAGTGGCTGACCACAGGGTGCGCGGACACCTCGAGGAACAGGCGGTGCCCGTCCTCGACGGCCGCCCGCACCGCCTGGTGGAACCGGACGGCGTTGCGCAGGTTCCCGGCCCAGTAGCGGGCGTCCTGCGGCAGTCCGGCGCGCGGGTCGTCCACCGCCGTCTGGTACAGCGGCACACTCGGGGTGCGCGGCTCCAGATCGGCGACCGCGGCGGCCAGTTCACCGCTGATCAGGTCCATCTGCGGGCTGTGGAAGGCCACGTCGGAGTCGATGCGGCGGACGGTCCAGCCGAGCTCCGTCCACTGTTCGGCGGCCTCGTCCACCGCCGGGATGTCACCGGCGACCACGGTCGAGGCGGGGGCGGCGGCGATCGCCGCGCACAGCGCGTCCGTCGCGCCGATGCGCTCCCGGACCTCCTCGAACGGCCGGTCCACCATGATCATGGCGCCCTGGCCGGCCACCTTGCGCAGCAGGGCCGAGCGGCGGCACACCAGCCGCGCCCCGTCCTCCTCGGTGAGCGACCCGGCGGTGACCGCCGCGGCGATCTCACCGACCGAGTGACCGATGATCGCGGCGGGCTCCACGCCGTGGCGGCGCCACACGGCGGCCAGACCGATCTGCACGGCGAACAGCATCGACTGGATGATGTCCACCGAGCCGAGGTCACCGCCGGTGAGCACCTCGCGGGGCGTGACGCCCAGCTCCTCCGCGAAGACGGGCCCGAGCCGGTCGATCGCGGCGGCGAACACCGGCTCCCGCTCCAGCAGTTCACGGCCCATGCCGGACCACTGGGCGCCGTGCCCGGAGAACACCCAGACCGGCCGCTCCGGGCGCCCCGGGAACTCCCCGGTGACGACCCGCTCGTGCGCCTCGCCGTCGGCCAGCGCGGTCACCGCGGCGGCCAGTTCCGTCTCGTCCGAGGCCAGGACCACGGCACGCGCGCCCAACTGGGCCCGGCGGTGGGCGAGGGTGTGGCCGAGGTCGGCCAGGGAGTGCGCGCCGAGGGAGTCCCTCAGCCGTGCGGCCTGTGCGGCGAGGCCCGGGGCGGTCGCCGAGGAGACGGGGAAGAGCAGGGGGCCTTCGGCCGACGCGGCGGGGGCCTCCTGCGTCCCGTCCGCCACGGCTCCGGCGTCGGGCGCCTGCTCCAGCACGACGTGCGCGATCGTGCCGCCGTAGCCGTAGCTCGCCACACCCGCGCGCCGCGGGCGCCCGGTCTCGGGCCACGGCGTCGGCTCGGTCACGACACTCAGCCCCGAGGTCTCCCACGGGATGTCCCGGCGCGGCCCCTCCACAGTCACGGTGGGCGGTATCAGACCGTGGTACATCGCGAGCGCGGTCTTCACCAGGCCCGCGACTCCCGCCGCCGCCTCGCAGTGGCCGATGTTGGTCTTCACCGAGCCGATCAGACAGGGCTGTCCGGCGCGGCGTCCGGCGCCCACCACCTCGGCCAGCGCCGACGCCTCGATCGGGTCGCCCACCCGGGTGCCGGTGCCGTGCGCCTCGACGTAGTCCACCTCGGCCGGGTCCACGCCCGCCGCGGCGTACGCCTTGCGCAGCAGATGCGCCTGAGCGGCGGGGCTCGGCGCCATGATGCCGTCGGTGCGGCCGTCCTGGTGCACCGCGCTGCCGCGGATCACCGTGATGACACGGTCGCCGTCGCGACGGGCGTCGGACAGCGTCTTGAGGACGACTACCGCGCAGCCCTCTCCGCGGCCGTAGCCGTCGGCCGCCGAGTCGAAGGCCTTGGAGCGGCCGTCGGGCGAGATGGCGCCCGCGTGGTCCAGGACCGTGGTCAGACCCGGGCCCGCCATCAGCATCACACCGCCCGCGAGGGCCACCGGCGTCTCCCCGGCGCGCAGCGCCGCGCACGCCTGGTGGATCGCCACCAGCGAGGACGAGCAGGCGGTGTCGACCGCGACGGACGGGCCGCGCAGGTCGAAGGTGTAGGAGATGCGGTTGGGCACCCCGCACAGCGAGGAGCCGATGCCGGTCCACGCCTCGACGCCCGGCAGGTCCTCCAGCAGGCGCCGGCCGTAGTCGTCGGTGCCCACGCCGATGAACACACCGGCGTCGCTGCCGGCCAGCGCGGGGGCGGGGATGCCCGCGTGCTCCAGGGCCTCCCAGGCCACCTCCAGCGCGAGCCGCTGCTGCGGGTCCAGCTGGCGGGCCTCGGTGGCGGAGATGCCGAAGAAGGAGGCGTCGAACCCGGCGATGTCCTCGAGGAAGGAGCCGTGGTCGGTGACCCGGGAGAGCACCGCGGCGTTCTCCCGGGACTGCGCGCGCTGCGGCGCCCAGCGCTCCTCGGGGATCGGGCCCGACACGTTCACCGCGTCGAGCAGCAGCCGCCACAGGGCGTCGGGGGAGTCGGCACCGGGCAGACGGCAGCCGATGCCGACCACCGCGATCGGCTCGGCGGCGTTCGACGGCTGGGGGTTGAGGTCGTTCATGGCGTCACCGCTCACGGGTCGGCGTCGGCCGCTGTCGGCGACGCGGGGAAGGCAGGGGGCGCGGGAGAGGAGGGCGCTCAGGCATACATGACCGCCTTGTCCCAGTCCTCGCCCTCGGCGAAGAGATAGCGGGCCTTGAGGATGTCGCGCTGCGCGGTCAGGGCGGAGGCGGGCACCAGCGTGCCCAGTGGCAGGGCGGTGATGCGGTGCGGCACACCCAGTTCGCGGTCGACGGCCGCGCCCAGCTCCTTGGCCGCACGCTCACGCACCGCGTCGGGGGCCTCGAACTCCAGGACCACGGCGTCCCGTTCGGCCCTCGCCCGCCAGAACAGCACCTCGTACTCGGCCGGCAGGGAGAAGACCAGCTCCTCCAGCTGCTGCTGGGTCACCGAGGAGGAGCCCACCGGATGGGCGGTGCCCGCCCGGCCCAGGACCCGCACGGTGGGCAGCAGCCAGCCGCAGCGGCACGGCGCGTCGGACACCTCGACCTCGTCGGCGAGGTTGTAGCGCAGCAGCGGCATCGCGTCGCGGTACAGCGGCGTGACGACGATCTGGCCGCGTCCGGTCGGGGACAGCCTGCCGGTGGCCGGGTCGTACACCTCGAACACCGCCCGGTCCGCCCACAGATGCAGCGTTCCCTCGGGGCACTGCCCGGCGATCGTGCCGGTTTCCGTGGAGCCGTACTCCTCGACCAGCGGGATGCCGCCCCAGACCTCGCTCAGCCGCCGCCTGCGCACCTCGGTGAGCGGCTCGGCGGCGGTGAAGAAAGCGCGCAGGTGGGGGAAGTCGCGCTCCGGGCGCAGTCCGGCCGCCCGCGCGGCGGCCGCGAGCATGGCGATCTCGGTCGGGTTGCACCAGACCAGCGTCACGTCCAGGGAGCCGAGCACCCGCACCATGCGGGACAGCGGGGTGGCGAGCGAGCGGGCGTCGCCGGGGACGACGGTGGCCCCGCGCAGCCGGCCGGCCGCCTGGGCCAGATGCCCGGTGATGACCAGCCCGTAGGGCGTGCGCACCAGGAAGGTGTCGGACGGGCCGATGCCCACCCACTTGCGGGCGAAGCGTTCGGCGAGGTCGGTCCAGTCGCCGTCGGTGTAGTAGGAGGCGGTCGGCTCACCGGCCGTGCCGCTGGACTCGTGGTAGGTGGCAAGCTCCTTGCGGGGCACGGCCAGCATCCCGAACGGGTACTGGTCGCGCAGGTCCTGCTTGGTCGTGAGCGGGACCTCGGCGAAGTCGTCGGCGGAGCGCGGAACTTCACGGCCCTCGTAGCGGGCTGAGTAGAACGGCGAACGCAGCGCCTGGGCGAGCACCCGCGGCAGCCGGGCCCTCTGAAGCTGTGCGAGTTCGGCGGGACTCGACCAGTCGCCCTGCTCCGGACGCGACGTGGACATGACTGCTCCCCTCGTGGATGCCTGACCGCCGACGGGGACACGGCTCGGCGGGATCGCGGCCAGCACAACATCCGGGGCGCGCGCGGATCGCGAGTAGTGGCTACTTATTCGGGCCGCCACGGGCCTCCTGCGCAGGCCGTGGGCGGGTTCCACCCACGAGCCGGGGCCGGAGGGCGGTCGACCGGATGAGTACCGGCCACTCATGAGCGACGGGCACGCGTGATGTTGTGCTGGCGCCCAGGCATCCCCTGCCGCTTGCACACGGATCGAGCCAGAAGGAGTCGGCGCGATGAGGACTGCGCACCTGTACCTCGCCGGGATCGGCAGCCATCTGCCGCCCCTGTTCCCGGCCGAACAGGCGGTCGCGGAAGGCCTGTACGACGAAGGCGCCCGGGAGGCGTCGGGCATGGTCTCGGCCGCCGTCAGCGAGTCCACCCCCGCGCCGCAGATGGCGATCGAGGCCGCCCGGGCGGCCCTGGCGGACTCCGGGCACGGTCCGGACGACATCGGCGTCCTGCTGCACAGCTACACCCACCACCAGGGCCCCGACGGGTGGTCCGCGGTGCACTACATCCTCAACAACACCGTGGACCGGCCCGTCCCGGCCGTCGAGGTCAAGCAGGGCTGCCTCGGCATGATCGCCTCCCTGGAGATCGCCGCGAGCCGGCTGATCGCCAACCCCACCCATGACGCCGCGCTGATCACCACCGGCGACAACTACTCCACCCCGGGCGTCGAACGCTGGCGCGCCTCGGGCCTGTTCGTGCTCGCCGACGCGGGCTCCTCGGTCGTGCTCTCGCGCCGCTCCGGCTTCGCCGAACTGCTGGCCGTCGGCTCGCTGTCCGACTCCTCCATGGAGATCCTGCACCGGGCCGGCGAGGAGTTGTTCCCGCCCGGCGTCACCCGCGGCCGGGGCCTGAACTTCGCCGAGCGCGCCGAGAAGGTCCGCGAGCAGTGGGCCGAGGGCAAGGCCCCGCCCATCAAGAACTTCGGCGACCGGGTCGCGGAGATCACCGAACGCACCCTGAAGGAGGCCGAGGTGACGTTCGACCAGATCACCAAGGTCTGCCACGTCGGCATGGGCCGCCCCGCGCTGGAGGCGATGTTCCTGCTGCCGCTGGACGTGCCCGAGGAGAAGACGGTCTGGGAGTACACCAGCACCATCGGACACACGGGTGCCGCCGACCTCTTCCTCGGCCTGGAGCACGTCTGGCGCACCGGGCAGGTCGTCCCCGGCGACCACGTCCTGCTGATCGGCGCCAGCACCGGCATGGAGGCCGGCGCGGCCGTCGTACGCATCACCGAGCCCGCACCGGAAGCCGAGTAGGAGCCCGTGATGCTCGACGGATGCACCCCCTGGCCCGAGGACGTCGCCCGGCACTATCGCGACCAGGGCATCTGGACCGGCGAGACACTCGGCGGTGTGCTGCGCGACCTGGCCGCCCGGCACGGTGACCGCACCGCGCTCGTGCACGGTGAGCGCCGCGTCTCCTACACCGAACTCGACCGCTGGGCCGACCGGCTGGCCCACGGCTTCGCCGCCCACGGAGTGAACGCCGACGACCGGATCGTCGTCCAGCTGCCCAACGTGCCGGAGTTCGTGGCCATCGTCCTCGGACTGCTGCGCCTGGGCGCCAAGCCCGTGTTCTCGCTGCCCGCCCACCGCTCCACCGAGATCACCCACCTGGTGGAACTGAGCGGCGCCGTCGCCTACGTCGTGCCCGAGACGCACCGCGGCCACGACCACCGCGAGCAGGCCCGCCAGGTGCGGGCCGGCACCGGCACCCTGAAGTCCCTGTTCGTGCTCGGTGAGAGCACCGAGGGGTTCGTGTCGATCGCCGAGGTGGAGGCGGCTGCCCCCGAGAACCCGGCGCCGCTGCCCGAGCCCGACCCGGCCGACGTGGCGTTCTTCCTGCTCTCCGGCGGCACGACGGCCCTGCCGAAGCTGATCCCGCGCACCCACGACGACTACGTCCACATGTCGCGCCGCGCCGCCGCGGTCTGCGAGTTCACCGAGGACGACGTGTATCTCGCCGTCCTGCCCATCGAGTTCAACTTCGCCTTCGGCTGCCCGGGCGTCGTCGGCATCCTCCATGCGGGCGGCACCGCCGTCCTCGCCGACACCCCGAACCCCTCCGACTGCTTCCCGCTGATCGAGCGGCACGGCGCCACCGCCACCGCGATGGTCCCCTCCATCATGGCGCTCTGGCTCGATGAGGCCTCCTGGACCGACGCCGACCTGTCCTCGCTGCGGCTGGTGCAGGTCGGCGGGGCGCGGATGCTGCGCGAGTTCACCGAGCGGATCGAGCCCACGCTCGGCGCGAGGCTCCAGCAGGTGTTCGGCATGGCCGAGGGACTGCTCACCTTCTCCCGGTCCGACGACCCGGACGAGTCGGTGCTCACCACCCAGGGCAAGCCGGTCTCCGAGGCCGACGAGCTGCGGATCGTCGACGACGAGGGCCACGAGGTGCCGGCCGGCACCGTGGGCGAGCTGATCACCCGCGGCCCCTACACCCTGCGCGGCTACTACCGCGCCCCCGAGCACAACCGCCGCGTCTTCACCGAGGACGGCTTCTACCGCACCGGCGACCTGGCCAGGCTGACCGAGGACGGCGACCTCGTCATCGAGGGCCGGATCAAGGAGGTCATCATCCGCGGCGGCGACAAGATCAACGCCGGGGAGGCCGAGGAACTGCTGCTGCGGCAGCCCGGCATCACCGGCGCCGCCGTCATCGGCGTGCCCGACGAGTTCCTCGGCGAGCGGATCTGCGCGTTCCTCGTGGCCGAGGGCGACGAGATTCCGCTCGCCGACATCAAGCGGGCCGTGCACGCCCAGGGCGTCGCCGAGTACAAGCTGCCCGACGTCGTGCGCTACGTACCCGAACTGCCCCTGACCCCGCTCGGCAAGGTCGACAAGAAGGCGCTGGCCGCCTCGGCCGCGGCCGCAGAGAAAGGCTGACGTGGACACCATGACGCCGCCCACCGAACACGAGCTGCGCGCGATCCTCGCCCCCGTGCTGGGCATCGAGCCGCGCGCCATCGACCCCGACACCAGCCTCGTCGTGCTGGGCATCAGCTCGCTGGAGGTCATGCGCCTGGTCAGCCGCTGGCGCAAGCAGGGCGTCCGGGCCGACTTCGAGGCGCTCATCGGCGAACCGACCCTCAAGGGCTGGCTCGCCCACTTCGCGACCCTCGCCGGACCCGAGGGCCAGGCCGCCGGGGAGGCGCGATGAGCACCCTGCTGATATCCGGCGGCACCGTCTACACCGCCGACGCCCAGGAGTCCGTGCACGCCCGCGGCGCCGTCCTCGTCGTCGACGACCGGATCGTGGCCGTCGGCCCCGCCGCCGAGGTCGAGCGGGCCGTCGCCGCCCTCACCCCGGAGCAGCGCGGCGACCTGCGCACCCTCGACGCGAGCCGCATGATGGTGCTGCCGGGCCTGGTCAACGACCACTGGCACGAGATGTTCGCCATGGGCTTCCCGCTGCGCGGCGCCCTGCGCCCGGTCTCGGACCGCGAGGACCAGGTCGCGTTCCTCGGCGGCGGCGGCAGCATGCACGAGGTCTCCGCCACCTTCGACCGCTTCGACGACCTGATCGCCGGCCTCACCCCGGACGAGGCCCAGGCCATCGCCGAGTACTCGATGTGGACCCAGCTGCGCGGCGGTGTCACCACCCTCGGCGACATGGGCTCCCTCAACCGGCCCGCCTCGATGGTCGCCGCCGCCCGCCGACTCGGTCTGCGCTTCTCCGCCAGCACCTGGGCGAGCGACGCCGTCTGCCCGGCCGACGCCACCGGGTTCCGGCGCACCCGCGACGCCGACACGATCCTCGCCGGTGTCGAGGAACTGCTCGGCCAGGTCGCGAAGGACACCACCGGCCGGCTGCGCTGCCGCCCCAGCATCGCCTACGTCACCAACATGACGGACGAACTCGCCACCGGCATGGCGGACCTGATCGCCCGTCACGACCTGCCGTTCGCCACCCATGTGGGCGCCCTGCGTCACGAGGCCGACGTCCTGCGCGCCTACTACGGCTCCACCGGACTGCGCCGCCTCGCCGAACTCGGCCTGGTCGACGAGCGGCTGACCGCCGCGCACGCCGCGTTCCTCGACGACGACGAGCAGAAGCTGATGCTCGCCGGCCACGCCCACATCAGCCACTCGCCCGCCAAGTACGGCCCCTCCGGCGAGTCCGCGGTCACCGAGACCGGCGTCGTGCCCGCCCTGCGCCGCGCCGGACTGGACGTCTCCCTGTCCACCGACGGCTCCTCGCTGCCCAACGCGGGCATGGCGGAGGCCATGCGCGCCGCCTGGCAGATGTACAACGAGCTGAGCGCCGACCAGACCGAGGTACGGCCCACCGACGCCCTGGCCATGGCCACCCGGCTCGGCGCCAAGGGCCTGCGCTGGGACGACCAGGTCGGCAGCCTGGAGCCGGGCAAGCAGGCCGACCTGGTGCTGATCCCCACCGACGACTACCGCTATCTGCTCAACTCCCGCCCGCTGGAGAGCTTCCTGTGGCTCGGCGGGTCCGCGGACGTCGACACCGTCATCGTCGGCGGCCGCACCCTGATCTCCGGCGGCAAGGGCGTCGAGGCCGACGAGAACGGGCTGCGCGAGCGCTACCTCGAGGCCCTGCGCGGCTTCACCACCCGCGTCCTGCGCGTCCCCGACGAGGTCGTCGGACGTGTCCTCGGGCAGGTGTCGCGATGACCGCCCTGGTCACCGGCGCGGCCGGCGGCATAGGCACCGAGATCGCCCGTGCCATCGCCGCCTCCGGTGCCCCGGTCGCCCTGCTCGACCGTGACGCCGACGCCCTCGGTGAACTCGCCGAGTCCCTGGAGGCCGACGGCCGGCGCGTGCTGCCGGTCCCCGTCGACGTCACCGACAGCGCCCAGGTCGACGCCGCCGTCGCCAAGGCCGAGGCCGAACTCGGGCCCGTGGAGCATCTGGTGAACGCCGCCGGAGTGCTGCGCAGCGGCCCCGCCGGGGACCTCAGCGACGAGGACTGGAACACCACCTTCGCCGTCAACGCCACCGGTGTCTTCCACACCAGCCGTGCCGTGGCCCGGCTGATGGTGCCGCGCGGGCGGGGCGCCATCGTCACCGTCGCCTCCAACGCGTCCGCCACCCCGCGGATGTCGATGGCCGCCTACTCGGCGTCCAAGGCGGCCTCCGCCATGTTCACCAAGTGTCTCGGCCTGGAACTGGCCGCCCACGGCATCCGCTGCAACGTGGTCGCCCCCGGCTCCACCCGGACCCCCATGCTGACCGCTCTCCAGGGCGACGCGGCCGAGCGGGCCTCCATCGACGGGGTGCCCCGGGACTACCGGGTGGGCATTCCCCTCGGCCGTATCGCCGAGCCAGGGCACATCGCCGACGCCGTCCTGTTCCTGCTCTCCGAGCGCGCCGCCCACATCACGATGCACGAGCTGACCGTCGACGGCGGAGCGGCCCTGGGCGTCTGACCGGCGGCCAGGACCCGGGTTCCACCACCGGGCCTTCGGCACCCGGACCCCGACCGGGGCCGCCCTCGGACCTCTCGGACCCTGACCCGACCAGGCCCGGGAGCGGCCCCTCCCGCCTCCGCCGCCCGTCCCCACCCGGAAAGGACCCCACGTGGCGATCGCGCCGATCGACCCGTACCCGATGCCGTCCGCGGCCGAGCTCCCGGTGAACACCGTCTCCTGGTCCGTCGACCCGCAACGGGCCGTGCTGCTGGTGCACGACATGCAGCACTACTTCCTCGCCCCGTTCGCCGAGCACGCCCGGCCCCGTACCGACCTGATGGACAACGTCATCGCCCTGCGCGAGCGCTGCCGGGCCCTAGGCGTACCCGTCGTCTACACCGCCCAGCCCGGCGGCATGAGCGACGAACAGCGCGGCCTGCTCAAGGACTTCTGGGGAGCCGGGATGTCCGCCGAACCGGCCGACCGCGAGATCCCCGGCCCGATCGCCCCGCGTTTCGGCGACACCGTCCTGACCAAGTGGCGGGCCAGCGCCTTCCACCGCACCGGCCTTCTCGACCTGCTGCACGAGCACGGCCGCGACCAGCTCGTCATCTGCGGGGTCTACGCGCATGTCGGCATCCTGCTCACCGCATGCGACGCGTTCGCCCACGACATCCAGCCGTTCGTGGTCGCCGACGCCGTCGCCGACTTCAGCCCCGAGTACCACCACATGGCCCTGGAGTACGCCGCGACCCGGTGCGCCGTCACCCAGCCCACCGCCACCGTCCTGCGGTCGCTGACCGCGGCGGCGTTCGCCGGCGCCGGAGGCGCGTGATGAACACGCTGGAGGAACTGGTGCGCACCGGGGGCCCGTTCGCCCTGCTGCACCGTCCCGAACGCGGCACCCCCGGCCATGTCGACCTGCTGACGGGCGAGTTCACCGAGGTCGCCACCACGCAGGAGCTGCCGGTGCCCGACTTCGGCGACCCCGACACCCACGAGGTCCTCGCCGTCCTGCCGTACCGCGTGGTCGGCGAGCGCGGCTACGAGCACCACGGCGACGACGACGCCAAGGAGCCGCTGCTCGCCATGCGCGTGCGCGGCCAGGAACGACTGCCCGTCGCCGAGCTGCTCGACCGCGTCCTCGCCTGGCCCGTCAGCACCGACGAGGGCACCTTCCACCCCGACGACGAGGCGTACGGCGACCTGGTCCGCCGGGTCCTCGCCGAGGAGATCGGCCGCGGCGAGGGCGCCAACTTCGTCCTGAAGCGCAGCTACATCACCGAGATCCACGACTGGTCCGTGCGCACCGCGCTCGCCCTGTGGGGCCGGCTGCTGCGCGGCGAACCGGGCGCCTACTGGACGTTCCTGATCCACACCGGCACCCGTACGTTCATCGGCGCCAGCCCCGAGCGGCATGTCAGCCTCGACGACGGCGTCGCGGCGATGAACCCCATCAGCGGCACCCACCGCTACCCGCCGGGCGGCCCCACCGAGGAGTCGGTGCTGTCCTTCCTCGCCGACGCCAAGGAGACCAACGAGCTCTACATGGTCCTCGACGAGGAACTGAAGATGATGAGCCGCGTGTGCGACACCGTGCACGTGGTCGGGCCGAACCTCAAGGAGATGGCCCATCTCGCCCACACCGAGTACCACGTCGTCGGCACCACCACCCGCGACGTCCGCGACATCCTGCGCGAGACACTGCTCGCGCCGACCGTGACCGGCAGCCCTGTGGAGAGCGCCTGCCGGGTCATCGCCCGCACCGAGCCCACCGGCCGCGGCTACTACTCCGGCGTCGCCGCGCTCATCGGCCGCGACGCGGCCGGCCGCCGCCGCATGGACTCCGCCATCATGATCCGTACGGCGGACATCGACGGCACCGGCCGCATGGACCTCGGCGTCGGCGCCACCCTCGTCCGTGACTCCGACCCCGCCAAGGAGGCCGCGGAGACCGCCGCCAAGGCCGCCGGACTGCTCCGCGCCCTGGACCGCACCGGCACCACCGCCGCGCCCACGGCCGCGCTCGGCGGCCTGCCGCGGGTGCGCGAGGCCCTGGAGCGGCGCAACGCCCCCCTGGCACCCTTCTGGCTCGGCGCCGCACCCGCCCGGCCCGCGTCCGGACAGAAGCTGCTCATCGTCGACGCCGAGGACACCTTCACCTCGATGTGCGCGCTCCAGCTGCGCAGCCTCGGCCACGAGGTGGACGTCCGCCGCTTCGACGAGCCGTACCGCATCACCGGCTACGACCTGGTCCTGCTGGGCCCCGGTCCCGGCGACCCGCGCGAGCGCAGCCACCCGAAGATCGCCCATCTGCGCGCGGTCACCGGCAGCCTGCTCGACCTGCGCATCCCGTTCGTCTCCGTGTGCCTGAGTCATCAGGTGCTCTCCGGGCTGCTCGGCCTGGACCTGCGCCGCCTGCCGTTCCCCAACCAGGGCGTGCGCCGCACCATCGACCTCTTCGGCGCCCCCACGCCCGCGTACTACTACAACACCTTCGCCGCGCACAGCGACACCGGGCTGCTGGACAGCCCGCTGTGCCCCGGCACCGTGGAGGTCGCCCGCGACCCCGCGACCGGCGAGGTGCACGCCCTGCGCGGCCGCGGCTTCGCGTCCGTGCAGTTCCACCCCGAGTCTGTGATGACCCGTCACGGCACGGAGATCCTCGACACCCTGGTCACCGGCGCACTGGCACCGGTGCCGCACGAAGCGGAGCTCTTCGCGTGACCACTGTGGCCGACCTTCCCGACGCCCATCTCGTGCAGAGCTGGCGTGCGCTGCCCGCCCGCCAGCAGCCCCCCTGGCCCGACCGCGCCGCCCTCGGCGCGGCCGTCGCCACCCTGGAGGCCAGTCTGCCGCTCGTCGTACCCCGTGAGTGCGACCGGCTGCGCAGCCGGCTCGCCGAGGTCGCCCGCGGCGAGGCCTTCCTCGTCCAGGGCGGCGACTGCGCCGAGTCCCTGGACGCCGTCAACGCCACCTCCATCTCGCTGACCGCCGGTCTCCTGCAACAGCTCGCGACCGTCCTCGGCTACGCCCTGTCCCGCCCCACGGTCACCGTCGCCCGCATGGCCGGCCAGTACGCCAAGCCGCGCTCCAAGCCCACCGAGGTCCGTGACGGCGTCGAACTCCCCGTCTACCGGGGCGACATGGTCAACGGCCACGCCTTCGACGCCGCCGTCCGCACCCCCGACCCGCACCGGCTGGTCCGCGCCTATCACGCCTCGGCCGCCACCCTGAACCTCGTACGGGCCTACGGCAACAGCGAGTCGGCCGGATACGCCCACGCGCTGGAGGGCGTCCTCGCCTTCGCCGGGTCCGGCCCCGCCGCCGCCCGGTACCGGCCGCTCGCCCGGAGCATCGTGGGAGCGGGCGGCTTCACCGGCTCCGGCGGCTGGCACACCCCCGGCGAACTGTTCATGTCGCACGAGGCGCTGCTCCTCGACTACGAGGCCGCGTTGACGCGCGTCGACCCCGCGACCGGACAACCGTACGCCACCTCCGGCCACCTGCTGTGGATCGGCGAGCGCACCCGCCACCCCGACGAGGCGCACGTCGACTACTGCGCCCGCATCGCCAACCCGCTCGCCGTGAAGGTGGGCCCCTCCGTCTCCGGCGACGAACTGCTGCGCCTCGTCGACCGGCTCTCGCCCGACAACGAGCCCGGCCGCCTCACCCTGGTCTCCCGCATGGGCACCGGCCGTGTCCGCGAGGCGCTGCCCGCCCTGGTGGAACGCGTCGTCAAGGAAGGCCGGTCCGTCGCCTGGGTCTGCGACCCGATGCACGGCAACACCGTCACCGCGCCCACCGGCCACAAGACGCGCCGCTTCACCGACGTCCTCGACGAACTCATGGGCTTCTTCGAGGTGCTGGGCTGCGCCGGGGCCCACCCGGGCGGGGTGCACCTCGAACTCACCGGCGACGACGTCACCGAGTGCGTCGGCGGCGGCATCGGCTTCGAGGACCTCGACAGCCGCTACCTCTCGCTGTGCGACCCCCGGCTCAGCCGCGAGCAGTCCCTGGAACTCGCCTTCCGTCTCGCCGAACGGCTCACCACCGGGAGCGCGTCGTGATCACCGGCGTCCTGACGGGCGCCCCCACGGCGCCCGTCCCGGTGGGCACCGCCACCGTGCCCGGCCCGGTCATCACGACCGGGCTGCTCGCGGGCATCCTGCCCGCCGGGGCGGCCACGGCCGAGACGCGGGCCGGTGAACTCCCCGACAGCGAACTCTTCCCGGAGGAACGGGCGTTGATCACCCGGGCCCTGCCCAAGCGGCGGGCCGAGTTCACCTCCGGCCGCGGCTGCGCGCACCGGGCGCTGGCCGGACTCGGTCTCGCGCCGGTGCCCGTCCTGCGCGGACCCAAGCGCGAGCCGCTGTGGCCCGCCGGGGTCACCGGCAGCCTGACCCACTGCCACGGCTACCGCGCGGCGGCCGTCGCCCGGCAGTCGGACTACGCCTCGATCGGCATCGACGCCGAGGAGGACAAGCCGCTGCCCGAAGGGGTGGTGGACCGGATCGCCCTGCCCGCCGAGCGCGCCCAGCTCACCAGGCCGGGCGGCCCGCACTGGGACACCCTCCTGTTCAGCGCCAAGGAGAGCGTGTACAAGGCATGGTTCCCGCTGACCGGCCGCTGGCTCGGCTTCGAGGACGCCTACCTCACCCTCCACCCCGGCGGCACCTTCGAGGCCCGTCTCCTGGTCGCAGGCCCTGTCCGCGTCTTCCACGGCAACTGGGTGGCCCGTGACGGCCTGCTGATCACCGCGATCGCCCACTCGGCGGCACAGCGCCGCTGACCGCGCGACACCACACCGCACGACGGCCGCGGGCCCCCGGACCACCTCCCCGCGGCCGACCTCCACGGCCACCCGGCCGCCTCCGAGCGGTACGTACGATCGGCGCGTGACGATCACCTACGACTGACGCGGCGAGGTCGACGACCACTCCCTCGACGCCCTGCACACGGAGGGCTTCGGCGGCCCGCCGGGCCGCATCGCCCGGCTCGAGCGGCACAGCCTCGGCTGGGTCTGCGCCCGCGCGGACGGTGCCATGATCGGCTTCGTCAACGTCGTCCGGGACGGGGGAGTCCACGCCTTCCTCCTGGACACCGTCGTCGCGGTACCCCACCGCTCCCGCGGGGTCGGAGCCCGGCTCGTCGCCCTAGGGCCCTTCTGACGAATCTCCGCGGCGTCGCGACGCCCGGCACGTACCCTCGCCGCACGGCGCGGAGCGACAGGTGGCTCCGCCACATGACCCTCCGCACCGCACACCGATCGCACGCACCGAACGCCGCTCCTTCTCCCACGGAGATCCATCAGAAGGGCCCTGGCCGCCGAAGAGGCCCGCGCCGCCGGCTGCCGCTGGCTCCATGTCGACTTCGAGGACCGGCTGCGCCCGTTCTGCTTCGACACCTGCGGCTTCCGCGAGACGGCCGCCGGGCTGATCTCTCTCCAGTCCTCCGCCGGTACTCCGCCCCCGGCCGCGCTTTGGCGGGTGGACGGCTGCGCCCTCGGCGTTTACCCTCCGACTCAACTAGTAAATTTATTGAGTACGTGAGCGAGGGATCATGCACCCGTTCCGCAAGGCCGTCGAGAACCGCGACTCCGCCGCCATAGAGGCGCTGCTCGCCGAGGACGTCGTGTTCACCAGCCCCGTGGCCTTCAAGCCGTACCCGGGCAAGGCGATGACCGCCGCGATCCTGCGGGGGGTGCTGCGGGTCTTCGAGGACTTCAGCTACGTCAAGGAGATCGCGAACCCCGACGGCCGCGACCACGCGTTCGTGTTCACGGCGACCGTCGCGGGCAAGCAGATCCAGGGCTGCGACTTCCTCCACTTCGACGAGGAGGGGAAGATCGACGACTTCATGGTGATGGTCCGCCCGCTGTCGGCGGCGCAGGCGCTGTCGGAGGCCATGGGAGCGCAGTTCGACAAGATCGCGGAGGAAGCGGCGGGCGAGTGACGGGGCGGGCGGCCGCCGGACCGGGGTGCCCCGGCCGGCGGGGCGCCCGGATGCGGCTCGCCTTCCCCCGCCGGGCGAGGGGAGGGCGAGCCGGGTGCGCGGTGGTCAGACCGCGTCGGAGAGCGCCGCGAACTCCTCGTCGGTGAGGGCGAGGGACGCGGCCCGGAGGTTCTCCTCCAGATGGGCCACCCGCGAGGTGCCGGGGATCGGCAGCATCACGGGGGAGCGGCGCAGCAGCCAGGACAGGGCGAGCTGCGCCGCGGTCGCCTCGTGCTGCTTGGCGGCTGCCTCCAACGGGCCTCCGGGGCGCGCCAGTCGGCCGGTGGCCATGGGGTACCAGGGGATGAACGCGATGTTCTCCGCCTCGGCGTAGGCGAGGACGTCCTCGGCGCCGCGGTCGGCGAGGTTGTACAGGTTCTGCACGGAGACGATCTCCGCGTGGCCGCGCGCCTCCTTCAGCTGCTCGACGCTCACCTCGGAGACGCCGATGTGCCGGATCTTGCCCTCGTCCTGGAGCAGCTTGAGCTCACCGAGCTGGTCGGCGAGCGGCACCCGCGGGTCGACGCGGTGCAGCTGGTAGAGGTCGATGCGCTCCAGCCCCAGGTGGCGCAGGCTCAGCTCCACCTGCTGGCGCAGATACTCCGGCCGGCCCACCGGCCGCCAGTCGTCGGGCCCGGACCGGGTCAGGCCGCCCTTGGTGGCGATGACCAGGTCGTCGGCGTACGGGTGGAGCGCCTCGCGGATCAGGCGCTCGCTGACGAAGGGGCCGTAGGAGTCCGCGGTGTCGATGAAGGTCACGCCGAGTTCCACGGCCCGTCGCAGGACGCGTATCGCCTCGTCCGGATCCTTCGGCTCGCCCCACACGCCGGGCCCGGTGAGCTGCATGGCGCCGTAGCCGAGCCGGTGGACGGGCAGGTCACCGCCGAGTGCGAAGGTGCCGGAAGCGGCGACGGGGCGGTCGCTGGAAGGTGAGCTCATGGTGGCGTTCCTTGTCGTACGGGCGGATGTCGACGGCCGCCGGTGAGCGCCGACTCGACGCCGCCCCCGACGGGCCCGCCCGTCAGTCTGTGGGACACCCGGCCCGGTGGCGGCGAGACCGGGGCCCACCATGTCAGGTCGGCTGCCCGAAGGGCCCTCGGCCGGTCGGCCACCGCCGTCCGGCCGGCCCGGCCCGGTCCCGTCGTCAGGCGAGCTTCTTGAGGACCTCGGCCGCGAGCGGGGCGGAGGAGGCGGGATTCTGGCCGGTGACCAGGTTGCGGTCGACGACCACGTTCGGCGCCCACGGCTCGCCGGCCCGCACGTCCACGCCGGCCTCGGTGAGACGGGTCTCCAGCAGCCACTTCGCCTTGTCGGCGAGACCGGCCTGAGTCTCCTCGGCGTTGGTGAACGCGGCGACCCGGTATCCGGCGAACGCGTTGGAGCCGTCCTCCAGGGTGGCGGCGAGCAACGCGGCCGGGCCGTGGCAGACCACGGCGAGGGGCTTGCCGGAGGCGAGGGTGTCGACGAGGAACTTGCCGGAGGCGGCGTCGACGGCCAGGTCCTCCATGGGGCCGTGGCCGCCGGGGTAGAAGACGGCGTCGAAGTCCTCCGGGCGGGCGTCCTCCAGCCGGATCGGGGCATGGAGCTCGGTGAAGGAGTCCAGCGTCGCGGCGACCTTGTCGGCGTTCTCCTGGCCGCCGTTGACCTCGGGCGCGAGGCTGCCCTTGTCGACGGTCGGCACGACACCGCCGGGGGTGGCGACGACGATCTCGTGGCCGGCGGCCTTGAAGGCCTCGTAGGGGGCGGCGGCCTCCTCGGCCCAGAAGCCGGTGGGGTGCCGGGTGCCGTCGGCGAGCGTCCAGTGGGTGGCGCCGGTCAGCACGAAAAGGATCTTGGACATGATGTCTCTCTCGAGGGTGCGGGCCCGGTGCGGGCCCGAGGGACAGGGCGGCACGCTCCGACGGTCCGCGGGATCCGATGT
The DNA here is from genome assembly GCF_055587025.1 of Streptomyces sp. NPDC048600. NCBI lineage: Bacteria > Bacillati > Actinomycetota > Actinomycetes > Kitasatosporales > Streptomycetaceae > Streptomyces > Streptomyces sp. NPDC048600. The sequence continues at coordinate 283,453 of NZ_JBVJGZ010000004.1, read as the reverse complement.
CCCGCGTCCGGACCGCCGGTGCGGCGATGTCCTCGAAGGTAGGCCGGTGATCCCCGGGTGACCAATGGGGAATCCGATGCCGGGCATCGGAATTCCGATGGATTCCGCGGGAATATGTTCCGCACGCCGCTGACCTGCACAGATGCTACGGCCGGGTCGGTGCCGGGGCGCCGAGGGCAGTACGCCGGTGGGGCGAGCGGCGACACGCCGGCCGCTCGCACCCCTCGGCGGGCCGACCCCGCTGGTTCACCTTGTCGTGCGCGGCGCCGCACGGCCCCGGCCGCCGTCCCGTCACCGCCCCCGCCCGCTTCGCGGCGCGGGCGGCCGCCGCTCCCCGGGGGCGCCGTCGAGCAGCCGGGCGAGGACGAGCATCGTCTCCAGCCGGCGGTCGGTGCCGGGCAGGGAGTCCCGGGTCACCTCGGCGATCTGCCGCAGCCGGTAGCGGACCGTCTGCTCGTGCACGAACAGCCTGCGGGCCGTGGCCACCGCGTTGTCCCCGCTCTCCAGATAGCTGAGCAGCGTGCGCAGCAGCGGTACGCGGCGGCGCTCGGGCAGCGACAGCAAGGGCCCCAGCGTCTCCGCCGCCACGGCGTCGAGCAGATCACCCGCCCTGGAGGCCACCAGAGCGGCGAGATGGTCGGCGCAGTCCAGCGGGGCCGCCGAGGGGAGCAGACCCCGCAGCGTCAGATCCACGGCGTGGCGGGCCCAGCGCAGCGAGTCCGCGGCGCGGGCGACCGGTACCACCGGACCCAGCGCCGCTCCCTCCGTCCGCAGCAGCGGGAACGGCTGCCGGTCGCCCGGCAGGATCACGAAGGGCGCGTCGGGACGGTGATGGGCCAGCGCCTCGTCCGGCAGCACGGCCCGCTCGGTGCGGGTGCCCGGCGGCAGCGCGAGCACGGTGACGGTGTCGGGCAGCGGCCACTTCGCCGCCTCCGCCAGGGCCGACAGCGACGAGAGGTCCATCGGCAGGTCCGCCACGAGCGCGTCCCGCAGCCGGGCCCGGCGCCGCCGCCCCGGTAACTCCTGCCCGCCCTCCTGCTCGAACCCGCCGAGCGCGGAGTCGACCGCGGTCTGGATCAGCGCACCGGCGCTCTCGATCAGGAACTCCAGCGTCGCCTCGGGCCATCGCAGGCGGTACGCGTCCTTGATGAACCGCCTGCGGGCCACCTGCCCGGCCACGCCCAGGGCCGTCCGCAGGGTGTCGACCGAGTGCCCGGCACGGCTGTGCTCCGCACCGATCCGCTGGTACAGCGCGGTCAGTTCGGCCGTCTGCGCGCCCCCGCCCGGCCCGGGGCCGAGCGTGGCGAGGAAGAGGCGCACGGTGCGTTCCACGATCCGGCGCACGGAGAAGTCCGGTGTGTCGTTGAAGGCGTCGGCGTACAGCGGCAGATGGGCCGCCACCTCGTGCTCCATCTCCCGCACGGCGGCCGGGACATGGCGTCCGAGGAGCCGGCGCAGTTCGTGCGGGGGCGGTGTGGCGGCGTAGGGCCGCGCCAGGGCGGTCGACGACATGGGCACGCTCCGGGGAGGACGGACTGTGGGGGGCGTCATCGTGGAACGCCCGTGCCGTGTGCGCCAAGCCTTGCCCGGCCGGGGCGGCCAAGACTGTCACCGCCCTGACACTTCTGCCCCCACCCGCTGTCGGTCACCTGCCAGGAATCGCTCACCGGGATGCCGGGTGCGGGCACCGGGGCCCGCGGCGGTGGGCTCAGGGCGTGGGCCTCACGGCGGCGGTGACTCGCGGGCGGTGCGCCCCGGGCACCGGCCTCACGGAAGCGGTGACTCGCGGACCCGGGGGCCCGACACGCCGAGCCCCGCGTGCGGGGCGAGCGCCAGCACGCCCACCTTGCCCGTGTGCCCACCGCGCTGCACCAGCCGGGCCGCCTCACCGGTCGCCTCCAGCGGATAGGTCACCGACAGGGCGGGCCGCAGCAGCCCGAGCTCCAGCAGGCGCTGGGTGGCGGCCTGTTCGTCGAGGTTGGCGCCGTGGCTGCCGATCACCCGCTTGAGCCGCATCCACAGGTACCGGTTGTCGAACTCGTGCAGATAGCCGGTCGTCGACCCGCAGGTCACCACCGTGCCGCCGCGCCGCACCACGTACACCGACACCCCGAACGTGGCCCGCCCCACGTGCTCGAACACGATGTGCGGGTCCTCACCGACGGCCGCCCTGATCAGCCGACCGAGCCGGCGCCCGGCCACGGACGGGTTCGCGGGCGTCCCCGCGTCGAGACCGATCTCCCGCCGGTCCACGACGGCATGGCAGCCGAACTCCCGCGCCCGGCGCGCCTTCTCCGCGCTGGAGACCACTCCGACGGCGATCCCGCCGCCGGCCCGCACGAACTGCGCGGCGTAGGCGCCGAGTCCGCCCGCGGCGCCCCAGATCAGGACCACGTCGCCCTGCTTCATCCGGGCGCCCCGGTCACCGACCAGCATCCGGTAGGCGGTGCCCGCGCACAGCGGACTGCTCGCCGCCTCCTCCCAGGTCAGATGGGCGGGCTTCGGCAGCAGCTGACTGGCGCGGGCGACACAGTAGTGCGCGAGGCCGCCGAAGTTGGTCTCGAACCCCCAGGCCAGCTGTGCGGCGCCCAGCATGCCGTCGGCGTGCGTGGCCGGGTCCTCGGCGTCGACGTACGCGGGCGTCACCACGACCCGGTCGCCGACCCGCCAGCGCCGCACTCCCGCGCCGGCGCGGACCACGATCCCCGCCGCGTCGGAGCCGATCACATGCTGCGGCGCGTCGTGCCGGGCGGCCCACCCGCCCTCGCGGCCGAACTGCCGCAGGAACGAGAACGTCGGCACCGGCGAGAACATCGCCGACCACACGGTGTTGTAGTTGATGCCGCTGGCGAACACGGCCACGAGCACCTCGTCCGGGGCGAGTTCCGGCAGGGGCACCCGGCCGACATGGATCGACTTGCGGACGTCCCTGTCGTCGACGCCGGAGAACATGCCGACGTCCTCGGCCCGCAGATGGGCGGCCAAGTAGGTGGAGGGCAAGGGCAGTTCGGCGAGTTCGGCGGGCGTGGCGCCGGCCACCGCCGCCTCGGCGAGCGGATCGCGTTCCATGGGATTCCTTTCGGGCTCGGCCCGGTCCGGGTCAGATGGGCGGCAGCCCGAGTCCGGCGGCGAGCGTCGGCCACGACGCCTCGAACTCGTGCCGCCAGGACGACCAGGCGTGCGAGCCGCCCTGGTACAGATGGGTCCGCGCGGGCACGCCCAGTTCGGCCAGGCGCGCCGTGAACCCCCGCGCCTGTCCCCATAGCGTCCCCTCCAGCAGCGCGCCCTCCAGATTCCCGAAGTCGCCGCCGGGTGTCCCTCGCCCCTGCGCGATGTACAGACGGGTGCCGGCGAGTCGTCCGGCGAGCGCGTACGGGTTGTGCGCGGCCCAGTTGACGCGCTGGAGCAGCGGGCTGCCCCACAGCGAGACGGGCGGCAGCTGCTCCCGGGCCACGATCGCGTGCACGACCGTGACCATCCCCGGCGCCGTCGTGTCCAGGACACCGCTGTAGGAGGCCGCCGCGCCGAAGGAGCCGGGTCTGCGCGCGGCCAGGGCGAGTGCGCCGTAGCCGCCCGTGGACACCCCGGCGACGGCCCGCCGGGAGCCCGCGTGGAAGGTGTCGCGCAGCACTCGCGCGAGCTCGTCCAGCTGGAACGTCTCGTAGTCGGGGCTCGTGCGGCCGAAGTTCCACCAGTCGGTGGGGATGCCGGTGGGGCCCGAGGACGGCATCACGGTGATGACGTCCTGGCTCGCCAGGAAGCCCTCGACGTCCGTCTCCCGAGTCCACGACGTGTGGTCGTCGTGCGCGCCCTGGAGCAGATACAGCACCGGCCGCTCGCGGTCCGGCGCGTCGGCGTACGACCGCGGCAGCAGCACCCGTACGGGGACGTCGGCGCCCACGGCCGGGGAGCGCACGGTCAGGTCGACGGTGCGGTCGTCGAGCCACCGCTGTCCGACGACCCGGGCGTCGACGGCCGGCGGTGTGCCACTGGCCGTGTGCAGGGCGCCGACGGTGGCGAGGAGGGCGGCGACGACGGTGAGGGCCGTCGCGCGCGGGGATCTGTGGCGGCGGTGTCGGGGCATGACGGCTCCGTTTCGGTCTGCCTGCCGAGAGGGTCAGCCGGCGGTGAGGGCCTGCGCCAGCCGGACGGCCAGCGCGTTCACCACCGGCGGGTCGAGCAGTTCCAGGTGATGGCCGGGAAGCGGGGCGAGGGTGAGGTCGGCGCAGTACGCGTCCCAGCCGAGCGCGGCGTCCGTCCGCTCGTAGCGGGTGTCGCGCACGGTGTGCGGGGCGGGCCGGGTCGCGCGGTAGAGGAGCGTACGGCCGCGGTAGGGGCCCGGCGTGTGGCTCTCTCCCGTGCGCAGGTCCAGGTACGAGGCGCGCTGGTGCGCCAGGGCCGCCGCGGGAGGGCCGGCGGCCTCGCGCAGCAGCCGGAGCACGAGGTCGATCCGCCCGGCGTCGTCCAGGCCGGCCAACCGCCCGTAGGGGATGTCCAGTTCGGCTCCGTACGTGCGGCGGACGTACGCCGCGAAGTCCGTGAAGCGGCGCCGGGCCTCGTCGGCCGGTGCCTCGCCGGCCCGGGGCGGCAGCGGGAGCACCGAGTCGATCAGGACGAGCGCGCCGACCTCGCCGTGCGCGGACAGCTGCCGCGCCGCCTCCTGGGCGACGACTCCGCCGTAGGACCAGCCGCCCACGATCCACGGTCCGTCGGGCCGCAGCAGCCGGACGCGACGGGCGAACTCGGCGGCGCGTCCGGGGACGTCGGCCGGTTCCTCGACCCGGTCGAACCCGAACACGGGCCGCTGTCCGTCGAGCCGGTCGGCCAGGCGGGCGTACACCTCGGACGAGCCGCCCGCCGCGTGCGCGAGGAACAGCGGGGTGTGCGGACCGTCGCCGGGGAACACGCGCAGGACCCCGGAGGTGCCCGTCGGGGAAGTCGCCCGAATGGGCTCGGGGGTGTCCGGTGGAGGCGTCCGCGGCGATGGTTCGAGGGTGTCCGGTGGAGGCGTCCGCGGGGATGGCTCCGTGGCACCCGACGGGGGAGTCGCCCCTGCGGGCTCGGTCGTCTCCGCCCGCTCCGCGCCGGGGAGGAGACGCGCCAGTTCGCGCAGGGTCGCCCGGCGCAGCAGGACTCCCGGCTCGGGTGCCGCCCCGAACTCCCGCTCCAGGGCCGCGCGGATCCGCACCGCCATGAGCGAGTCGAGGCCCAGATCGGAGAGCGCCACATCGGGGTCGAGCCGGTCGGCGCCGTGGCCCAGCACTCCGGCGGCCAGCAGGCGCAGCCGCTCCAGCGGGGTCGCCCCGGACTCCGGTGCCCTCGCCTCGGTGGGCGGCGGCTCGGGTGTCTCGCCCGCCCAGAAGCGCCGGTGGTGCCAGCGGGGCGAGGGCACGTCCACGATCCGCGCGCCCCGGTGCAGCGTCTCCCGCGGGGCGGGCGGTGTCACGCCGTGCACCAGGAGCGAAGCGAGGGAGGAGCGGAAGGTGACCGCGTCGTCGGTGTCCCTGAGCAGTGTGGGCAGGACCAGGGACGGCCCCGCCCCCACGGCCTCCAGGGTGCGGCGCAGGGCGTGCGGCTGGGTGGCGTGCGGGGCGACCTCGACGAACACCCGGTGTCCGTCCTCGGCCGCCGCCCGCACCGCCTGCGTGAACCGCACCGGCCGGCGCAGATTGGCCAGCCAGTACGCCGTGTCGTACGGGTCGGCGGCCCGGGGATCGTCCAGGACCGTGGAGTAGCGGCGGTGCGCGGGCGGGGCGTGGGGAACCTCTCCCAGCCCGGCGGCGAACGCCCCCAGCAGCGGGGTGACGTCCGGGGAGTGCCCGGCGCCGGACACGGGCAGCCTGCGGGCGAAGCCGCCGTCGGCGGTGACCCGGGAGACGAGCGCGTCGACGTCCGCCGCCGGGCCCGTGACCACGCACTGAGCGGGCGCGGAGTGCACGGCCACGGTCAGCGACCGCGACGGCCCCACGAGCGGCGCGATGCGGCCGGCCGGCAGGTCCACCACGGCCATCGCGCCGCCGCGCAGGGTCGACAGCAGCCGGGAGCGCACCGCGACCACGCGCGCTCCCGTCTCCGGATCGAGGGCCCGCGCCGCGACCGCGGCCGCGATCTCGCCGAGGGAGTGACCGATCACCGCCGCCGGTTCCGGGCCGTAGGACCGCCACAGCTCGGCGAGCGCGACCTGGAGGCCGTAGAGCACCGGCATGACGACGGCGGGCGAGGACAGGTCGGCGTCCGGCTCGGTCGCCGCGCGCAGGGAGACCCCGGCCGTCTCGCGCAGCACCGGCTCCAGCCGGTCCACTGCGGCGGCGAACGCCGGTTCCGAGGCCAGGAGTTCGCGGCCCATGCCGGGCCACTGCGACCCGTAACCGGAGAAGACCCACACCGGCCCCGGGGCCGGTGCCGCGAGCTGCCCGCCCGTGACGAGGTGCGCGTCCGGGGCGCCGACCGCCATGCGGCGCAGCGCCGTCTCGGCGGTGGCCCGGTCCCGGGCGACGACGGCGGCGCGCCGCGGGCCGCGACCGGTGCGCCCCGCCAGGGTCCGGCCGAGGTCGCGGAGCCGGGTGCCGGCGCCCTCGGGGGAGCCGAGCCACTGCCCCAACTCACCTGCCTGGGAGCGCAGTCGGGCGTCCGTCGGGGCGTCGAGGAGGAGCACGGCAGGCTGTTCCCGCGGCGCACGGGCACCGCGCGGCAGCGGGGCGCGGTGCTCGGTGAGCGCCACATGCGCGTTCGTGCCGCCGATACCGAACGCCGAGACTCCCGCGGTCGCCCGGCCCGAGTAGCGCGGCCAGGGCTCGGGCGAGGTCACCACGCGCAGACGCAGCGCGGCGAAGTCGATGTGGGTGCTGGGCCGTACGAAGTGGAGCTGCGGCGGGAGTTCGTCGTGATGCAGGGCCAGCACCGTCTTGACGAGCCCGGCGATGCCCGCGGCCGCCTCCAGATGCCCGAGGTTCGCCTTCACCGAGCCCAGCAGCAGCGGCTGCTCGGCGGAGCGGTCCCGCCCGAGCACCGCTCCGAGCGCGCTCGCCTCGACCGGGTCGCCGAGCGGTGTGCCGGTGCCGTGCGCCTCCACGTAGTCCACCGACGCGGCCCGCGGGCCGTGCGCCCGCGTCAGCAGGGCCCGCTGTGCGGACGGGCTGGGGGCTGTCAGGCCGTTGGAGCGGCCGTCGGAGTTCACCGCCGTGGCCGTGACGACGGCGAGGACGCGGTCGCCGTCACGTTCGGCGTCGGCGAGCCGTTTCAGGACGACGACCCCGCAGCCCTCGCCGCGCACCATGCCGTCGGCGGCCGAATCGAAGGCCTTGCAGCGGCCGTCGGCAGCGAGTGCACCCGCCCGCTGGAAACCTGCCGTCACGGCGGGCGAGAGCAGGACGTTGACGCCGGCCGCCAGCGCCAGGTCGCAGGTACCCTCCCGCAGACCGCGTACCGCGTGGTCCACCGCCACCAGCGACGACGAGCAGGCCGTGTCCACGGCCAGGCTGGGGCCGCGCAGGTCCAGCGCGTACGACAGCCGCCCCGCCGCCACGCCGAGCGCGGCCCCGCTCACGGTCCACGGTGTCACCGTGTCCAGGCCTGCGGTGGTGAGACGGGCGTAGTCGCTGCCGCTGATGCCGACGAACACCCCGGTCCGGGTTCCGGCGAGGGACGGGGCGGGCAGTGCCGCGTGGTCGAGGGCCTCGCGCGTGACCTCCAGCAGCATCCGCTGCTGAGGGTCGAGGGCGACGGCCTCGTCGGCTGCGACACCGAAGAACTCCGCGTCGAATCCGGCCAGGTCGTCGAGCACACCCCCATGGCGGCTGAGTCCCGGGGGCAGCCCCGCGCCGGGCGGCAGGAACGCCCGCCAGCGTTCCTCGGGCACGATGCCGACGGCGTCGCGGCCCTCCGACAGCAGCCGCCAGTACGCGGCCGGCGAGTCGGCCCCGCCCGGGAAACGGCACCCCACCCCGACGACGGCGACGGGTTCGGCCCCGTCGGCCGGGGTGCCGGCGTTCGCGAGAGGCGCGGTGCCGCCCTTGCCCTCGGTCCCGTCGACACGCCCCGCGTCGCCTCCCGACCCGGCCCCGTCCTCCGGCCGCGCCCCGGACGTGAGCGCCGCCACCAGGGCGCCCGGCGTGGGCGACTCCCACAGCAGTGTGGGCGGCAGCCGTCGCCCCGTGATCTCGGCGAGCATGCCGCTGAGGGCGACGGCGTCCCGTGAGGTGAGACCCAGTTCGGCGAAGGGCCGGTCGTCGGTCACCTCGGCGGGCGCCACGCCGTACCACGCGCCGAGTCGCTCGACGAGCAGCTCGCGGACACGGCCGCCGGGGCTCGTCGCGGCGCTCATCGCGGGGCTCCCGCCGGGGAGCGCAGGGCTCCCGTCAGGAACCGCTCCCGGCACGCGGCCCTCGCCACCTTCCCGCTCGAGGTGCGTGGCACCTCCCCGGCCGGGACCAGCACCAGTTCGGACAGCCGCAGGCCGTGCCGCGCGGCGACCGCGCCGCGGGCCGCCAGGACGGCCTCGCGCAGCGCCGTCGCGTCCACCTCCGCGCCCCGGACTGTCTCCGCGACCACCACGAGATCCTCGTCCCCGGGCCGGTCCGCGCGCGGGACGCGGAACGCGGCGAGCCGGTCGCGGCGCACCAGCGCCACCGCGGACTGCACGGACTCCTCGATGTCCTGCGGGTAGTGGTTGCGGCCGTCCACGATGAGCAGGTCCTTCAGCCGTCCGGTCACCACGAGTTCGCCCCGGTGCAGCGCGCCGAGGTCACCGGTGCGCAGCCAGCCCCCGCGGAAGGCGTCGGCGGTCCGCTCGGGCCGCTTCCAGTAGCCCGCGGCGACATTGGGCCCGCGGACCTGGATCTCGCCGACGCGGTCCTCGTCGAGCACGGCCCCGGTCTCCGGGTCCGCGATCCGCAGCTCCTGCCCGACCGGCCGCCCGCACACGGTGAGCCGTGCCGCGCCGCCCGGACGCTCCTCGACCCGGCCCGCCGCCAGCGCGGCCGGGTCGCACTCCAGCACCCTCGGCGGCTCGGTGCACCAGGCCGCGGCCACGAACACCGTCGCCTCGGCGAGACCGTACGCGGGGCTGAGCGCCTCGTCGGGCAGGCCGGTCGCGCTGAACCCGGCACGGAACCGCTCCAGGGTGCCCGGCCTGACCGGCTCGCTGCCGTTGAGCAGCGCGGCGACCCGGTCGAGCCGCAGCCCGGCCGTCTCCTCCTCGCCGACGCGGGTGACGCAGTAGTCGTAGGCGAAGTTGGGGGCGGCGCTGATCGTGCCCCGGTAGCGGCCCAGCAGCCGCAGCCAGCGGGCCGGCCGTTCCAGGAAGGCCACCGGGTCCAGCAGGACGGAGGCGTACCCGGCGTACACCGGTGCCGCGGCGCTGAGGATCAGTCCCATGTCGTGGAACAGCGGCAGCCAGCCCACGGAGGTGCTGTGCCGCGGTGCGAGTCCGAAGGCGAGGGTGGCCTGCCGGGCGTTGGCGACGACGTTCGCGTGCGTCACCATCACGCCCGACGGGCTGCCGGTGGAGCCCGAGGTGTACTGGAGGTAGGCGATGTCGTCCGGAGCGGTCCCGGGCGGTTCGAACCCGGGCCCGGCCGAAGGGAGTTCGTCCACCGCCGACACGGGCACCCCCTCGCCCGCGAACGCCCGAACGGCCTCCCGGGAGGCACTGTCCGCCAGCAGCCGGGCGGGTTCGCAGTCGTCGAGCACGGCCCGCAACCGGCCCGCGTGGCCGGGCAGTTCAGGGCCGAACAGCGGTACGGCGACCACGCCCGCGTACAGGCAGCCGAGGAACGCCGCCACGTAGTCCAGGCCCTGCGGCAGCAGCAGCGCCACCCGCTCCCCGGGACGGACCGTGCCCACCAGGTGCGCGGCGACCGACCGGGCCCGGGCGTCCAGGGCGTCCCAGGTGAGCGTGCGATGGGTGCCGGGGGAGTCCGGCTCGGGGAAGTCGACGTAGGTCAGGGCGCGTTCCTGGGCCCGGTGGACGGCCCAGTGCCGCAGCCGGTCGGTCAGCGACGACGGGTTCTCGGGTGGCGGCTCGGACATCTCGGCGACTCCCCAGGGGCGACGGGCTGTGCGGCTCGAGGCCCAAGGCTGGGGTGTCGCGGGGTGCGGGTGGAAGGCGATGCGCTGACAGTTCGTCCGGGCCGGACTGTCAGCGCGATGACAACCAGCGCGATGCCCGGGCGGCCGGCCCGCCGCTGCTCCTGGGCGGCCTTCGTCCAGGCCGCGGCCGCCGCGGCCGCCGTGGTCGTCGGCTTCGTCGGCCTGGTGTGGTTCTTCGAACGGGTGCTCGCCCCCGCCGGGGCGGCCCAGGGATCGCGCGAACGGGTCGGCGGAGCGCCGGGCCGGCGCGCGGACCGATGTGGCTGTGCCGTGTCTGGTCCACGGCCGCGCCACCGGATCACGACCCGTGGGACGTGCGTGAAAAGATGAATCGGTCATCCCCGCGAGAAAGGCGCTTTTTCATGTCCAGGGTCAAGCTGACCACGAACCACGGCAGCATCGTCATCGAGCTCGCCGACGCCGAGGCGCCCAAGTCGGTCGAGAACTTCCTGACGTATGTCAGGAACGGTCACTACAACGGAACGATATTCCACCGTGTGATCGACGGCTTCATGGTCCAGGGCGGTGGCTTCACGGCGGAGATGGCGCAGAAGCCCACCCTGGCGCCGATCACCAACGAGGCCGACAACGGCCTGAAGAACATCGCGTACACCGTGGCGATGGCGCGCACCGGCGAACCGCACTCCGCCACGGCGCAGTTCTTCGTCAACGTCTCCGACAACGACTTCCTCGACCACAAGGGCAAGACCCCCAACGCCTGGGGCTACGCCGTCTTCGGCCGGGTCGTCGAGGGCCAGGACGTGGTCGACCAGATCAAGAAGGTCCGCACCGCGACCCTCCGGGGCCACCAGGACGTGCCCACGCAGCCCGTCGTGATCGAGTCCGCCGAGATCGTCGGCTGACACCGGCGGCACGGCTACCGTCCTCGCCTTCGACCGTCGCGCCGCACGAGCGGCCGGGGGTCGAAGTGCGTGGCGGGACGGCCCTGTTCCGGCCGGCCTCCGGTCCGTCCCGCGGTCCGCCGGACATGCGGAACCGCTGCCGCGGACGGACAATGAAGGGTGGGGGGTTCCGAGTTGGCCAGGGTACGCGGGCCCGTCGAATCCGCGGACATTCGTAGGGCATCGAGCACCTTGCACACGTGAGGAGTCACCATGCCCATGCTTCTCATCAAGGGCTTCTACGACGTCAAGGGCACCCAGCCGGACGGGGACACGGTCGCCTTCACGGCCGAGAACCCGGAACACTGGGACCTCGTCGGCGGCGGGCGCGGGCGTGCCGTCGAGCACAGCGCCACGGGCCGGGCCAAGCTGCGGCTCGACGCCGTCGACGCACCCGAGACGCACTACGGACCCGGCAGGGTCCACCAGCCGCTGGAGTTCGCCCACGCGGCCCGTGACGAACTGCTCAACTGGCTCGGTTTCACCGACGTCCAGCGCGCGGGCAACGAGACCGTGACCGCCACGGTCCCGGAGACGGTGCCCGGCTTCGTCCTCACCCGCGCCGCCGACGTCCACGGCCGCTGCATCGCCCTCGCCGGACGCGGCACACACACAGAGGAGAGCGGCCGGGAGATCGACGTGAACGAGGCGGAGCTCGCCTCGACCGTCAACCACCGTCTCATCGCGGCGGGTTTCGCCTATCCGATGTTCTACCGCAGCCTGTTCACCTCGCTGCGGGCCGAACTGGCCGCCAGGGCGACGGAGGCCCGGGACACCGGCCGTGGCCTGTGGTCGGCCGACGTCACACTCACCGGCGCGAAGATCACCGGCCTGGGCACCATCACCGACGAGGCACTGCTGTTCCCCAAGCTGTTCCGCCGCCTGGTGGACTACCTGGCTCTCGGCATGCCGCTGAGCTGCCTCCCGGCCTATCTGGCCGGCGGGGGCGACCGTTACTCGATCCTGTCCACCGGTGAGCGCTGCGTGGGCCTCCACCGCGTCGTGGAGGTCACCGACGGCCAGACCGTGCGGATGACCCGGCCTCCCGAGGACCTGCTCTTCGAGGACGCCTGAGCCCGGACGCGGGGCAGCCGAACGGGGGGCCAGGGCCTCGGTCCTGGCCCGCCGTCACGCCCCGGGTCCGGTGGGCTCCCGTCGGCCGGGCGGGCCCGGGGCGTGACGGCGGGCCAGGCGTCCGTTCACCAACTGGGCCTACGACCTGCGGCCCCGCTCGATCAGGGCCTTCCGCACCGTGCGTACGTCCTCGTTCCGCACCGTGCGTACGTCCTCGTTCCGCACCGTGCGTACGTCCTCGTTCCGCTCGCCGTACCGGACGTCGGACGGAGCGACCATGACGACTCCGCTCCTGGTCTCTTCCCGTCTCCCGCGACCTGCGGCCGTGGGGCCGCGACCGTCCGGAATCGTGACCGACCGGGGCTGTGACCGACCGGGGCCGCGGTGCGGCGACCGGCGCCGATCCATTCGCCGGGCCCACGCTACGGAACCGGCGTCATCGTGGCGTCACGTCCGCGTCAACGCCGTGACGGCCGCGCCGGGCCGAATTGCAGGCGCTGTACGGCGGGCAGAAAATGATGAGGGCACGGCGCGTTGGGAGAATGGTGGTGGCTGCTCCTCCCCGGCTGCGACTGCTCGGCCAGTTCCATCTGGAACTCGCTGCCGAGACGGTCGAGCTTTCCCACAACGGCCAGCGGGTGATTGCGTACATGGGACTGCGCGGTCAGGTCTCGCGCACGGTCCTCGCCGGCACCCTGTGGCCCGAGGTGACCGAGGAACACGCGCGCGGAAGCCTGCGGACCACGCTGTGGAAGCTGCCCCGCGGCGAACCACCCCTGATCGGCTGCTACGGCGACACCCTGCTCATCACCCCCGCCCTGCGCGTCGACGTGCACGCCCTGACGCAGACGGCACTCGGCGTCGTACAGGGCGACGCCGAGGAACTCGACGACCTGCCCCCGCTGGGCATCCTGACCGGAGAGGACCTGCTGCCCGGCTGGGACGAGGACTGGGTGCTGCTGGAGCGAGAGCGGCTGCGCCAACTGCGGCTGCACGCGCTCGACGCGCTCGCCGAGGCCCTGGTGCGGCAGGACAGGCCCGCTCTGGCGATGGAGGCGGCCTGGGCGAGCGTACGCGCGGAACCGCTGCGGGAGAGCGCTCACCGTGCCGTGGTCTCGGCGCATCTCGCGGAGGGCAACGTCGCCGAGGCGGTGCGTCACTTCGAGGCGTTCCGCCGCATGCTCGACGAGGAACTCGGCGTGCCGCCCTCGCCCCGGTTCGCCCGGATGATTCCCGAGCGCCCCGGGGCCGGCGGCCGGAAGGCGGAGTCGGGCACCAGTGCGTTCGCGACTACTGGATCGGCTTCGACGACCCCCTCGAAGGACGCGTCCACTCCATGTACCTGGACGTCGAGGGACACGTGAGCACCGGGATCGGCAACAAGTTCGACGAGACCGCGCGGGACGACTCCGCGCCCACGGAGAGCGAGCGTGCGCTGTCCCTTGCCGCCGCGGGCCGCCCGCGGTGGCTGGTCGACGACGTCGACACCGACGCCACGCCTGAGGCACTCGTGGGTGTTCAGGTGGTGCGGCGCAGGCCCCCGGGCGTCTCGCTACCCGCTCCGGGTTCGGCACTCGCTCCGGGTTCGGCACCCGCTCCGGTCTCGGCACCCGCTCCTGTGCCGGGAGCAGCAGAGGACGCGGGCGGCATCGGGGGCAGGCCCTCGGCCAGGCCCGGCAGCAGTACGGGTTCCAGCCGGACCCGGTCCTGTGCCGCCAGGTACTTCGCCAGCCCCGCGGGCCGATAGCCGCTGACCCGGTCCCAGCGCTCCTTGGCCGGCACCGCCAGGAACTCGTTGCCGTCGGGCCGGCCCTCGTCGTCCACCGCCTCGCCGATCGGCCGGTCGAAGGGCTCGGACAGCCGGTACATCCCCTTGCGCGAGACATGCATCGGACCCGAACTGTCGGGCCGTACCCGGAAGTCGACGTTCTCCTCCGGCCTCATCACCTTCGGTCCCGACTCGCTCAGCGCGTCCGCGCCGAACTCCAGCCCGTGCCTGCGGGCCTGGTCGGCCATCCACAGCAGGGGGATGTCCGACAGACCCGTCTCCTTGTAGCCGCCACCGACATCGCAGTGCACCCCGGAGAACCACACCTGCTGGAGCTCCTGGCCCTCGCGGGCCGCGCCGGGCCGCTGGTGCCAGAGCGTCGGCCGGAACGCCGAGCGCTGTTCGTCGACGGCCAGCGCGTGGAAGGCCGCCCGGACCCAGCTGCTCAGATCGGTGTTGTGGAAGGCCCAGCGCGCGTTGAACCGCCGCGCGGCCGGCTGGAGCCAGGCGGCGCTCGGATACGGGATGCCGAGGGCGCCCACGGTGTCCCACACCCCGACGAAGCGGATCTCCGTCTCCCGTGCGTACGAGCGGCGGAACAGGGTGGATGCCGCGCCGTTCGGCGACTCGATGCGGCTGCGGTACAGCGCCCAGGCGTCCGGGATCCGGTCGGCGTGGTCCCGGCGCAGGATGCCGCAGTTGCGCACCAGCCCCGACAGACTGCGGGCGGTGAACGCGCCCCGGCTGAAGCCGAACAGGAACAGTTCGTCGTCGGGCTCGTAGGTCTCGACGAGGAAGCGGTAGGCGTCCACGACGTTGCGCGACAGGCCCACACCGAACGCGCCCCCGCGCAGCCGGTCGCGCCGGTGCGTACCGACACCGCTGTCGTAGTAGACGCGTTGTTCCTTGCCGCCGGCGGTACCGGGGACGACCGACAGGGCGACCTTGGCGACATTGGTCTTGCTGGGCTGGTCGGCGGAATTCCACGTGCCGTCACAACAGACGACGAGACGTTTGGCCATGACCATCCCTCCTCGCGAGAGCGCGGAGCGGCGCACAGCACCACTTCCATGCTCGCACCACACGGCGGGCCTCGCCAGGCGGAGGGCACGCGAGCGCGCACCGCCCCGCAGGCAGGGTTGGGGCGGGGTGCGACCAGGCCGGCCGGCCGTGCGCCGCGGCGGCTCGTTCGAGAGGCCCGCCCTGTTCGGGGCACGGCGTTCCGACACCCCGTCAGACCGCGCTCCCGGCCGGGCCCGTCACCGACGGCGTCCATCTGACTCGCCGCCCGGTCCTGGCTTCGACACGGTACGGCCGACGGAGCCGTGGCCGTGACGGAGCTCGACCGGGTACCCGTACGCGGTGCGGGGCGGTGGCCTGTCGGCCCGGCCCAGCCCTCTGTTCCGCAGACCCCTGTCGCAATTTCCTACTCGCCGGTAATGTGCGGACCCGTCCGCGATACGGGGAGTGGCATGGGCACCGTCACCGAGTTCGACGCCGTCGCCGAGCACGAGAGGACGCGGCTCGCGCTGGCCGGCGTGATCACCCGGCTCGTCGCGCTGCTGCGTGACGTACCCGACCCCGACGCGGCCTCCGGGGTCCCGAAGTGGACGGTGGCGGACGTCGGCGCGCATCTCGCGGCCGTGTACCTCGCGTTCACCTCGGCGGTCTCCACCGAGGAGGCCGTGGACTGGGACACGCTCCTGCTCCCCGGCGACGTGACCTTCGCGGACCGGATCACCGCGCTGAACGCCACGTCGATCGCCCTCCTCGGCCCCGACGAGCGCGCCCGGCCGGGCGAGTCCGTCGCCGAACGGGGCGAGAGGTTCCTGCGGGCGACCGAGGGACTCGCCCCGGACACCCCGGTCCCCACGCCCTGGTACGGGCCCGAGGCCGCTCTGACCCTGGCGACGGCGACCGGCATGCTGCTCAGTGAGAGCCTCCTGCACGGCCTGGACATCGCCCGCGGCGTCCGGCGCCCCTGGCCCGTCGGCCAGGACGAGGCCCGGCTGGTGCTCGGGCAGACCCTCCCGACGATGATGCCGCCGGCCCTGGACAAGGACCGCGCCCGCGGTGTCAGCGTCGCCTTCGATCTCGCGATCAAGGGCGGACCGCGGCTCGCGGTCGTCGTCGACGACGGGGCGATGACCGTGACCAGGAACGCCCCGCCGCGTACCTACGACTGCCGGATCACGGCGGTTCCGGCCGCGTTCCTCCTGGTCTCCTTCCATCGCGCACCCATGTGGCGGGCGATCGCCCTCGGGCAGCTGCGCGCCGGCGGCCGCAAACCCTGGCTCGCCCCACGGCTGAGCACGCTCACCGCCATACCCTGACCCGCCGGGCGACCGTTGTCAGTGGAGCGTGACAGCATCCGGTACATGAACTCCACCCCCACCCCTCTGCCTCCCCTTCCCCGTGCGAAGCCCGGCGAAGTGCTGCTCCTCTGCGCCTGTTACGAGGACGACGGCCGAGCCCGGTGGGGCGGACTGCTCGGCGAGATCGACGGCCGCCCCGAGGACGGCGTCCTGGTCCTGGACGGCCACCGCACACGGCTGCGCCCGGTCGAGGGCACCGGCTGGTCCTACCTGCGCGGCGGCAGCGTCCCCGCGCTGGTGCCGGACGGCGGCGACACCGCGCCGAGAGTCCTGGTCATGGCGGACATCCCCGTGGCCTACGGCGGCGACGGGCCGCTGCTGGTCGACCTGGCGGAGATACCCGGGCGCGGTGTCAGGGTCCCCTCGTCCCGCCTCGGCGCGATCCTGGACCAACTGCTCGGCGAGGAGCTGACGTTCGACGACCTGGTGCGTGGCATGGACACCCGCGGCATGTACCAGGGGGACTGCGGCCGGCCGGCGTTCCCTGCGCCCACGAACCCGTCGCGCCGGTCGTTCCCGCCGCTGACCGCGACGGACGCGTGTCTGCTGGTCCGCACCTGCTTCGACGACGACGAGGGCTGGCGCGCCCTGCTCGACGAACTCGGCGGCGCCGACGAACTGGGCTGGGTCGGCGCGGACCCGGACCTGGACGACATCGACGTGGACCACTTCCCCCTCACGGCGCTGGCCGTCGACGACCGGGCCTACGAGGGCCTCCTGCCGGGCCAGGTGCCCGCCCTGGTGCCGCCCGAGGAGCACACCACGCTGGTCGCCCTCGCCGACACCAGAACCTTCACGCAACCCGGCCGCCCGCTCACCGTCGTCGACCTCTACGACGCCCCGGGCCACACCGCGGTCCTCCCCTGCGACCAGGTCGGCTCGCTGGCCTGCAACCTGGACATCGCCAACATGGACTTCAGCGACTTCGTGGCCGTGGAGGGCGTACGGCCGTGGTGGGAGGAGTGACCACGGACGACCCCCGTGACGCCCGCGACGAACCGAGGCCGCCCGGCCCGACGCCGTGCCGTGGCTGAACCGCACACCGGGGGACCGCCGGGCACCACGCCGCCGGCCCCGGTCACATGCCCGTCGGGGCCGCCGCTCAGGCGCCCTGGCGTGTCAGGTAGTCCTCCCTCAGGGCGTCCAGGATCTCCGCCGCCTCGGTCAGGTCCGCGTGGCGGCAGCGGCGGGCGGCGGCCGTGAGGCGGACGACGGCGTCGTCGTAGCGTTCGAGGCCGTTGCCCTCGATCAGGGCGGCGACGCGGACCGCCTCGGCGCGGGGGACCTCGCCGTGCTCGCCGCCCCGTTCGTGCGCGGCGACGGCGGCCTCGGCCTGGATGAGGGCCTCGGGGAAGCGTTCGGCCTCGGCGAGGACACGGGCGCGGCGGTAGTGGACCGTGCCGGACTCGTACCAGGCGGTGAAGGTCTCGGTGTCCTCCGGGACGGCGGCCGCGACGGCGTCGGCGCGGGTGAGGTGTCCGAGGGCCTCGTCCACGCCGTCGGCACCACGGGCGAGCATGGTGAGCCGCGCGAACTCGCACATCATGTGCGTGATCAGGGACGGGTTCGCGGCCACGGCGTGCGCGGCCACGGCGCGTTCGTACGCCGTGGCGGCCGCGTCCCAGCGGTCGGCCATCGCCAGCGCGATCGCCGCCTCGGCCGCGACCAGGGTCTGGATGGCGGGGTCGTCCTCCCAGCCGGCGACGGCGTCCGCCAGCCGCAGGAACTCCTCGGCCGAGGCCAGGTACTCCGACAGCTCGCGCAGCCCGCGCGCCAGCGTCAGCCGGGCCTGGGCGCGCAGCCGTTCGTCCAGGGAGCCGGCCGCCTCGTCGGACAGGACCGACTCCAGCACGGCGACGGCGTCGGCCTGCTGCCCGCCGCGCGCCAGCACGTCCGCGAGCTGGAGCCGCGCCTCGGTGGCGTCGTCGAACGCCGACTCCTGGTCGTAGCGCGTCGCGGCTTCCGTGAGATGACGTACGGCGCCGGTGAAGTCGCCGGAGTGCGCCGCGGCATGGCCGACGAGCGAGTACGTCGCTGCCATCGGGAACTCGGTGTCGTCGTGGCGGACGGCCTCCACGATCGCCTGGTGCAGCACCTCGGCGGCCTCGGCGGGCTCGTCCTTGGACAGCAGGATCTGGCCGAGCATCGCGAGCGGACGCGTGGCGCGCCACGGACGCCCGGCCTCCGCCACGTCCTTCAGGGCCGCGCGCATCTCCTCCTCGGCCCGGTCCAGCTCACCGCGCCGCGCCGCCAGCTCACCGACGAACTGCCGTGCGTTGGCCACCTGGTGGGGCATGCCCAGCCGCTCCGCCTCGGAGCGCAGCCGCCGCGTGGCGTCCTCGAACCGCTCCAGGGCCAGGTCCGAGGCCTCCGGCAGCTCCCGCAGCACGTCCTGGTGCGCGGCGTACGCGCAGGAGAACAGCAGCGCGAGGTACTCCAGTTCACGCTCCGACCCCACCTCGGAGCCGAACGCGGCCTCCTCCTCGCCGACCGGCTCACCGGACAACGGCACCTCGGCCAGCAGCCGTTGGGTCTCCCGCAGCACCTCGTCGAGTTCGGACCGGGCCGACTCGGGAGCGGCGTCCACGGCGTCGGGGATCGTCGACCAGGCCAGCGCGCGGGTACGGGCGGAGAGCGCGTGCCAGGGCATGCCGAGCCCGGTGAACAGCTCCGCGGCACGCCGCAGTTCCGCGACGCTGTCCGTGCGGCTGCCGTCGTCGTGGGCGAGCAGCCGCGCGCGGTGCTCGGCGAGCTCCGCCTCCAGCAGGTCCGCCGGGCCGAGTGAGTCCTCGTGCGCTCCGCTGCCGTCCGCGAGACGCTCGGTGACGCGGGTCCACACGCGGATGCTGCCCGGGTGACCCTCCGTCGTCATACGCCGCGCCTCGCGCACCAGGGACACGAAGTCGTCGGGCAGGTCCGCAGCCGTGCCACGGACGGCCGCGGTGGGCGGCGCGGCGGCCGGGGTGCGGGTGACGGCCGTGCGCAGTCCCAGCGGCAGCGGCTCGTCGAGCAGCGGACGCTGGGCCAGACGCGCACCGCGGCGCTCCCCGACGGCCGGTGTGCCGTTGCGCGCGTCGAAGGCAGAGACCAGCTTCTCGGCCTCCGATCGTACGTGCGCGAGGAGTTCGAGCGCGGTCCAGCTCCGGCCGGGCGGGCCCGCGACGGGTGTGTCGGTGTGACCGTCCTCGGCGAGCCGGGCGAGCAGCACCTCGACGCCGGTGAGGAAGCCCAGCCGGTCCAGCGGTGCGCCGGTCGCCTCGAACAGCGGCCGGTTCTCGGCGAGGATCTCCAGCCCGCGGCCCTCGTTGCGCGACAGCGCGCAGAACTCCAGGTGCAGACCCACCTCGGCTTGCATGCCCGTGTTCCCGCGGGCCTGCCGGTAGCCGGTGAGGTGGTGCGAGCGGGCCTCGTCGGTGCGGCCGAGACGCAGCAGCGGCAGCAGGGCGCGCGCCTGGCTCATCTGCGGCTCCTCGCTGCACCCGGACGCCCCGGAGAGGACGGGGTGCCAGACCTCCAGGGCCGCCGCGTCGTCGCCCACGGTCACCTGGTGCCCGGCGAGGTACCGGATCTCGCAGGCCTCGCAGTCGCTCAGCTCGGTACGCGGCCGGGTGACCCACAGGTCGTAGGCGTCGTGCGGGCCGAGGCCGGTGTGGGCGGCCACGTGGTAGCGCATCGCGGCCACCGGCTGCATTCCGTGCTCGGCCGCCTCGTAGAAGCCCCGCATCCGGTCGATCCAGCCCCGGACCGTCGCCAGCGGCACGTCCGGCACCTGGAGCAGGGACGTCGTCACCCACTTGAAGCGCCAGAAGACCTGATGGGCCTCCCACTCGCTGAAGCTCTCCGGCACGGTCTCCCACAGCCGCAGCAGCCGCGCGAAGACCACCGGCGACTTACGGTGCTCACCGGTGAACTCGTACGCCGTCATCAGCTCCAGCAGCGCGGTGACGAGGACGTCGGGCTTCTCGAAGGGCTCCGCGGCCTCCACCAGCTCCTCGGCGGTGACGGTACGGGTGAGACCGTGGGGACGGTCGTGGTTCTCGCGCAGCGCCTCGACCACGGCCTCGGGGGTGTCCAGCATCTACAGTTCCTTCCGGGGCTCGGAGCCGGGTTCGGCCGGGCCGGGGTTGTGCATGGCGTGCGTGAGCAGCCCGATGAAGGCCCGGTTCAGCAGGGCGCTCTCGCTCGCCCGCAGCGGGCGGCGGCTGAGCAGCAGGGCCTGCCCGTACAGGGCCTCGGCGGTGGTCACTGCGAGACCGCGCTCGGCGATCGTGATGGCCTGGCGGACCAGCGGGTTGAGGTGGTTCAGCACCAGCTGGGCCCGCGGGGTGTCGTTGCGCAGCGAGCCGAGGATGTCCGCCCACAGACCGTCGCTCTCGGCCGCCAGGGACGACCTCGTCCGCTCGTGCCGCGCCTCCCGATTGTCGAGCAGCAGCGCGGGCGCGGTGACGGGCTGGAAGTCGCGCAGCACGACGTCGCAGTCGTGCACGCCGATCGTCTCGCGGGCCACGGCGAGGAAGGCCGCGGCCCGCAGCTCCGCCCCCGGGTCCACGGCGTCCAGATGCGCGGTGACGGTGGCCGGGTCCAGGTCCGTCACGGCCGTGCCCGGACGGATCTCCGGCAGCCGGTGCACCAGGTCACGGTCGTAGGTGTAGCCGCCGTTCACGACACCCAGGCCCGCCGCCGAGGCGATCGGGGCGACCTGCCGGAACTCCTCCACACTGCGTGTGACCAGGACCGTGGAGTGCGTACGGGAGAACTCCTCCAGCGTGACATTGCCGTCGGTCGTCTCGAACGGCAGCCACGGCAGCACGATCCGCAGCAGCTCGTCGTCGTAGCGGGCGAGCGCCTTCACCGCGAGGTGGTGCGTGTCGATGAAGCGGTGCAGCAGCGACGGGTCGCTGGCCGCGAGCCCGGTGAGCCAGTCCCGGATCCGCTCGCCCAGCGCGTCCCGTACGGCGGACAGGGTGCCGTCCTCGTACAGCGCCTCACGCGACGCGGTCGGCCGCAGGCTCGTCGTGTCCACGACGCAGCGCACGAAGAACGCCCAGTCCGGCAGCAGTTCGGGCGCCTGGTCGGTGAGCAGCATGCCCTTGAGGTGGACCCGGTGCCCGGCACGCTGCGCGGGGCTCACGGCGGTCGGCAGCACGTAGGCGACGCCGCGCAGTCCCGCCGCCGGCAGGTCGAGCTCGATGGTGTCGAGCGGAGTGAAGTCGAACAGGGTGCGGCAGTAGGCGGTGAACGCCTCGCGCCGCGCCAGCGGGGACCGGTGCGTCCGCTCCCACGGCGGTGTGTCGTTGACGCGGTGGCTCTCGCCGCGCGGTCCGACGACCGTCACCTCGTGCCGCAGCAGCCCGCCGTAGTGCCGGGCGAGCGACACGACCTGCTCGGGGCCGGTCCACTCGCTGTTGTCGGCGCGCGGGGTGAGCCGCACGGTGGTGCCCGGCTCGGGCATGGCCGAGGCGGGCAGCGTGCGGATCGTGTAGCGGCCGTCGGCGTGGCCGCGCCACTCGACCGCGGGCGCCGAGGGGTCGGCGGCGGTCCGGCTGACGACGGTGATCTCGTCGGCCACCACGAAACAGGCCAGCAGTCCGATGCCGAACTGCCCGATGAACTCCCCGCGCGCCGCGTCCAGTCCGGCCCCGTCGAGCGAGCCGTCCGCGCCGCGCTTGGAGCTGCGGCCGATGGTGGCGAGGAAGCGGTGGACGTCCGCCTCGGTCAGCCCGATGCCGGTGTCCGTGACGGTGAGCGTGTCACCGGTGCGGACCGTGATGGTTCCGGGCGCCCCGGGGTCCAGCGCCTGCCGGGCCGTGATGGCGTCCACGGCGTTCTGGAGCAGCTCGCGCAGGTAGACGCGGGGGCTGGAGTAGAGGTGGTGGGACAACAGGTCGACCAGGCCGCGCAGATCGACCTGGAAGGTGTGTGCGGTCTCGGAGTGTGGCACCTGACGGAGTCTTTCGGTGGGTGCGCCCGCGTGGTGCGTGTGCGGACGCGGACGGGAGGGGGCGGGGGCCGGAGGGCGGTGCGGGTCCGGCTGTGCGGTCTGTCCGGGAGCTGTGGTGCGGGTCCGGGAGGGGCGCGCGGGTGCGAGGGGGCGACCGGCCGGAGGGGGCGCGTGCGCGCCTCCGGAGGTCAGCGGCCGATCGACGACCTGGTGGCCCGGTACGCCGCCGCAGGGTCGGACCCGTTGATGTAGTACCAGGGGAACTCGGTGACCCGTCCCTCGGTGATCTGGAAGCACTCGCGTGCGGAGACGCGGTCCCCGGCGAGCGCGAAGGCCATGGCGAAGGTGTTGAGGACCTGGTTCCAGGCGCCGTGTCTGACGAAGTCCGGGTGCCGGTAGGAATGTTCCGCCGCCTCCCGCAGGGACAGCGTCACCTCGGGCCGACGCATGTACGCGTCGTCCGCTCCCCGGTCGAGGGACAGCCACTGTTCGATGTGCCCGATCGCGACGAGCTGTCCGAGCAGGGTGCCGGCGGGCGCGCCGAACGCGGCCTCGCGCGCGAAGGAGTGCATCTCCTCGTGCGAGCCGCCCCACTTGTCGCAGATCTGCTGCAACTGCTGCTGATGGGCGCCCAGATGCTGCGGCTGACGGCGCACGGCGGCTTCGAAACGGCGGCGGGCTACCTGCCGGCCGACCTGAAGGCCGCGACCGGTCATCTGGAGGCCGTACCAGGGCGAGACCCACTCCGGCTCGCGCTCCGCGACTTCGTACAGCCACTCCTCGGCCGTGTGCAGCCGGGCGTGGAACACCTCGAACTGTGAACGCGAGACGTCCTTGGCGCGAGCCCCCGTACGCGCCTCCCAGGCCCAGCTGACGTGGCGGATGCCCGCCACGAGCCGGGGCAGCGGCGCCTCGGGCTCCGCCTTCAGGACGTCCGCGATCCACCGCTCGACCCCCGCGGTGTCCGCCACGGCCCACAGCAGTTCGGTGCGGTCCTCCTTCTCGGACCGCGCCTCCAGAACCTCGCGCACGGTCGCCCAGTCCGCCGCCTCGGCGGCTTCCCGGACGCGCCGCACCTCGGGGTCGCCGGAGTCCTGCTGCACGCGCGCGCCGGGCTGCCCGGTCCACTTCCCCAGCGTGAGCCCCAGCTTCCGGAGCAACGCCATCTCCCACCCCTCGCAGTGTCCTGACGCGGGAGGCCGGTGATCACCCCTCCCGTGGGGATAGTGAGTATCACGTGCCACCGACATTCGCACATCCGTTTAGGTCTGGTGTGCGCGGTAGTTGGCGGACGAGGTCGCCGTGGCGCACGGAGGGCGCGCCGACCGAGCCGGACGCCGCCTTCAGGCTCGGAACCCGCGCCCTGGGCGCACTGTCCCGGCGGACCTGGACGCGGCCGCGGCGATTCCCCGCTCGGTCCGAAGACCGGCCTGCCGCCCCGCGGAAGGAGACCGGCGCGTCCGGAGGCCGCCGCCCCGGTCGGGCGGCCGGGCCGGAGTCCGGACCTGGAGTTCCGGCCGCGTGGCACGGGGCCGGCCTCCGGACGCACCGCCATCCTGCCCGGCGGTGATGCATGGCCGGGAGCACAGGAGTGCCGGGGGGGGGGGGGGAGGGGGGGGGGGGGGGGGGGGGGGGGGGGGGGGTGGGGGGGGGAAGGGGGGGGGGGGGGGGGGGGGGAGGGGGTCGCTGTTGCANNNCGTACGTCCCCCCCCCCCCCCCCCCCCCCCCCCCCCCCCCCCCCCCCCCCCCCCCCACCCCCTCCCCCCCCCCCCCTCCCTCCCCCTCCCGCCCCCCCCCCCCCCCCCCCCCCCCCACCGCCATCCTGCCCGGCGGTGATGCATGGCCGGGAGCACAGGAGTGCCGGCGCCCGGGGTCCACCGGGCGCCGACGGGTCAGCAGCCGATCGTGCCCCTCTCAGACGGGCATCGGCCGGTCAGCAGCCGATCGTGCCCCTGCGCAGGGCGTGGCCGCCGTCGTTGGCGTCGTCGGCCCAGTAGACGGGCTTGGAGCCGCCGACGCATTCGTCCGAACCGGCCACGGAGAAGCCCTCGTTGTTGTAGTCGGGCATGCCCGTGGGGCGGTTGTACACGGCGACGGTGGCGAAGGATCCGGAGGTGTCGACCCGCATGGTGCGGTGCTGGCCGCCGCACGTGTTGTCGCAGACGGCCCACAGACGGGAGGCCGCGGGCTCCCACTGAAGCTCCATGACACCGCTCATACCGCTGCTGACGGAGGCGATATGGGTGAATGCGCCCGAGTCCTGCAGGACGTAGCCGTGGATCATGCCGGTGCCCTCGACGCCGACGAAGAACACGCCGCCGGTGTGGGCGCCGTAGCGGGCCGGGTCGTACGCGGCGCCGGTGGAGGCGTCCTTGAAGGCGGCGCCGGTCAGGGCGGCGTCCGGGACCCAGGTGACGGCCTCGAAGCCGGCGTTGGAGCCGACCGCCGGGAGGTCGGCGGTCAGGTTCCACTCCCGGGCGGCGGTGAGCGAGGTGCCCGTGCCGCCGACGTCGTACTTCAGGACGGACAGCCGGCTGGTGCCCGAGGCGTCGCCGTTGCGCTCGCTGGCGACGAACACACCGGCCGAGGAGCCGCCGCCGGTGACGGTGACACCCTCGCCGTCGGCGGTCCCGGTGCCGCCGGTGAAGCGCAGCGTCTTGCCGGAGGACCAGCCGTTCGCCGTGTCGGGGGTCCAGCCGCCGGAGCCGTCGGGCAGCAGACGCCACAGCCTGCCGCTGTTCTGGGCGCCCCACATCACGCCTCCCTCCTGGTACAGGCCGCTGAGGTCGCTGCCGAAGACGTTGGAGGCGTCGGCGTTCGCGACGGAGCTGCCGCCGGGCCAGGCCACCGGGGTGGAACCGCCGCCGGTGCCGCAGCTGTTGGCCGCGCCGAGCGTCAGGGCGGCCGAACGGAACGCGCCGGTGCCGTCGGGACAGCGCGACCAGGAGGGCGCGGAGTGCGAGCTCCAGGTGAAGCTGTCGACCAGTGTGCTGCCGTCGGCCAGGTAGAGGCGGGCCTTGTCCGAGGAGCCCAGACCGAACTTGGCGTGCACGTCGAAGGAACGGAACGCGCCCGGAGCCAGCGTGGTGCCCGAGGCGATCTTGTACGAGGAGCTGTTGTTGTCGTCCTTGAGGACCCAGCCCGAGACGTCGATCGTGGCCGTGCCCTTGTTGTACAGCTCGATGGAGTCGTCGACGCTTCCGGTGGTCACCACCTCGTTGATGCGGATGTCGTCGGCCGGGGCCGCATGGGCCGGCGCGGCGGTGAGGGCACCGGCGGCCAGCGCCGGTACCGCGACGAGGGAAAGGGCGAGGTTACGGCGCTTACGGCGGGCGCGCGCTGCGGTCACGAGGTCCGTCCCGGAGTGAGGCATGAACAGGGCGGGCATGACGGTCGCGGTGACGGTGGAACAACACCCCTCCGCCGGGGAGGCGTTTTGTGAACGATGGCCGAAGTGATCGTTCCGCGCGCCGGCCGTCGTGCCGTACGCCGTGCTCGGGCCAGGACGTTCCGCGCCGGCCGTCCTGCCGTGCCACGCTCAGACCAGGACGTTCCGCACACCGACCGCCGTGCCGTAAGCCGTGCTCAGGCCAGGACGTTCAGCGCCCCCGGCCGCACCCGTACCGTCACCGGAAGCGCCGCGTCGACCTCGCCGTCCGCCCCGTACGGGACGTTGCGGTCGGCCTCGATGCGGATCTCCTTGCCGCGCAGCACCTCGACCTGGGGCCGCCGCAGATGGGCGCCGGTCTTCAGCTCGTTCATCATCGTGAAGAACAGGCGCTTGGGGGCGTGCGAGATCACCACGACGTCCAGCAGCCCGTCGTCGAGGCGTGCGCCCGGGGCGATGTTGCGGCCGAAGCCGTAGTAGCCGGAGTTCGCCGCGACCACGGTGTAGCCGCTGCGCTCGTACGGCACGCCGTCGATGGTGAGCCGGTAGGCGGCGGGCCGCCAGCCGAGCACAGCGCGCAGCCCGCCCGCGTAGTACGACGCGGCTCCGCGCAGCAGCCGGGAGGCGTTGGCGTGATGGTTGGCCACCGCGTCGACGCCCGCGTAGACGCTGCCGAGGACGTGGACGCGGTCGTGCACCGCGGACTCCACCTCGATGGTGTCGACCGCGCGCGGCGTGCCCTCCAGCAGCACCCGGGCGAGGCCGGGGGCGTCGGTGGGCAGGCCGAGCGCACGGGCGAAGTCGTTGCCGCGCCCGGCGGGGACCAGGCCGAACACGGTGTCGGTGCCGCTGAGCGCGCCGCCGACGCACCCGGCCATGCCGTCGCCGCCCACGGCGAGCACCACATGCCCCTGCTCCCCGGCGCGCCGGGCGAGCTCCTGCGCGTGCTCCAGGCTGAGGCTGTACTCGGTGTCGAGCCGCGCGCCCGCCTCCCGCAGCGCTCTGGCCAGCGGGAGCAGGCCCGCCGCCCCGCTGGAACCGCCTGCGGCGGGGTTGACGACGGCGGTGAACTGTCGCATGGATCAGGCCTCCGGGCGGCAGGTTACGGGGACGGACGGCGGGAAGGGTACCGGCGGCCTCGGGGGCCGCCGACGGGTCGGCTGGAGCGTCGGCCGGCGGGTCAGCGGACGGGGAGGAGGACCCCGGGGCTGAGCACTCCGGCGGGGTCGACCTCGGCCTTGACGGCCTGGAGCATCCGGATGCCCAGCGGGCCGATCTCCCGGGCGTACCAGTCGCGGTGGTCGGTGCCGACGCCGTGATGGTGGCTGATGGTGCCGCCGGCCGCGAGGATCGCGTCGTTCGCGGCCCGCTTCACGGGCTCCCAGTGCGCGACGGCGTCCTCGCCCTGTGCCGAGACGACGGTGAAGTAGAGCGAGGCGCCGTTCTCGTAGGTGTGCGAGATGTGGCACATGACCAGCGGCGGGGTGCCCGCCGCGGTCAAGGTGGCGGTCAGCGCCTCGCGCACCGCCGCGTACAGCCCCGGCAGCGCGGACCAGAACCCGGCCGTCTCCAGCGTCTCGGCGAACGCGCCCGCGTCGAGCAGCGCGTCACGCAGATAGGGGGCGTTGTAGCGGCCGTGCTCCCAGCGGTCGCCGGGTTCCTCGCCGAGGTACTCGCCGCCGCAGGCGAGGAGGACCTCACGGGCCGCGGCGCGCCGGGCGGCGGTCTCCTCCTCGGTGCCCTCGTAGCCGGTGACGGCCATGCAGCCCGAGGGCTGCGGGGTGTCCCCGGAGCCGATGGCGTCGGGCTGGGCCAGGCCGATGAACGTCTCCGTCTCGTCGGACAGCCTCAGCACGGTGGGCCGCGGGCCGTCCTGCGCGAGACGGCGCAGGGCGGCGGTGCCCTCCTCGAAGGAGGCGAAGCGCCAGCCCTCGTAGACCCGCTTGCGCGGCAGGGGGCGGACGCGCACGGTCACGGCCGTGATGACGCCGAGCGCGCCCTCGGAGCCGAGGATCAGCTGGCGCAGGTCGGGGCCCGCCGCCGAGCGCGGGACGCGGCCGGTCTCCAGGGTGCCCTCGGGCGTGGCGACGGTGAGGGCGAGGACCATTTCGTCGAAGCGGCCGTACCCGGAGGAGGCCTGGCCGCTGGAGCGGGCCGCGGCGAAACCGCCGACGGTCGCCCACTCGAACGACTGCGGGAAGTGGCCGAGCGTGTAGCCCTGTTCGTTGAGCAGTTCCTCGCACCGCGGTCCGCGCAGTCCGGGCTGGATCGTGGCGGTGCGGGACACCTCGTCGACCGCCAGCAGGCGGTCGAGACGGCGCAGGTCGAGCGCGACGAACGGACGCTTGGTCTCGGGCTTCAGCCCGCCGACGACGGACGTGCCGCCGCCGAACGGGACGGCGGACAGGCCGTGGGCGGCGCAGACGCGCAGGACGGCCAGCACCTCGTCGTGGTCGGCGGGCAGCACGACGGCGGCCGGGATGTCGTCGACCTCGCCCGCGCGGATGCGCAGCAGGTCGGGGGTGGACTTGCCGCGGGTGTGCCGGACGCGGCTCTCGGCGTCCTCGCGCAGCGCGTCCTCGGCGGCGACCGCCGCCCGCAGCGCGGTGCGCGCCTCGTCGGTGAGGGCCGGGGCCGGCACCTCGATGTCGCCGAGGTCCGCCGGGCCGCTCGTGCGGGGGGTGACGCCGAGCAGGTCGCGCAGCAGGCCGGTCACCGAGTCGGGCAGCGGGGCCGCCTTGGCCGGGTCGCCCCAGCCGCTCCACAACATGTCCACTTCGAAGGTTCCTCACGGTTCGGTCCACGGACGGCTCTGGCGCTCGCCCCGCGCTGCATTACACTGTGACACATGACGCCCATTCGTCACAACGCCCAGGACAAGGCCGCGGACAACGCCTCGGACGCCGATCCCGTACTCGACGCCGCCCGCGACTGCGTGCTCGCCGTCGGCGTACGGCGCACCACCCTCACCGATGTCGCCCGGCGCGCGGGCGTCTCCCGGATGACGCTCTACCGGCGCTGGCCCGACGTACGCACCCTGGTCGGCGACCTCATGACCCGCGAGTGGATCGCGGTCGCCGTCGACGCCATGCCCACCGCCGACGACACCCGGCCGGTGCGCGAGCGCGTCGTCGACGGACTCGTCGCCGGAGCCGCGGCGTTCCGCGCCCATCCGCTCTTCCACAAGATCGTCGACGTCGACCCCGAACTGCTGCTGCCCTACATCCTCGACCGCAGGGGCGCCAGCCAGGAGGCCCTCCTGGAGCTCCTCGCCACCGCGCTCGACGAGGGCCACCGGGACGGCTCCGTACGGCACACGCGGACGGACCTCCAGGCCCGCTCCGTGCTGCTCGTCGTCCAGTCCTTCACGCTCTCGCTGCGCACCATGACCGACGAGACCGACCCCGAACTGAGTGAAGCCGCCTTCCTCGACGAACTGCGCACGCTGCTGGAGAGGACCCTCACGCCATGAACCCCACGAGCAGCCCCGACCTGCCCGGCTCCTCGCTCGACGCCGCGCGCCGCCGGCGCGAACTCGCCGAACTCGCCGACGGCACCCAGGTCGACGTCCTGGTCATCGGCCTCGGCGCGACCGGGGCGGGCGCCGCCCTCGACGCCGCCACGCGCGGGCTCACCGTCGCCGCGATCGACGCCCACGACCTCGCCTTCGGCACCTCCCGCTGGAGCTCCAAGCTCATCCACGGCGGACTGCGCTACCTCGCCTCCGGACAGCTCGACGTCGCCCACGAGAGCGCCGTCGAGCGCGGCGTCCTCATGGAGCGCACCGCCCCGCACCTGGTCCGCGCCCAGCCCTTCGTGCTGCCCCTCACCCCGCTGGTGAGCCGCGGTCAGGCCGCCCTCGCCCGGGCCGGCTTCCTGGCGGGCGACATGCTGCGCGCCGCCGCCCGCACCTCACGCCGTACGCTGCCCGCCCCGCGCGCCCTGTCCGCCGTCGAGACCCGCCACTTCGCCCCGGCCCTGCGCACCGGCGGCCTGCGTGGCGGCCTGCTCTCCTGGGACGGCCAACTCACCGACGACGCACGCCTGGTTACCGCGGTCGCCCGCACCGCGGCCGCCCACGGTGCCCGCGTCCTCACCCGCACCCGCGCCCTGGAGATCACCGGCGACGGCGCCCGCGTCCGCGACGAGACCACCGGCCAGGAGCTGCGCGTCCGCGCCCGCGCCGTCGTCAACGCGGCGGGTGTCTGGGCCGGCGGCCTGGTCCCCGACGTCCGTCTGCGCCCCTCCCGCGGCACCCACCTCGTGCTGCGCTCCGAGGCCCTCGGCCGGCTCGCCGCCGGACTGCACATCCCGATCCCCGGCGAGACCAACCGCTTCGTCCTCGTCCTGCCCCAGGGCGACGGCCGCGTCTACGTCGGCCTCACCGACGAACCCGTCGACGGCGAGATCCCCGACGTGCCGGAGGTCCCCGAGACCGACATCGGCTTCCTCCTCGACGTCCTCGGCTCCGCGCTCGACGTCACCGTGCACCGCGACGACCTGGTCGGTGCCTTCGCGGGCCTGCGCCCCCTGCTCGACACCGAGGGCAGCCGCACCGCCGACATCTCCCGCAGGCACGCCGTGCTCACCACGCCCGACGGCGTCGTCACCGTCGTCGGCGGCAAGCTCACCACCTACCGGCGCATGGCCCAGGACGCCGTGGACGCCGCCGTGGCCGCCCGCCGTCTGCTCGCCGGGCCCTGCCGCACCGCCTCCCTCCCGCTCGTCGGCGCCGCGGACCAGGACACCCTGGCCCGCCTCGACGTCCCCGCCCGCCTGGTCCGCCGCTACGGCACCGAGGCCCGGGCCGTCCACGCCCTCGGCCTGGAGGACCCCTCCCTCGCCCGCCCGGTCGTCCCCGGACACCCTGTCACCGGCGCCGAACTCCTCTGGGCCGTCCGCCACGAAGGCGCCCTCGACGAGGCCGACCTCCTCGACCGCCGCACCCGCATCGGCCTGGTCCCGGCGGACCGCGCCGTCGCGGAGCGGACGGCCCGGGACCTGTTCGCCCACTCGGCCTGACCGTTCGAGACGGGCGTCATGGGCGGCCATGACGCCCGCCGCCCCCTCCCGGCGGGCGAACACGGGGACGAACCCCCACGGCGAATTCGAACGCGACTGCGACCCGCACGGCACAGGGGGCGACCCGGATACCACCGGGCCGGATGACGACCGAGTGAACCCTGCTTGTTCGCTGCCTCTGAACTAGTTTTCAGTGCACCCTCACGGGAATGAAGAACACCTGAATCAAGCGCCCCTCGCGCGAGGGGAGTTGACGGTGGGGGAACGGGAAGGCAGGCCCCTTCGCGAGGCGTCGGGGCGACGTGATCTTCGCTTGGCGACGGACCGGCTCGGACGGCGCCGCTCGGCGTGCCCCCGTCCGGGCCGAGGGGGACAGTATGAGTGCTTCAACAGGCGTGTTCGTGCCCAAAGTCGTGGTGGCCATAGATTTCGGCACCCATGGATCCGGGTTCGCATGGGCGACCGTGTCGAATTTGCAGGACGTCACCAACAATCGCTACATCGCTTACCAGAACTTCGTGAAGCACGGAGGCAGCAGCTCCTATCCGAAGGATCTGACGGCGGTCCTGGCCGACGCCCAAGGGGTGGTACGGGAGTTCGGCTTCGAGGCGCGCAGGCGCTGGCAGATCGAGCTGAATCAAAAGAATCCGAACAACTTCGGTTACGCGAGCCGATTCAAGATGGCACTGCGGGCGGACGCCCCTTCCTCCGACGTGCCGCGCTTCCTCGGCAGCCTCGCCGGAGCGGACCGCCGGGTCGTGCGTGAACTGATCACCGCCTACCTCGGCAAGATGTACCGGACGGCACTCCAGGAGATCGGCGCGACCGGCTACCGCGGCAGCGCCCTCGCCTACGAGGGGGACGACATCCGCTGGTGTATCACCGTTCCCGCGATCTGGAAGGACGCCGAGAAGCGCGCGATGCGTGACGCCGCGGAGGCGGCCGGCCTGCCCGCCGACGAGGAACGGCTCCTGCTGGTGAGCGAGCCGGAGGCGGCCGCGGTGTACTGCGCGCTCACCTCGGGCACCCTGCTCGGGCCGGCCCGGCCGGAGGGGCGGCTCGACGTCTGGACGGCCGGCAGCAGGTTCATGGTCGTCGACTGCGGCGGCGGCACCGTCGACATCACCAGCTACCAGATCCGCGCGGAGGGCGTCGGCGACGACCGGCTATCCGAGATCGGGCTCGCCGACGGCGGAGCGCTCGGCTCGGCCTACATCAACCAGCACTTCGTCGACCGCGTCCTCGCCGACCGGTTCGGGGCCGAGCGGCTGAAGGAGCTGAAGGTCTCCCACTCCAAGGAGATCACCCTGCTGGAGGACCGCTGGGAGGAGTGGAAGGTCGGCCTGCACTCCGAGACGGCGCCCGGCGGCGCGCCCGTCATCACCACGCCCTGCGACATAGAGATCCCGGGACGGCTGTGGGAGGCGCTGCCCCGCGCCACCCAGGAGCGGCTCCAGGACGAGGCCTACGGCGACCCCTACCACCTCGTGCTCACCCCGGCCGAGGTCGCCATGCTGCACGAGGCGGTGGTGGGCCCGGTCCTGGACACCATCGAACGCCAGCGGCGGCTGGTCGTCGGCGGCCCGGTGAAGGGCGTCGACCAGATCGTCATCGTCGGCGGCTTCGCCCGCTCCACCTATCTGCGCGACCGGATCGCCCACCGGTTCGGCGACGAGGTCAAGGTACTGATCCCCCAGGACCCGGCCGTAGCCGTCCTCGGCGGAGCCGTCCACTTCGCCTACGACCCCTCGGTGATCTGGGGCCGGCGCTCGAAGTACACGTACGGCTACGCCTGTTCGAAGCTCTTCCGTGAAGGGGTCGATCCCGTGGAACGGCGCTTCGAAGACGAGGACGGCGACGTCATGTGCCGCGGCCGCGTCCATGTGGTGGTCAGGCGCGGTGAGCTGGTCGAGGCCGACGAACGCAGGACGTCCGCGATGAAGATCGCCCAACGAGACCTGCGCTCGTTCGACATCGGCCTCTACGCCACCTACAGCGACGAACCGCAGTACACCGACGAGCCGGGCTGCGAACGTCTGGGCACGGTGGCGGCGGATGTCTCCGGCTCGGTGCATCAGGACTCGTCCAAGCGACTCGTTGATGTGTACTACGCGTTCGGCGGCACGGAGATCTCGGTGGAGACCAGGGACCGCATCAGCGAGGTGCGCCGCAAGGCGGCCATCGCGTTCACCGAGCTGTACGGACGTCACGGCGGAGCGGGGAGCTGACCCATGCACGAAGACACGTACAGAGGCGGCCAGAGCGAGGACGAGACGAGCCTGTACCACGACAGGGGAGTCTGGCGAGGAGTCAAGGTGCCGTCATCGGCGAAGCGGGACAAGTACCAGAAGGACCTGGACGACTGGTTCCAGTGGCTGCGCGCGGAGCTGCAGGAGGACCTGAGGCAGCAGAGCCGGTTCCTCGTCGCCCAGACCCGCAACCGGGCCGACGGCCTGCGCCAGGCCTTGGACGCCCTGGCCGACCGGCTCGACGGGGTGGACCGCAGGCTCGACGGGGTGGACCGCAAGGTGGACCGGCTGCTGGACGCCCTGCGGGAACAGGGAGTGCGCAACGCCATCGACGACGGCCGGGCCACCTCGGACAAGCATCGCAGGCACCTCGAACTGGCCCAGAAATACCAGACGTTGGTCCGGCAGGACCTGCTCGTCCTCGGGCGCCTGCTCTGTCCGAAGGGGGAGGACGCCACGGACCTGGCGCGCCGCCGCGCCCAGGTGGTCGCCCAGCTCGTGGAGCAGCTGTTCCAGCCGCTCGACGAGCCCATGTCCAAGCAGTCCGACGACGTCCTCGGACGGCTGACGGAGCTCGGGCACGAGACCGAGGCCGCCCAGTTCCGGGGCCTGTTCGGCGCGGTCTTCCGCAAGGCCGCCGAACTGCGCGGCACCGTCGCCGGACTGCCGCTCACGGCCGAACTGGACTTCGCGGTGGACGTGAGCGTGCTGCCCGCGGACGAGTACCAGGCGTGGAACCCCTCGCCGGGCGAGGGCATGGCCCCCGAGTTCCTGGTCGCGCCCGCGTACCGCGTCGGCGGCGAACGGCCGCAGCCCCTCAGCACACCCTTCGTGTTCGTGGCACCGGCGGTCGCCCCATGAAGAGACGAGCACTGAACCCGTCCGACGTCGCCGGCGGGGTCCCGCTGGTGGGCGACCGGCTCCTGCTCGAACTGCTCAACGACCTGCACACCGCCGACGATCTGGTCCGGGCCTCCGTGCGCGAGGGCTTCTTCGCCCGGCTCCTCGGCCAGGTCACCGGTCACCGGCGCCGCAGGGACCTCATCGTGAAGGGCTCCCTGGCCGGCGCCCAGCGCGACACGCTCTCCTGGGTGTCCAGCCTCACCGGACGCCTCGCGGTCACCGACCTCGCGGTCGCCGAGGTCGCCGACGAGGTCGGCCGGGTCGGCGGCCGGACGGAGGAGCTCGACGCGCGCCTGAAGGGGACGGAGCAGGGAGTACGGGAACTCGCCTTCGTCGTAGCCGAGTTGGCCGAGCACGCAGGGAACACCTTCGGGCAGCACGACGAACGGCTGCGCAAGATCGAGAGCAGCCTGGCCATCGACAACGCGGTACGCCGGTGGCGGCACCCGCATCGCGACGCGCGCCTCGGCTGGCTCTGCGCGGCGGTGCTGCTCGCCCGCGAGGTCGCCACCGGCCCCGCCGGGGAGCTCGCCGTCTCCAAGGGCGGCGGGCACATCGAGCGGGAGCTGGTCGAGCGCATGTTCCAGGATCCGCCCACGCCGTGGTACGAGGGCGTGCGGTCCGTCGTAAGCATGCTGGCCGAGGCGACCCGCGAACTGCCCAGCGACGACCACCGGTTGATGGTGGCGGAACTGCTGGGCGAGGGCCTGCCGGACGGAACGGCCTGTGGACGCGGCCCGTTGACCGCCGCGCTGAGCGGCACGGCACTGGCCGCCGCGACGCCGGACGCGGACCACACGGCCGTCGCCCGGACGGCACTCGGACGGGCCGTCGGCAGCGGCAGCAGCTATGTCGCCGGCAGCCTGACCGCCGAGGAACTGCTCCGCCAGATCGTCAGGGAGCAGTTCGCGGAGGCAGCGACGCGACGCACCCGGCTCCAGGCGGCCGAGGGCAACTCGTGACCGGGGAGCAGGGGTTCGCCCGGATCGGACGCCAGGCACTGGCCGTCGCACATGACCCGCGCACCCCCCGACCCGCGCCGACCCCCGGCCCCGCCGACCGGACACCGCCGCCACGCGCGCCGCACCAGCCCGTGCGCATCGGCCTGGTCCTGGCGGGCGGCGGGGCCAAAGGCTCCTACGAACTGGGCGTCCTGGACTACATGGCGGAGCGGGGCGCCCAGGTGTCCGCGATCGCGGGCACCAGCATCGGCGCGCTCAACGGTGCCGTGCTGGCGAGCGCGGAGTCCTTCTTCCACGGCGTCGAGCGGCTCGCCGCCTTCTGGGAGCGCTTCACCACCCGCATGGGCGTCCTGCCGTCCGACAGCCTGGGGCTGCCGCTCGACGAGGCGGGCGTCGCCGTGGAGGGCACGCCACGGCAGTTGCGGCGCCTGCTTCCGCGCCTGCTGGCGCTCAAGGAACGCACCGCCCTGCTGGAGGAGCTGATCGACGAGGCGGTCGACCCCGAACGCATCCGGGCCGGGCTGCCCGTCTGGGTCACCGCCTATCCCCTGATGGACCACCAGAGCGTCCCCGTGGAACTGCGCCACCTGGTGGAGATCGTCCGCTGGGCGGGCGGGTCCCGCGCCAGCATCATCCGGCTGAACGACCTCGCGACGCACCAGGTCCGCGAAGCCGTGCTGGCGAGCGCCGCCCTGCCCTTCATCTTCCCGACGCGCGTGATCGACGGGTGCGCCTACCTCGACGGAGGGCTGGGCCGCGGGGACCGCACCCCGGTGCGCGCCTTCGCCTCGGCCGAGCACTGCGACATCCTCGTCGTCCTGCATCTGCACCCCGACGCCCCCGTGGCGCCGGGCGCGGCGACCGGTCTGCTGCGGGTAGACATCCGGCCCAGCGTGCCGGTCGTCCCGCCCGGCCCCTTCGGCCCGCTGACCGGCCTGATGGACTTCTCCCCCGACCGGGTCGCCGCGCTGCGCGCCCTGGGCTACCGCGACGCGACCGTCCGCTTCGACGAGATCGAGCACCTGCTGTCCCGCCGGGGCGCACTCGACGAGGCCGAGTCCACGATGCTGGCCGCCGTGCGGCGCCTCAAGGACGTTCCGTCCGTGCCGTGACCCGAGCGCCCTCACCAAGGAGCCCCGTTGTCCGACCGCCTGCACGTCCTCACGGCCATCTACCAGTCCGACCGCGCCGACCGCTCCAGCACCCTCACCGTCAGCCTCGCGACGATGGGCGCCGCGGTCACCTACCTGGTCGGCACGATCGCCTTCTACGACAAGCTCGACCTGCTGGGCTGGGCGATCAGCCTGCTGCCCTTCCCGCTGGTGTGCGTGCTCGCGTTCCAGGCGCAGCTGGTCAACCTGGCCGGTGTGCGGGCGCGTTCCATCCTCACCCTCGAACAGGCGCTCCTGGACGCGGTGGAGCCCGCCACCGGCTCCACGCTCGACCGCACGGCCATCGGCGTCACGGCCAGCGAGCGGGCGCTGAACCTGCACACCGCCGTCCGCTGGCAGCGCGCCGCGATCCTCATCGCCTATGCCGGCGTGGGCCTGATCGACGTGCTGTACATCGTCCTCATGCTGATCAAGGCCGCCCCGTATCTCGACGGTTGGATCGCCGTCCCCGCCACCGCCTACGGGGTGCTGCTGGTCGTCATCTCCCTGGCCTGGCAGCACAGCGTCGCCAATCTCGACCTCGGCGCGATCGGCGGCCCCTGAGGCGGCCGACGGCGGGGCGCGGCGGACGCGCGTGACCCTCGCGGCGAAAGAGTTCCAAGTTTATTCCCGGTTCGATTGAACACTCCGGCGCACCCTCGCGTATGGCATCCCAGGGGGAACTCATGACCGCGTAGACCAACGCGTAGGAGTACGAACGTGGGACGCAACACACGCAGACGCCCGACCGGTGCCAGGCGCGCGACTTTCGCAGCCGTCGCCCTGATGCTGGGCGGTGGAGGACTGGTGGCGGTGAATGTGTACGCCTCCGCCACGGGCGGCGACGCCGGTGAGACGACGAGCGCGTGGGGCGCCGCCACGATCGACTGCCCCGACGTGGGCGAACGGCTCACCTCGGTGCCGGACGACGCACGCGAGGGAGTGGACAAGGAACTCGCCACACTGGACCAGCAGATCGCCGACGCCTATCGGCAACTCCAGGAGCAGAGCGGCGGTTCGGCCGAGGGCTCGCCCGAGGACCTGATCCTCAAGCCCCTGACGGACCAGCGGTCGGAGACGATCGGACGCATCGCCGGAGTGCTGGAGGGCGCGGGCGAGCAGCCGGAGGACCTCGGATCGCTGGCCCCGTGCACCCTTGTCGAGGCCGAGGGCGCGCAGAACGGCGGCGCGGCGGACGGCTCCGGCGAGCAGGCCGGGAACGACGGCCAAGAGGGCGACGGGGGTCAGGGCGACGGCGGCCAGGGCGGCATCGGCGGACAGGCCGGCAACGGTCCCGTCGCCGAGGACTACGCCGACATCACCACCGTCCAGCCCAACGTGGCCGACCCGCAGCAGTCGGACGGGGCTTCGCAGGGTACGTTCGCCAGCAGCTGCGGCGTCAACGCGCAGGGCCTGTTCAACTCGGACAATGTGATCGTCGCGCCCGGTGTCACCAACGGCGCGCATCACTTCCACGACTACATCGGCAACCAGGACAACGACGCCTTCGCGAGCGACGACGACCTCGCTGCCGCCGGCACCAGCTGCGTGGACCAGGGCGACAAGTCCTCCTACTACTGGCCGGTGCTGCGGCTCCAGAACGGCACCCAGGAGCAGGACGCCCAGTCGCCCGGCGGCGGCATCGAGGGCAACGCCGGTGAGATCGTCACGCCGAAGGACGTCACGCTGAACTTCGTGGGCAGCCCGGTGAGCGAGGTCACCGCGATGCCGCGGCTGCTGCGCATCATCACCGGCGACGCCAAGTCCTTCGTGAACGGCCCCGGCAACGCCAACGCCTCCTGGAGCTGCACCGGCTTCGAGGACCGGCAGCTGAAGGACAAGTACCCGCTCTGCCCGTCCGGCAGCGACGTGGTGCGCTCCTTCAAGTTCCAGAGCTGCTGGGACGGCCGCAACATCGACAGCGCCAACCACCGCACCCATGTGGCCTTCGCCGACGGCTCGGGCAACTGCCCCTCCGGCTTCCAGGCGATCCCGCAGCTGGTGCAGCGCATCGTCTACGACGTCGACGCGCCGAGCCTGAACGACGGCGGGCAGACTACGCCGTTGTTCGCGGTGGACTCCTTCCCCGAGCAGCTGCACAAGCCGCAGACCGACCACGGTGACTTCATCAACGTCTTCGACGAGGGCCTGATGGGCGAGATGGTCGACTGCATCAACGAGGGCCGTCAGTGCGGCGCCGGTGCCGGAGGCGGCAACGGTGGCGGCGACAACGGCGGCGATGACGGCGGCGACAACGGCGGCGGTGACGGCGGCGACAACGGCGGCGGTGACGGCGGCGACAACGGCGGCGGTGAACAGCCGACGGCCGCTCCGGAGGACCCGGACGGCGGTGGCAACGGCGGCGCTGAGCCGCCGGCCGAACCGGGCGACGGCACCGAGGAACCGCCCGGCGGCGGTGCCGGTGACGGCGGCGACCCGGCCGAGGAGCCTTCCGAGGCTCCCCGCGACGAGCCCACCGAGGCCCCGGCCGAGGAGCAGCCGCAGGCCCCGGGCAACGAGCAGCCGCAGGCCCCCGGCAACGAGCAGCCCGACGCCCCCGGCGGTGACCAGGCCGAGGCCCCGAGCGTGGAGCCCAAGTCGGCGGGCACGCCGAGCGCGGCGGCCCCGCCGGCCACCACGTCGCCGGAGTCGGGTGCCCAGCCCGGCTACGACGACCAGGGCGCCGGTCAGCAGGTGTCCGCTCCCCAGGGCGACCGCGGTCCGCTCGCCGACACCGGTGCGAACCTGTGGCCCGCCGCGGCCGGTTCGGCCCTGCTGATCGGCGGCGGTGTTCTCCTGCTGCGCACCAGGCGCGCCTCGATGCGCCGCTGACGCGCCCGGCCTCCCGGCAGCAGGCAGAACGCGATGTGCCCCGGTGCCCCGCAGTGCGGGACACCGGGGCACATCCGTGTCCGGCGGCCCCTACCGCGTGCGGACTCCGCGTACACCCCATTGCAGAATCGTTCCCTCTTTGTGTGACAGATCCGCTGATGTGAGAACCTCGCGGGGGTCCGGCTCGTTGAGCGGCGCATGAACGACTTGGGTTCGTCCGGTGCGCTGCTGCGGGGCCGGCTGCTGGGCACCTACTGGATCGACGAGGCCGCCGGGGACACCCGCGGCTGCGACTGCTGTCCGTCCGGCACACCGGGGCGACGGGCCGACACGGCCGTCCGGGTCTGGCTGACCGCCGTCGGCCTCCTGTGTGTGGCCGCCGCCGTCGTGATGGCCGTCATCGACTCGGCCGCCGCCTCCGCGGCGGTGCCCCCGTGCCGCGCCGACGTCGTCGCCGAAGCCCGCGCCCCGCGGTCCGTGGCGCGGGTGGCCGCCGGTGCGGACGAGGCCTCCCGATGCGAGACGGCGGACGCCGCGGTGATCTCCGGTGCGCGGCGGCGCTGACCCGCTCTTCGGGAGAGTCTCTTCGGGAGGGTGAAGGGCACACGACCATCCGGACGCCGTACGCGTGGCGTGCGACCCGGTGCGGGGCGGCTGGTGTGCCCTGAGAGGTCCAGGACGCGTCACCCGCGAAGGAGACACCCGGCATGCTCGGACAGACACAGGCTTTCAGCGGCTTCTCGGTCGACGACCTCGACCGGGCCCGCGGCTTCTACGGCGAGACGCTCGGCCTCGACGTCGAGGAGTCCGGGCAGGGCGAGATGCGGATGCTGACCCTCAAGCTCGGCAGCGGCGCGCAGGTCTTCGTCTACCCGAAGCCGAACCACACCCCGGCGACCTTCACCATCCTCAACTTCCCCGTCGACGACATCGACGAGGCCGTGAGCCGGCTGGAGGCGCGCGGTGTCGCCCTCGAGCGCTACGCCGGTTTCGAACACGACGCCAAGGGTGTCGTCCGCGGCGCCGGGGGCGACGGCCCGGCCGCCATCGCCTGGTTCACCGACCCCGCCGGGAACGTTCTCTCCCTGATCCAGGAGAACTGACCCCCGCTGCCGGGAGCTTGAGTCTCCTGGCGGAGCCGGGGCGACGCCCGGCCCACGCAGGAGCGGCTCCGGCGGACGCGACGCCCGCGCCCCGGAGCCGCGCGCACGAGCTGGCGCCCGCCGGTGCGACCAAACCCACCGGGGTGCCACCGGGGGTGCCGCCCGGCCCCTCGCCGGTCGCGGCGAACTCGACCACGGGACCGCTCCCCGGCGCCCGCGAGACCGCGCCCGGCGACCACGGAACCGCTCCCCGGCGACAGCGGCCTCACCCTGGGACATCACCGCCGGTCAGAGCGTCGCCAGCCACCCCCGGGCCCCGTTCCGGACCGCTCCCGAACCCCCGTTCCGGACCCCGGCCGAGCGCGCCCCGCACCACCGTGACCAGCACCTCACGCCCCGCCTCGTGACCGCCGCACGGATTCGGCCGTTGAGCCCGAGGCGGAGAACGGCGGCGGGGACGAGCCACCGGTTCTTCGCGAAGAGGACGGAACCCGCGCCGAACGGCGCGTTCCTCCTTATCGTGGACAGGCACAGCGACTGCGGGGCCGAGGTGGGCGGTATGCACAATCCGGAGATCGACTACGAGGCGGTCTTCCACGCCCTGCCCGGCATGGTCGCCCTGCTCACCCCCGACCTGGTGTACGCCGACGTCAACGAGGACTTCGTCCGGCAGTCCGACCGCACCCGGGAACAGCTCATCGGCCGGTACATCTTCGACGTCTTCCCCGAGAACACCGAGGACCCCGCCGCGGCCGGCGGCATGCGGGACGTCGAGGCGTCGATGAACCGGGTGGTGGCGACGGGGGAGCGCGACACGATGGCGCTCCAGCGCTACGACATCGCCGACCCGGTGCTGGCCGGACGCTGGCGGGAACGCTACTGGAGCCCCGTCAACGCGCCGGTGCTCGGGCCCGACGGACAGGTCTCGCTCATCGCGCACCGGGTGGAGGACGTCACCGAGCTGATCCGGGCCCGCGGCGGGACGGGCGACAACGGACGGGCGCGGGTCCTGGAGGCCGAGCTGTACACCAGGGCCCGTGAGCTGCAGGAGGTCAACGAGCGGCTGCGCCGGGCGCACGACCGCGAGCGTGAGGTCGCCCTGCGCCTCCAGGAGGCGATGATGCCCCCGCCCGGGCTCGTGGGGCACCACCGTGCCGCCGTGCGCTACAAGCCCGCCGTCCGTGACCTCAACGTGTGCGGCGACTGGTACGACCTGGTCGATCTGCCCGGCGACCGGATGGCCGTGGCCGTCGGGGACGTGGTCGGGCACGGTCTCGCGGCGGCCTGCGCGATGGGCCAGCTGCGCAGCGCGCTGAGCGCGGCCACCCGGATCGCAGGCGGCCCGGCCCAGGCGCTGGACGCGGTGGAGGTGTACGCGCGTTCCGTCGACGGGGCCCTGTCGACGACGGTGGCGACGGTGTTCATCGACTGGGAGGACCACAGCCTCGTCCACAGCAGTGCCGGGCACCCGCCGCCGGTGCTGCTCGACGCCGACGGCACGGTGATCCTCCTCGACGACGCGACGGACCCGCCCCTCGGCGCCCGCCCGGAACCGCTGGCCCGGCCCCAGGCGCGGGTGCCCTTCAGCCCGGGCGCCCTCCTGCTGCTGTACACCGACGGGCTGATCGAGCGCCGGGGCGAGGACATCGACGACGGTCTCACCCGGCTGGCCAAGACCCTCGTCCGGCGGCGGAGCGACGACTGCGAGGCCCTGGCCGACGCGCTCCTCGCGGACCTGCTCCCCGCAGAGGGCAGCACCGACGACACGGCCCTGGTGGTGATCCGCCTGTAAGGACGGTGCGAGAACGCCCCGGGTGGTCGGTGGTCGCCCGCGCCCGCGCGACGGAGCCGCACGCCCCTTGTGAGGGGGGTGCCCTGCCGGCCGACCTTTCAGGGGCGCGGGGAACTGCGCGACCAGCCCCCCACGGCCCGCAGGCGGCAGCCCGTCGCACCGCGCGCGCTCTTGGGGGCGGGGGGAACTGCGCAGGCTTTTCAGGGGCGCGGGGAACTGCGCGACCAGCCCCCCACGGCCCGCAGGCGGCAGCCCGTCGCACCGCGCGCTCTTGGGGGCGCGGGGAACTGCGCGACCAGCCACTCGCCAGGCCGACCCCTCAGCCAGGCCGGCCCCCCCGCTCGGCGGCCCCCCCAGCCGGCCGGCCTCAGTACGGCAGCCCCTCCGACGCGGCACACAACGCGGCGTACAGACTGCCCACGAGTTCCTCGGCCGGCGCGTCGGCGCGGTCGGCGAAGCGCAGGGCGAAGTCCTCCGCCCCGGCGCGCAGGGCCGAGTTGAGGGTGGCCGCGTGCACCCGTACCCGAAGGTCGGCGCTGTCGGCGCCGGAGCGCCGGGCCAGCAGGTCGGCGAGGACCGGGAGCGCGTCGTCGTGGGCCTGGAGCCAGACCAGCCGCAGCGCCGGTTCCGTGCGGGTCATG
Organism: Streptomyces sp. NPDC048600; assembly: GCF_055587025.1. Classification (NCBI taxonomy): domain Bacteria; kingdom Bacillati; phylum Actinomycetota; class Actinomycetes; order Kitasatosporales; family Streptomycetaceae; genus Streptomyces; species Streptomyces sp. NPDC048600. The sequence continues at coordinate 241,261 of NZ_JBVJGZ010000004.1, read as the reverse complement.
CGGATGAGGTCGAGCACCGCGCGGTCGGCGCCCGGCAGGTCCCCCGTGTCGAGGGCGAGCCGGAGGAAGTCCAGCAGCGGGAGATCGGCCGGCCATTTCCGCAGGGCCTCGACCGCCGTGTCCAGGCCCGCCATGAGCAGCGGGCGGACACAGCTCTCCTTGCTGGGGAAGTGCCGCCACAGCGTGCGGGCGGAGATGCCGACGGCCTGGGCGATGTGCTCGCCGGTGGTCCGGGTGACGCCCTGTTCGGTGAACAGCCGGACGGCCTCACGTGCGATCTCGTACCGCAGGGCGGCCTTGCGGCGTTCGACGAACGAGGCCGGCCCCTGCGGCGGCAGTCCTCGCACGGTCTCGCCCGGTGCCGGTTCCCGCACCGATTCCCCCTCCCGCAGACGAGCCGTCAGGATAGCCGCGCCGTTCGAATGACTCTCGCAGACATCTTGTCACTCAGTGACACCGTCCGTACGCTCCTCAACTGACCGACGAGTAACAAGTCGCGGCCGGACCCTCCGCCGCGCCCTGGTTCCGCCGTAGGCCCGACCGGCCGACGCCCCACGCACCACGCCCGTCCCTCAGTGGTTCCCTCGCGCGCACGTGCACCGGAGTGGGGCCCTGAGGCATGCCACGCCCCCACGACGCGTGGCGCCCCACGACTCCTCGACGAAGCAGGGAATGAGCCGCATGACCCCTCAGCTGTCCACGCAACCGCCTCCCCATGACCCCGCCCGGCCCGTCACCGGACGGACAGGCTCAGCGCGGCGTGAACGGACCATCGCCCGGCGGACCTTGTCGGCCGTCGCCCTGGTGATGTCGGCCGGCCTCGCCACCCAGATCCCGGCGGCCGCCGCCGCACCGGCAGCCGCCCAACAGGTCTCCACGGGCGTCGGCTTCTACGACCCCCCGGCCCGACTCCCGGCCACGAACGGGGCATTGATCCGCACCGAGGCGCTGCCCCTCGCTCTCAGCCTGCCCGGCATCAACGGCCCGCTGCCGGGCACGGCCACCCGCATCATGTACAGGTCCACGGACTCCGGCGGCCGGCCCGTCGCCGTCACCGGCGCCTACATCGAGCCCTCGGCCAGGTGGGGCGGGTCCGGACCGCGTCCGCTCGTCGCACTGGCCCCCGGCACCATGGGGCAGGGCGACGCCTGCGCCGCGTCCAAGGCGCTGGAGAAGCCGCTCTCCGTCGCGGACGGCGCGGTGTCCGTGGGATACGAGAACCTGGCCGTCCACCGCATGCTCGCCAAGGGCATCGCTGTCGTCGTCACCGACTACGTGGGCCTCGGCACCACCGACCGCGTGCACACCTACGTCAACCGGCTGGACGGCGGCCACGCCGTGCTGGACGCCGTCCGGGCCGCCCGCGCACTGCCCGGCACCTCGGTCACCGCCCACTCGCCCGTCGGCCTGTACGGCTACAGCGAGGGCGGCGGAGCCACCGGATCGGCGGCCGAACTCCAGCCCGCCTACGCGCCGGACGTCGTCCTGGCCGGAGCCTATGTGGGCGCACCGCCCGCCGACCTCGTCGAGGTGCTCAAGGCCGTGGACGGCAGCACGCTCGCCGCCGCGCTCGGCTGGGCCGTCAACGGCCTCGTCCAGTCCGACCCCGAGATGAAGCCGGTCCTGGACTCCTACACCAACGACAAGGGGGTCGAGGCGCTCGCGGACCTGTCCACCGCCTGCGTCGGCAACGGCATCTTCGGCTACGCCGGGACCAGGTCGACCTCATGGACCAGGAACGGGGTGTCGGTCGCGGACATCGTCGCCGCCGAGCCCACCGTCCTGGCGATCCTCGACAAGCAGCGTCTCGGCGGGTCCGTCCCCGCCGCCCCCGTGCGCGTGGCCACCGGCACCCACGACAACCTGGTCACCCACGCCCAGGCCCGCCGGCTCGCCGCGGACTGGTGCGCCCGGCAGGCTCCCGTGACCTACGCGCCGATCGGGATCCCCGATCTGGGCGAGAAGCTGATCAACCACTTCCTGCCCCTGATCACCGACCAGGGCGACGCCATCGACTGGCTCACCGACCGGCTCGAGGGTGTTCCCGCCACGTCCAACTGCTCGACGCTGGGCGGCTGATCGCGGACACGCCCGAGGGGCGCGAGCACATCGTGTGCTCGCGCCCCTCGGAACGGCCGGGCTGGTCAGGCGGCCTCGCCGAGCCACAGGTCGGGGCCGAAGACCTCGTAGTGGATGTCGGCGGCCGGCACACCCCGGCGCAGCAGCTCGCCGCGCACGGCGCGCATGAAGGGCAGCGGCCCGCACAGGTAGGCGACCACGCCCTCGGGCAGCGGCACCTCGTCCAGGTCGGCCTGTCCGAGCCGGGCCCCCTCGGGCAGTTCGCCCTCGCCCGCGCTCTCGTACCACAGGTGCAGCGCGGCACCCGGCAGCGCCTCCGTGAGCGTGTGCTGCTGGGCGTGGTGGGCGTGGTCGGCGGGCGTGCGGTCGGCGTGCACCACGGTGACCGGGCGGGTGGCGCCGTTGGCGGCGAGGTGGTCGAGCATGGAGAGCATCGGCGTGGTGCCGATGCCGGCCGAGGCCAGAAGCAGCGGGGTGTCGCCCGCCGGCAGCACCAGGTCGCCGAAGGGCGCGGAGACGCTGAGCTCGTCGCCGGGCAGCGCGTGGGCGTGCAGCCAGGCCGAGACCTCGCCCTGCGGACCCTCGCCGCCGCGTACGCGCTTGACCGTGATGCGCCAGTCCGAGCCGCCGGGCGCGGCGGAGAGGCTGTACTGGCGGATCTGCCGTGCGCCGTCCGGGAGTTCGACCTGCACGCTGACGTACTGGCCGGGCCTGAAGGCGCCGGCGGGGGTGCCGTCGGGGCGGCGCAGGACCAGCGAGACGGCGTCGGGCGTCTCCTCGTGGCGCTCCGCGACCACCATGGGCCGCCAGCTCGCACCTTCGGGTACGCCCGCGTCCCGGTACAGGCCGGCCTCGATGGCGATCAGGGCGTTCGCCATCAGCCAGTAGACCTCGTCCCAGGCGGCGGCCACCTCGGGGGTGACGGCCTCGCCGAGGACCTCGACGATCGCCGCGAACAGGTGCTCGTGCACGATCTTGTACTGCTCGGAGGTGACGCCGAGGGCGGCGTGCTTGTGGGCGATGCGGGACAGCATCGCGTCGGGCCGGGTCTCCGAGTGCTCCAGCAGCGCGGTGGCGAACGCGGCGATGGAGCCCGCCAGGGCCTGCCGCTGCTCGCCGTTTGCCTGGTTGCCGCGGTTGAACACGTCGCGCAGCAGCTCGGGGTGGGCCGCGAACAGCCGTGAGTAGAAGCGGCCGGTGATCTCGCCGATGGCGGCCCCGACGACGGGGAGGGTGGCGCGGACGACCGGCGCGGACTGCTCGGACAGCATGGAGACTCCCTTAATTGGTATTTGATCTTCGTATTTTCGGGCGCGCGTCATCGCGGTACGGCGTGCTGCTGTGAACGGACGGTTCAGTCGGGACGGCTGCTCAGACCGATGAGGACCGGCCCGGTCGGCGGACCCACGAGATCGCCGACGGTCAGGGGATCGAGGGTGGCGTAGAAGGCCTGCTGAGCGGTGCGCAGCGCGCCCCGCAGCCGGCAGGCGCCCCGCAGCGGACAGGGCGGATCTCCCTCGCACGCCACGACATCCCCCTCACCCTCCAACTCCCTCACCAGCCAGCCGATCGACGCCCGCCGCCCGAACGGGGTGAGGTCCAGTCCGCCGCCCCGTCCACGACGTGCCTCGACCACCCCGAGCTGCCGCAGCCGGCTGACCACCTTCGCCATGTGGGCGTACGGCACGGCGACGGCCTCGGCCACCTCCCGGGTGGTGGGGGAGTCGTCCTCCTCGCAGACCGCGAGCCGCATCACGGCGCGCAGCGCCAGGTCGGAGAACTTCGTCAACCGCATGTCTGTGACGCTACCAAATGCTCATCTGCGATTCGCATTTGAAAGGGGCGAAACGGCGGTGGAGAACCTCACAGGCCCCGCGGCCGACATGGGGCCGAACGGCCCTGGACACGAGCGGGCTCCCACAGCGCGGCACCGTGCTGCCGCACCCCCGACCCGTCCCGGACGGGCACGCACCCCGCGCGCCGGGTACGTGTAGGGCAGGGCGCCGTCCCGGCGCCCTCACGACAGGGAGGCCACCGCCCATGCGACTGCTGCCGGAGCTCGGCCCCGTGCGCGACCGGGTCGGCGAGGCGATCTTCTCCCGGGTGGCCGGACCCGAGGGCCCGGCGAACCGCGCCCGCATCCACGGCTCGCCGGGACCCCGCTGGTTCGGCCCCGACCGGCCGGTGCGCCGGGTGCACGGAGACGCCTCGATGTTCACCGGCGGACTGGCCGCCCTGCTCCTGCAGTCGCTGCACCCGCTGGCCATGGCCGCCGTGGCGGGACACTCCGGTTTCCGCGGCGACCCCTGGGGGCGGCTGCAACGGACCAGCACCTTCCTCGCCGTCACCACCTACGGTCCCGCCGACAGCGCCCAAGGGGCCTGCGACCGGGTGCGTGCCGTGCACGACACCGTGCGCGGCACGGCGGCCGACGGCCGCTCCTACGCGGCCGCCGACCCGCATCTGCTGTGCTGGGTGCACATCGCGGAGGTCGACTGCTTCCTGCGCGCCCACCAGCGCTACGGCGCCCACCCGCTGGACGCCGCGGGCTGCGACGGCTACGTCGCCGACATGGCCCGCATCGCCACCGCCCTCGGCGTCCCCGACCCGCCGGCCGACCGCGCCGGACTCGACCGGCGGCTGGCCGAGTACCGGGACGAATTGCGGGCCACACCCGAGGCCCGCGACACGGCCCGCTTCCTGCTGCTGCGGCCGCCCGTGCCGCTGCTCGCCCGGCTGCCGTACGCCGTGGTCGCCGCCAACGCCGTCTCCCTGCTGCCCGACTGGGCCTCGCGCGAACTGAGGCTGCCCCGGATCACCGTCGCCGAGGACCTGTGCGTGCGGCCGCTCGGCACGGCCGTGACCGCCGGGATCCGCTGGGCGATGGCACCCTCCCGCGCCCGCGTCCGGGCGGGCGGAGTCCGGCCGTGACACCGCGCCGGCGAGTGCGCCCGTCCGGCGGGCGATCTTGCGGCCGAGGTCCCAGAATGACCGTGTCGGCGTACCCTCGGACGTCCCCTGAGCCGCTCCCGGCCGGGGAGGCCCCCCTCGGGTGGGCTGTCGGCCCGAGCCGGAGGGATGGACAGCGATGGCGGACGACAGGACCGGTCCACCCTCCGATCCTGGTCCGCCGGACGAGGGGCGGGAGCAACGCCCGCTCCGCGGCACGGTCCTGACCCGGCTGAACGCCGTCCCCGGAGTCCGGGCCGCCAGGACCTACCGGCGGGAATGGCTCACCAAGGACGTGGTCGCGGGCGTCGTCCTCACCACCCTGCTCGTCCCGCAGGGCATGGCCTACGCCGAACTCGCCGGACTCCCGCCCATCACCGGCCTGTACACCACCATCCTCTGTCTGCTCGGGTACGCGGTGTGCGGTCCTTCCCGCATCCTCGTCCTCGGCCCGGACTCCTCGCTCGGGCCGATGATCGCCGCGACCGTGCTGCCCCTGGTGGCCGCCGACGGCGACCCCGGCCGCGCGGTCGCCCTGGCCTCCATGCTCTCGATCATGGTCGCGGGGATCATGATCCTGGCCTCGGTGGCGAAGCTCGGCTTCATCGCCGACCTGATCTCCAAGCCGACGATGATCGGCTACATGAACGGCCTGGCCCTCACCATCCTGATCGGCCAGCTGCCCAAGCTGCTCGGCTTCAAGGCCGACGCCGACGACCTGGTCGGGGAGTGCGTCGGGCTGGTGCAGGAGATCGCCGACGGGGCGGTGGTGCCGGCCGCGGCCGCCGTGGGCATCACCGGGATCGTGCTGGTCCTGCTGCTCCAGCGGGTCGTGCCCAAGGTGCCCGCCGTGCTCGTCATGGTGGTCCTGGCCATCGCCGCCGTCACGGTCTTCGACCTCGGTGAGCACGGCGTCAGCCTGGTCGGCGAACTGCCCGAGGGCTTCCCTCCGTTCACCCTGCCCGAGGTACGCGCCTCCGATCTCGCCCCGCTCATCGGCGGGGCGCTCGGCATCGCCCTGGTCTCCCTGGCCGACACGATCTCCAACGCGTCCGCCTTCGCCGCCCGCACCGGCCAGGAGGTCCGCGGCAACCAGGAGATGATGGGCGTGGGCGTCGCCAACCTGGCCGCGGGCCTCTTCCAGGGCTTCCCCGTCAGCACCAGCGGCTCCCGCACGGCGGTGGCGGAACGCGCGGGCGCCAGGAGCCAGCTCACCGGAGTCGTCGGCGCCGCGCTGATCATCCTCATGCTGCTGCTCGTGCCGGGCATGTTCCGCAACCTGCCCCAGCCCGCCCTGGCCGCTGTCGTGATCACCGCCTCGCTGTCGCTCGCCGACGTGGCGGGCAGCGTACGGCTGTGGCGCCAGCGCCGCACGGAGTTCCTGCTGTCGGTCGCGGCCTTCCTCGGCGTGGCCCTGCTGGGCGTGCTGCCGGGCATCGCCATCGCCGTGGGCCTGTCCGTGCTCAACGTCTTCCGGCGCGCCTGGTGGCCGTACGCGGCCGTCCTCGGCCGGGTGCCGGACCTGGAGGGCTTTCACGACGTACGGTCCTATCCGCGGGCCGAGCGGCTGCCCGGTCTGGTGATCTACCGCTTCGACGGTCCGCTGTTCTTCGCCAACGCCAAGACCTTCCGCGACGAGGTGCTGCGGCTCGCCCGGACCGAGCCCCGGCCCGAGTGGATCGTCGTCGCGGCCGAGCCGATGACGGACGTGGACACCACCGCCGCCGATGTGCTGGAGGAACTCGACGAGGCCCTCAACGCCGACCACGTCCATCTGGTCTTCGCCGAACTGAAGGACCCCGTCCGCCGCAAGATCGAGGCGTACGAGCTCACCCGCACCATCGACCCGCGGCACTTCTTCCCGACGGTGGAGAGCGCCGTGGCCGAGTTCCGCCGACGCACCGGGGCCGAGTGGACGCAGGCCGGTCCCGGGCAGACGCCACCGGCCGGGGACGGGCGGTGAGCGGGGCGGACCCGCGCGACGGCCGGCCGGGCCCGGCCCCGCCCCGCGTCAGCCGGCCGGCCCGGAGACCCCGGCGCCGGTGACCCGGCCGTCGCGCACCTCGGCGATCCGGTCGGCCGCGCCGAGATGGGCGGGGTCGTGCGTGACCAGGACGGTGGCGGTGCCCCGCTCGCGGGTGAGGCGGCCGATGAGCCCGACGACGGCGGCGCCGCGTTCGTGGTCGAGGGCGCTGGTGGGCTCGTCGACCAGGAGCACCGCGGGGTCGTTCATCAGCGCCCGCGCGATGTTGACGCGCTGGCGCTGCCCTCCGGAGAGCTGGTGGGGCCGCCGGTGCGCCTGGCCGGCGAGCCCCACCGCGTCGAGGAGGTCCCTGGCCCGGCCGCGCGCCCGGGAGGCGGAGCGGCCGTCGATGTGCGCCATCACCTGGAGCTGCTCCACGGCGGTGAGCGACGTCAGCAGGTTCGGCTGCTGGAAGACGATGCCGATCCGGTGCCGGCGCAGCTCGGTGAGCTCGGCGCGGGTCAGGCCCGTCGTGTCCGTGCCGTCGACGGTGACGGTCCCGGCGTCGGGGGTGACGAGGGTGGCGGCGACCGCCAGCAGACTGGACTTGCCGGAGCCGGACGGGCCGGCCACGACGGTCAGGGTGCCCGCGGGGACGTCCAGACGGACCCGGTCGAGGGCGGTGATCCGGCCGTCGCCGTCGGGGTAGGTGAGGACGACGTCGGTCAGCTTCAGGCTCATCGGGCGCTCCCCAGCGCGGTCAGCGGGTCCACGGACGTGACACGGCGGACGGACAGGGCGGCCCCGAGCGCCCCGAGCAGGACCATCACGGCGGCCGGAACGAGCAGGGCCGAGGGCGTGAGCACGAACGGCACCGAGGACCCGGACACCGCGGCACCGATCGCGGCGGCGAGCACGGTGCCCGCCGCGGTACCGCCGGTGAGCAGGACCAGCGCCTGCCCCAGGGCGTCCTTCAGCAGGTGGGAGGTGCTCGCGCCGAGTGCCTTGAGCACGGCGGTGTCGGCGCCGCGCTGCAGGGTCCAGACGGTGAAGAAGGCCCCGACGACCAGCGCCGAGATCGCGAACAGGAAGCCGCGCATCAGCTGGAGCGAGCCGTTCTCGGAGGCGTACGACCCGATCGCGGTCAGGGAGTCGTCCTTGGAGACCGTCCGTGTGCCGGCCGCCCGGTCGACGGCGGCGGGGTCGGTGTCCGCACCGGTGCGCAGGGCGATCACGGTCGCGACCGCGCCGGAGCGGGCCCCGGCCGAGGGCGCCGTCCGCTGCCAGACGGCGAGACTCGTCCAGACGACCGGAGTGTGACTGAAGGACGCGTCGCCGCGCACGGCCGTCACCGTCAGCCGCTGCCCGGCCAGGTCGAAGGCGTCACCGGGCCGCAGGCCGAGGTCGTCGGCGGCCGTGGCCGACAGCACGGCGGCAGGCCCCTTCAGCGTGGCGCTGTCCGGAGCGAGCGGGGAGCCCTGCCGGACGCCGAGGACGGACACCGCGGCACGGCGCCCGTCCGCGCTCGCCCGCGTCGTGCCGATGCCCAGCGGCTCGGCCGCGCGGACCCCCGGCGCGGCCGCCCAGCGCCGCAACTGCTCCTCGGTGACGGTGGAGTCGGAGTAGGACAGGTCCCGGCCCTCCCCGGGCGCGCCGAACGCGATCCGGTCGGCGGGCAGGCCGGTGATCGCGGAGACGTTCTGCCGGCCCAGCCCGGCGGTCAGTCCCGACAACAGCCCGACCAGCAGGGCGATCAGCACGATGACGGCTCCCATCAGGGCGAAACGCCCCTTGGCGAACCTCAGATCTCTCCAGGCGACGAACACGGCCTCGGCCTCGTCCTCTCCGGTGGCGGCATGACGACTCCACCGTCCCCGCCGCGGCCCGGTGAGCACATCTGGCGGGGGAGGGGACTCCTCGCATCACAAGGCCGTACCCGGGTTCCAACTTTCGATGGAGGCAGCCCGGCGCCCGGCTTCCTTACAGTGGAAGGACTGTGAACGCATCCACCCCCGTCCTGACCCCGACCGCCCGTGCCCTGGCCTGGTGCCTGCACCTGCTGACCGCCGGCCTGCTCGCCCTGGCGGCCGGCCGGGCCGTCGCCGACGCGCGGCCGCACGCCGCGGCCGTCGTCGCCGCCGCGGCGGCCTGTGCCCTGGCCTGCGCGGCCGGACCGCTGATGCCCCGCGTCCACCGCTCCCGGCGTGCCGCCCTGTGGTGGCTCGCCGTCGTGGTCGCGCTCTGGCTGGTCCTGCTCGGGCTGTCCGCCGACGCGGTGTGGGTGGCCTTCCCGCTGTACTTCCTCCAGCTCCACCTCCTGCGCCCGCGCGCCGCGCTGCCCGCCGTGGCCGCGACCGCCCTCGCGGCGATCACCGCGTACGCCGTTCACCAGGCGTCCTTCGCCCCGGCCATGGCCATCGGGCCCGCGCTCGGCGCCGCCGTCGCGGTGGCCGTGATGTGGGGGTACGAGGCCCTGTACCGGGAGAGCGAACGCCGCAGGCGGCTCATCGAGGAGCTCACGGCCACCCGCGCCGAACTGGCCCGCGCCGAGCACACCGCGGGTGTCCTGGCCGAGCGCGAACGGCTGGCCGGCGAGATCCACGACACCCTCGCCCAGGGCCTGTCCAGCATCCAGCTCCTGCTGCGCGCCGCGGAGCGCGCCCTGCCCGCCAGGCCCGACACCGCCGCCCGTCATGTGGTGGCCGCGCGGCAGGCCGCCGTGGACAACCTCGCCGAGGCCCGCCGCTTCGTCGCCGCCCTCACCCCGCCCGCGCTGGACGGCGGCAGCCTCGCCGACGCGCTGGAACGCCTGTGCGCCACCACCAGCGCCCGGCACCGGCTCGCCGCCCGCTTCGAGCTCACCGGCGACCCCGCCGCGCTGCCGACCGCGCACGAGGTGGCCCTGCTGCGCGTCGCCCAGTCCGCTCTGGCCAACACCGTCCGCCACGCCGACGCCGACTCCAGCGAGATCACCCTGCGCTACGTCGGCGACCAGGTCAGCCTGGGCGTCGTCGACGACGGCGCGGGCTTCGACCCCGGCGCGCTGTCCGGCCCCGACGCCGAGAGCGGCGGCTTCGGTCTCAGGGCCATGCGCGCCCGTATGCACGCGCTCGGCGGCACCCTGACCGTCGACTCGGCCCCCGGAAAGGGCACCACCCTGTCCGCCCGGCTGCCCCTGACCGCGCCCAGGGCGAGCGAACACGGGGCCCGCGCATGACCGGCACCTCCATCGGCCTCCTGCTGGCCGACGACCATCCGGTGGTCCGCGCCGGTCTGCGTGCCGTGCTGGAGACCGAGCCCGGCATCGTCGTCGTGGCCGAGGCCGCCACTGCCGAGGACGCCGTGGCACGCGCCGCCGTGGGGGACATCGACGTGGTGCTGATGGACCTGCGGTTCGGCGGGGGCATGAACGGCGCCGAGGCGACCGCCCTGATCACCGCCCGGCCGGGCGCTCCCCGGGTCGTGATCGTCACCACCTACGACTCCGACGCCGACACCCTGCCCGCCATCGAGGCCGGCGCGACGGGCTACCTGCTGAAGGACGCCCCGCCCGAGGAACTGGCCGCCGCGGTCCGCACCGCCGCGGCCGGCCGCACCGCCCTCGCCCCCTCGGTCGCCGAGCGGCTCCTGAACCGGCTGCGCACCCCCGGCACGGCCCTGACCCGCCGGGAGACCGAGGTCCTCACCCTGGTCGCCGAGGGCCTGTCCAACCAGGCCGTCGGACAGCGTCTCCACCTGACCGAGGGCACGGTCAAGTCCCATCTCGCCCGCGTCTACACCAAGCTCGGCGTCGACTCCCGCACCGCCGCCGTCGCCACGGCCACGAACCTCGGGCTCATCCGCCGCTGAGGGGCGATGCGCGGAGGGGCACGGGTCCCTCGTCGCCACGGGGGCCGGCCCGGCCTCACGCCCCGCCCTCCTCACCCGCGAGAATCACCCGCCCCGCCGCGAACAGCCGCGCACACCGCATCGCCATCGCCTCGGGCGACTCGCCAGGACGGCTGATCCACCAGCGGACCAGGGCCGTGGCCAGGCCTCGCCAGGCGTAGGCGAGCGCGTCGGCGTCGAGCGGGTCGTCGGCACCGGTCGCGTGCAGCAGCTCGGCGGAGCCGATCGCGGCGAGCTCGTCGATGGCGCCGCGAAAGCGGGCGGCGCGCCCGGCGGCCTCGCTGCCGGGCGGCAGCGAGGGGTCGTAGAGGACGAACCAGGCCTCCCGCTGCCCCTCCAGGGCGGTGAACAAGCCGTGCAGCACCCGCAGCGGTGTGGGCCGCGACGCCGTGCCGGGTTCGGCCATCGCGGTGCGTACGGCGCCCAGCAGCCGTTCGCCGACCGGCTCCAGACAGGCCAGGTAGAGGTCCTGCTTGCTGCCGAAGTACTGGTGGACCAGGGCCTTGGTGACGTCCACGCGGGCGGCGACGGCGGCCACGGTGGTGGCCTCGTAACCGTGGCGGCCGAACTCCTCGACGGCCGCGGCGAGGATCTGCCGTTCTCGCTCGGCCCTCGGCACGCCCTTGGTGCCGGCCCTGGGGTGAGGCGTTGTCATGGAAGTGAATTTACCCTACGGTAATTTACCGATGGGTTAATTACCGTGACCAGGCAGGGAGCACCGCTCATGCTCAAGACGGCGACCGACACCGGCAGCACCCGCACCCGCTCCTGGTGGGGCTGGGGCTACGCCGACGCCCACCCCGACGACGCCGAGTGCGCCGCGCTCGGCGCCCTGCTCCCGGGCACCCTCGCCCGCCCGCTGCCGATACCCCGGGTGGCCGACCTGTCCGTGGGCCGCCCCGGTGCGACACCCCCGGCCTCCCTGGCGCACCTGGTGACCGACGACCCCGCGGCGCGTGCCGCCCATGCCATGGGCCGCGCGTACCGCGACGTCATCAGGGCCCTGCGCGGCACGCCCCGCCGCATCCCCGACCTGGTCGCCCGCCCGGCCGGTGACCAGGACGTCGCCGACCTGCTGGACTGGGCGGGCGGGCACGGCGTCGCCGTGATCCCCTTCGGCGGCGGCTCCTCCGTGGTCGGCGGGGTGGAGTACCGCGGCGACGCCCACCGCGCCGTGCTCTCGCTGGACCTGACCGCGATGGACCGCGTCCTGGAGATCGACACGCGCGGCCGCGCCGCCCGTATCCAGGCCGGTGCCCTCGGCCCGGTGCTGGAGGCCCAGTTGCGGCCGCACGGCCTCACGCTGCGGCACTTCCCGCAGAGCTTCGAGTTCTCCACGCTCGGCGGCTGGCTGGCCACCCGGGCGGGCGGCCACTACGCCACGGTCCACACCCACATCGACGACTTCGTCCAGTCCCTGAGGGTGGTCGCGCCCGCCGCGACGGGCGCCTCCTGGCGGCTGCCCGCCTCCGGCGCCGGACCCTCGCCCGACCGGCTGTTCCTGGGCTCCGAGGGCGCGCTGGGTGTCATCACCGAGGCATGGATGCGCCTTCAGGAACGCCCCCGGTTCAAGGCCTCCGCGTCCGTGGCGTACGGCGACTTCGGGGCCGCGCTGGAGGCGGTCCGCGCCCTCGCCCAGTCCGATCTGGCCCCGGCCAACTGCCGTCTGCTCGACCCCGGCGAGGCCATGCTGTCCGGTGCCGCGCAGGACGGCTCCTCCGTGCTGGTCCTCGGCTTCGAGTCGGCCACCGCGCCCGTCGACGGCCGCCTCGCGACCGCCCTGGACCTGGCCCTCGCGCACGGCGGCCGTGTCGACACGCCGGCGTCGGGCGGTGACGCCCCGGCCGACGCCGCCGTCACCGCGTGGCGCTCGGCGTTCCTGCGCATGCCCTATCTGCGCGACGGTCTCGCCCGCATGGGTGCCGTCGTCGACACCTTCGAGACCGCGGCCGGCTGGGACACGGTCCCCGCCCTGATCGACGCCGTCCGTACCGAGGTGGCCGCGGCCGCCACCAAGGCCACCGGGCACACCGCGACCGTCAACTGCCGTCTGACCCACGTCTACCCGGACGGCGCCGCCCCCTACTTCACCGTGGCCGTCGCGGGCCGTCCCGGTGACGAGGTCGCGGTCTGGGACGACATCAAGGCCGTCGCGGCGGACGTACTGCACCGCCACCGCGCCACCATCACCCACCACCACGCCGTCGGCCGCGACCACCGCCCCGGCTACGACCTCCAGCGCCCGGAGCCCTTCGCCCTGGCCCTGCGCGCGGCGAAGGACGCGCTCGACCCGCACGGTGTCCTCAACCCCGGGGTCCTGCTCGGCTGACCGGGTCCGGTCGCGGGGCCCCGGTCCTGCGGCCTCCGCGGCGTCAGGTGCGTGCTCCAGGGTCCATCCGCACCGCCGGTCGCGGGGCCCCCGGACCGGCCTGGACGCCACCGTCGCCTACGGCCCGAACGGCCAGGGCCTCACGGGCAGCGGCCTGCACGACCTCGGCGGACCCGTGGGCCACGCCGAACAGATCCTCACGGTCCGCCCGCTGCACCAGGGTTGAAGGGCCGGGCGCCGGTCATGACGGGTATCCGGTGGTACGGCGTTAGGGTCGCGGCATGACCGACAACACCCTTCGCTCCGTCACCGTCGAGCGCATCGGCACCGGCCGCTTCGTGGCCACGAACGCCCGTGGCGGCACCGTCACCTTCGGAAGTTCCTCGGACCCGGACGCGGAGACCGAGTTCACGCCGGTCGAGCTGCTGCTCGCCGCGCTGGCGGGCTGCAGCGCCGTGGACGTGGACGTGGCCACCGGGCGGCACGCCGAGCCGGACCTGTTCACCATCGTGGCGAGCGGCCACAAGATCAGCGACGACCTCGGCAACCGGCTCACCGACCTCCGGGTCACCTTCTCCGTGTCCTTCCCCGACGGCGAGGGCGCCGAGCGGGCCCGGGCGATCCTGCCCAGGGCCGTGAAGACCTCGCACGACCGGCTGTGCACGGTCAGCCGGACCGTGGAGACGGGTACGCCCGTCACCGTCACGGTCGAGGAGGACTGAGCACCGCCGAGCCCCTGGCTGAACCCGCGCTCAGTGACGGTCGGGCGGCGGGGACGGCAGCGAGGTCAGGCCCGGGGCCGGTTCGGGCCAGACCAGCAGCACGGGGCACGGGGCGTGATCGACGACGAAGCGGCCCGCCCGGCCGAGGCTGTGCGGGCCCAGATGGGTGTGGTCGCCGTCGCGGGCCAGGATCAGCAGATCGGCGTGCTGCGCGGCGGTCACGACCTCGTGCTCGACGCGCCCGGTGCGCTCGGTGAGGGTGCAGGGGCGGCCGAGCCGGTTGGCCGCCGCCTGGAGGAGCTGCCGGGCGGAGGTGGCGGCGAGGTGCTCCATGCGGGTGCCCGGGTCGCGCTCGGGGTGACCGCGGCCGAGGAGCCCCGCGAAGGCGCCGTGCGCCGCGCCCGGCACGTCCGCCGGGGTGACGTGGAGCAGGACGATGTCGGCGTCCCCCGGCACCTGGGTGAGTGCGGCGTCCACACAGGCGGGCCAGGTGCCCTCGACGATCCAGACGACCACGGGCATGGAGTCAGCCTCCTCCGAGCACGGCGAGTGAGGCCCACAGTGCCAGTACCGCCGCGCCGAGGCTCGCCGGAACGGCATACAGACCGAGCATGGTGAACTCCTTCAACTCCACCTCGCCGTCGTGCGCGTGCACGATCCGCCGCCACAGCAGCGTGGCCAGCGACCCGGCGTAGGTGAGGTTCGGCCCGATGTTCACTCCGAGCAGCACCGCCAGCACCGCACCTGGTCCGGACGGAGCCGTGAGCGGCAGCAGCACCAGCACCGCGGGCAGATTGTTGATCAGGTTGGCCAGTACGGCGGCCAGCGCGGCGATCCCCAGCAGGGCGGGCAGCCCGGTGCCGTCGGGGACGACCCGGCCCAGCGCCGTGTCGAGCCCGTTGTCGACGACCGCGCGCACCACGACGCCCAGCGCCAGTACGAACGCCAGGAACGGCACCGAGGCCGAGGCCAGCAGTGCCTTCGGGCCGGTACGGCGCCGGGCCAGCGCGCGCACCGCCAGGGTGAGGGCCCCGGCCAGGGCGGCCCAGGCCGGGTCGATGCCGACCGCCGAGGCGACGACGAACCCGGCCAGCGTGCAGACCACGGTGACCAGCGCGAACACCGGCAGCTCGGGCGCGTCCGCGCTCGGCGGTGCCTCCGCCCCCGCGTCCAGGTCGGTGGCGAAGAAGCGCCGGAACACCGCGTACTCGACGGCGATCGCCACCAGCCACGGCAGGGCCATCAGCGCGGCGAACCGGGTGAAGCTCAGCCCGCTGGCCGTGAACGCCAGCAGGTTCGTCAGATTGGAGACCGGCAGCAGCAGCGAGGCCGTGTTGGACAGATGCGTGCACGCGTAGACATGCGGCTTGGGGCGGGCTCCGAGCCGGGCGGCCGTGACGAACACGACCGGCGTCAGCAGGACCACCGTGGCGTCCAGGCTCAGCACCGCCGTGATCGCGGAGGCGGCCACGAACACCTGCCCGAGGAGCCGGCGCGGCCTGCCCGCGGCCGTCCGCGCCATCCAGGCCCCGCAGGCGTGGAACAGGCCCTCGTCGTCGCAGAGCTGGGCGAGGACCAGGACCGCCGCCAGAAAGCCGATCACCGGCCCGAGCCGGGCGGCCTCGTCCACGGCGTCCTCCAGGGAGATCGCCCCGGCGGCCACCACCAGCACGGCGGCGGGAACGGCGACCACCGCCTCCGGCCGGCCGAAGGGCCGGACGATCGCGCAGGCCAGCACCAGCACCAGCAGGGCCGCGGACAGCGTCTCCGCGAGCGGGGCGTTCAGGATCGGTTCCCTTCTGTGGAGCGGCGGCCGTGTCTGTGGAGCGGCGGCCGTGACGCTCATGGATCATGGCGAATCCGCCCCTCCGCCTCAAGGCGTGCCGGTCATGGATCATGGCGAAACCGCCCCCTCCGCCTCAAGCAACGACGCGTCCCGAAACGCCCCCGGGCGCCTCGCCGCTCGCTGCCGCTGCCGCGCTCAGCGCGCCCGCCCGGACGCACTCGACCGCCCGGCCGGACGCGCCGGTTCATCGTCCGGCACGGGGTCGCCGCCGGCGATCCGGGTCAGGTCGGCCGCCAGCGACTCCAGCCACGCCACGGTCGCGAAGTACAGGCGAGGCGCGCCCGGCGGCTCCGCGAGGAACTCCGTGCGGTCGGGGGCGGCCCGGGGCGGCGGCGCGGTCGGGGTGTCCGCGCCGGGGTCCAGCGCCGCCGAGACCAGCAGCATCCGCGCCGCCACCCGGTCCCCGAGCCGGGACAGCGAGTCGGCCGCCGGGTGCGACAGCCCGGCCGGGGGCGGCTCCAGCAGACGTTCGGAGCCCCACAGCGTGTGGTGACCGGCGATGAGGGTCGCCTGCCAGTCCACCCGCGCGGCCGCGGCCCGGCTGCCGGTGCCGGGCGAGGCCGTACCGTGCGCGGTCCCGCCGAAGTGGTTCGGCTCGGTCTGGAACTGGGCGTAGGCCGACTCCGCGAGGATCAGCGCCTGATGCAGCGACCGGTGACCGGGCGCGCCGGACGGCAGGGCCACCGCCCCTCCACCGGTCAGCGACGCCGCGGTCGCCACCACCACCTCGGCCGCCCTGCGCAGGAGCTCGGCACTCACGCGCCGCAGCTCGTCGTGCGCGCCGCGCGGCCAGGCCAGCACACCGAAGACCGCGCCGATCGCACTCCCGACCAGCACGTCGAGCATCCGCACCTCCGCCAGCTCCCAGGTGGGAGGCGCCAGCTGCGCGAACACCAGCGACACCAGCACGGTGAACAGCCCCTGCGCCCAGCCGACGCCGCGCACCGGCCCGACGGTGAAGGCGAACAGCATCCACAGCGGCAGCGCCACGGCGTAGAACGAGGTGTCGGTGCCGACCAGGGTCAGTGTCACCGCCGTCAGCAGCGCCCCGGCCAGGGTGCCCGCCAGGGCGAGGCGGATGGTGTGCCAGGTCGCGTCCAGGGTGGTCCGGGTGAGCGTGAGCGTCGCCAGCATCGCCCAGAAGCCGTGCGGCAGCGTGTCCACACCGGCGACGAGCCGGGCCGCCGTGAGGGCCAGCGCGATGCGCACCGCGTTCTGGAAGAGCACCGAACGGCTCCCCGCGTGGCCGCGGACCCGGTGCCACCACAGGACCGGCGCCCGGACCGAGGTGTACCAGAACCGTTCCGCGGACACCTCCACCGCGGCGTGCCGGCCCCGGACCGCCCGGTCGGCCGCCGCGCCCAGGGCCAGCGCGGCATCGGCGATCTCCAGCACGGCGGCGTGCTCGCGCAGCACGGCGGGCGGGACGCCGGGGCCTTGGGCGCGGGCCGCACCGCCCGCCGACAGGTCCGAGAGACGGTCGTGCGCCGCCGTCAGTGACTCGTACGCGGCCGTCGGCGACGGCCCCGCCCGCAGACAGTCCGCGCTCGCCCCGGCCAGCTCCGCCACCGCGCCCAGCACGGCGGTCACCTCGCGCCCCGGCGCGCGGGGCGGGGCGGGCAGCCGCGCGAGACGGTTGAGCAGGGTCCTGGTGACGAGGCCGGTGTGCGCGAGGGCGCGATGGCGGACGCCCGGCCCGGCGGGGCGTTCCGCCTCGGGCACCTTCAGCGCCCGCAGCGCCGATGAGGCCTCCAGCGCCGCTCGCCGGTCCCCGTCGGGCAGCACGTACGGCGCCTCGGCGAGCAGCCGCGCGCAGCGCCCGGCGGTCAGCGCGGCACGGGCCGTCCGTTCCCGGTACGGCACGGGGGAGGGCTCGGGGAAGAGCAGCGCCTCGGCGGCGGCCAGGAGCACCAGCCCGGTCGTCGTACCGATGAGCCGGTCGTCGAGCGAACCGGGATCGTACGGCGGGAAGGACGGCAGGATGTACAGCAGCTGCAGGCCGGGTGCCACCCCCGCCGGACGCGGACCGCCCACGGCGGCGAAGGCCAGCGCGAAGCCGACCACCAGCATGCCGGCGACGGCGCTCCAGGTCCGCACCGACAGATAGGTGCCCACGACCACCAGCACCCAGCACACCGGCAGCACCCGCAGGACGATCCCGGCCCGCTCCCGTCCCGTGCCCGGGATCCTGGACAGCCCGCCCAGCGCCACCGCCGCGAACAGCGCGTAGGTGGCCGCGACGGGCCGGTCGAGGCCGTAGCGGAAGAGGTAGAAGCCGGCCGCCGCGGCCGACGCCACGCGCACCGCGCGCCGTCCGGAAGCGGTATAGGCCGCCGGGGTCCACCCGGCTGGGACACCCCACACCCCTTCAGCATCACCCACCTCACCCGCCACGGCACCCGCCCGGCGGTGCCGCCCGGGCGCCGGCGCGGGGAGTTCACGCCCGCCCACCCCGCCCTGTGCGCCGCCCTTAACTCTTCAAGATCGGATCAGGAGACATCGACGTAATAAGCGCTGCGTACCGTCGGGACCAGTGGCGATGGACCGAGTACTGCAAGGAGGCGCCCGTGGCCGTGCCGGGCTCGCGCACCGAGGGGACGACGAAGGTGCGGACGGTCTGCTCCTACTGCGGGGTGGGCTGCGGCATGGTCCTCGACGTGGGCATGGGGCCGGACGGGCGTCGTACAGTGCTGAAGGCGACGGGGGACAAGGAGCACCCGGCGAACTTCGGACGGCTGTGCACCAAGGGGGCGACCACCGCGGACATGCTCGCCGCTCCCGGGCGGCTGGGCACCGCGCTCGTGCGGTCGGACCGGGGCGAGGAGCCGCACCCCGTGCCCGTGGCGGACGCCGTCGCCGAGACGGCCGCCCGGCTGCGCCGCATCGTCGACGAGCACGGACCGGACGCCCTGGCGTTCTACGTGTCGGGCCAGATGAGCCTGGAGGCGCAGTACCTGGTCAACAAGCTCGCCAAGGGCTTCGTGCGAACCAACCAGATCGAGTCGAACTCCCGGCTGTGCATGGCCAGCGCCGGCACCGGCTACAAACTGTCCCTCGGCGCCGACGGCCCGCCCGGCTCGTACCAGGATCTCGACAAGGCGGACGTCTTCCTCGTCATCGGCTCGAACATGGCCGACTGCCATCCGATCCTGTTCCTGCGAATGATGGACCGGGTCAAGTCGGCGGGCGCCCGGCTGATCGTCGTCGACCCCCGGCGCACCGCCACCGCCGACAAGGCCGACCTGTTCCTCCAGATCAGGCCGGGCACCGACCTCGCCCTGCTCAACGGCCTGCTGCACCTGCTGCACGCCGGCGGGCACACCGACCCCGCCTTCATCGCCGCGCACACCGAGGGCTGGGAGGAGATGCCCGGCTTCCTCGCCGACTACCCGCCCGCCACCGTCGCCGAGATCACCGGCATACCCGAGGAGGACATCCGCGAGGCCGCGCGGCTGATCGGCGAGGCGGGGGAGTGGACGAGCTGCTGGACGATGGGCCTGAACCAGTCCACGCACGGCACCTGGAACACCAACGCCCTGGTCAACCTGCATCTGGCCACCGGCGCCATCTGCCGCCCCGGCAGCGGCCCGTTCTCCCTGACCGGACAGCCCAACGCGATGGGCGGCCGCGAGATGGGCTACATGGGACCCGGCCTCCCCGGACAGCGCTCGGTGCTCGCCGACGCCGACCGGGCCTTCGTCGAGGAGCTGTGGCAGCTCCAGCCGGGCACCGTGCGGGCCGACGGCGTCGGCAGGGGCACGGTCGAGATGTTCCAGAAGATGACCGACGGCGAGATCAAGGCCTGTTGGATCATCTGCACCAACCCGGTCGCCTCCGTCGCCAACCGCAAGACCGTCATCGAGGGCCTGGAGGCCGCCGAGTTCGTCGTCACCCAGGACGTGTTCGCCGACACCGAGACGAACGCGTACGCCGATGTCGTCCTGCCCGGCGCGCTGTGGACCGAGACCGAGGGCGTCCTGATCAACAGCGAGCGCAACCTCACCCTCGCGCGCCCCGCCGCGGACCCGCCCGGCGAGGCGATGGCGGACTGGCGGATCATCGCCGCCGTGGCCCGCGCGATGGGCTACGGCCAGGGCTTCGCGTACGACAGCGCGGAGGAGGTCTTCGAGGAGCTGAAGCGCGCCTGGAACCCGGTGACCGGCTGGGACCTGCGCGGGGTGAGCTACGAGCGGCTGCGCGCCACGCCCGTGCAGTGGCCGGCCGCGAGCGAGGACGGCCCCGACCGCAACCCGATCCGCTACCTCGGCGCGGACGGCACCCCCACGTTCCCGACCGCGAGCGGCCGCGCCGTCTTCCACGCCCGCCCGCACATCCCCGCGGCCGAGATGCCCGACGACGACTACCCGTTCGTCCTCAACACCGGCCGCCTCCAGCACCAGTGGCACACCCTGACCAAGACGGCCAAGGTCGCCAAGCTGAACAAGCTCGACCCCGGCCCCTTCGTCGAGGTGCACCCCGAGGACGCCGCCGCGCTGGGCCTCGCCGAGGGCGACTCGGTGGAGGTGGCCTCGCGGCGCGGCCGGGCCGTGCTGCCCGCGGTCGTCACCGACCGGGTGCGCCCCGGCTGCTGCTTCGCCCCGTTCCACTGGAACGACCTGTTCGGCGAGTACCTGAGCGTGAACGCCGTGACGAGCGACGCCGTCGACCCGCTGTCCTTCCAGCCCGAGTTCAAGGTGTGCGCGGTGTCGCTGACGAAGGCGGCCACGCCGGTCACGGTGCGGACCCCCGCGCTCACGGGCGAACCGGCGCGGGCCGCGACGCCCGCGCCCGTGCCGGTGCTCGCCGCGGGCCCGGCCCTCTCGCCGACGTCCGTGACCCCCTCTCCCTTCGGACTGAAGCTCGCCCCGCCGCCGCCCGTCCTCGCCGACCACGAGCGGCTGTATCTGACCGGCTTCCTCGCGGGCATCCCCTACGGCGCCCCGGGCGTCCCCGTCCTGCCGCCCGACGCCCCGTTCAGCCCCGAGCACGCGGTGTGGGTGAACGGCGTCCTGGCCGGGATGTACGCCAGGACCGACACCTCCGCCGCCCCCACGCCCGGCGGTCTCTCCGGCACCCCGGCCCGGCCCGGGGACCCGCCGCGCCGCCAGGTGCTCGTGCTGTGGGCGTCGCAGACCGGCAACGCCGAGGAGTTCGCGAACGCCACGGCCGAGCGGCTCAGCGCGGACGGCCACCCCGCCTCACTGCTGCCCATGGAGGACGCCGACCTCGCCGCGCTGCCCTCCGACGCCGACCTGCTGCTGATCACCAGCACCTTCGGCGACGGCGACGCCCCGGACAACGGCACCGTCTTCTGGGACGCCCTCGCCGCGGCCGACGCCCCGCGCCTGCGGGGCCTGCGCTACTCCGTACTGGCCTTCGGGGACTCCTCCTACAACGACTTCTGCGGCCACGGCCGCCGGCTGGACCTGCGGCTGGCGGAGCTGGACGCCGAACGCCTGGCCCCGCGCATCGACTGCGAGCCCGACTTCGAGACCGAGGCGGCGGCCTGGCTGGACCAGGTGAGCACCGCCCTGAAGACCTCAGAAGCCGCAGCCCCCGCGGCGCACGCACCCGCGCCGCAGGCCCCCGCCCCCGCGGCGTACGCACCCGCCGCGCCGGCGGCGCCCAGGCCCGCCCGCCCCGCCGTCCTCACCGCCCGGCTCACCGGCAACCGGCTGCTGAGCCTGCCCGGCGCGGGCAAGGAGGTCCGGCGCTTCACCTTCGACACCCGGGACAGCGACACCCCGCTCGTCTACGAGGCCGGCGACGCCCTCGCCGTGCACCCGGCCAACCAGCCGGACCTCGTCACGGAGTGGCTGGCCGTCACCGGACTCGACGCGGACACGGCCGTCCAGGTCAGGAACGCCGGCGAGGTGACCTTCGCCGAGGCCCTGCACCGCCACCTGGACATCACCCGGGTCACCCCCGACCTGCTGCGCTTCGCCGCCGACCGCACCCGCGACCCGCGCGAACTGCGCAAGCTGCTGCGCCCGGACAACAAGGACGGGCTGGCCCAGTGGTCCTGGGGCCGTCAGGCCGTCGACGTGGCGGCCGAGTTCGGCCCGCGCGCCGGGGCGCAGGAGTGGGCCGACGTGCTCGGACGCCTCCAGCCCCGGATGTACTCCATATCGTCCAGCCCGCTCGCCGACCCCGGCCTGGTCTCCCTGACGGTCTCGGTCGTCCGCTACGAGAACCTGGCAGGCCGCGCCCGCCAGGGCGTGTGCTCCCCCTTCCTCGCCGACGCCGAGCCGGGCACGCCCGTCCCGGTCCGTGTCCAGCGAGCACCGCACTTCCGGGCGCCCGCCGACCCGTCCGTCCCCACGGTGATGGTGGGCCCGGGCACGGGGGTCGCGCCGTTCATCGGCTTCCTGGAGGAGCGCAGGGCCCGCGGCCACCGCGCCCCGAACTGGCTGTTCTTCGGCGAACAGCACCGGGCGACCGATTTCTACTACGAGCAGGAGCTGTCCGGCTTCCTCGCCGACGGCACGCTCACCCGGCTGGACACGGCCTTCTCACGGGACCAGCGCGCCAAGGTCTACGTCCAGGACCGGATGCGCGAGCACGGCCCGCTTCTGTGGTCCTGGCTCCAGGACGGCGCCCACTTCTACGTCTGCGGAGACGCCTCCCGCATGGCCAAGGACGTCGACCGGGCCCTGCGGGACGTCGTCTCCGTGCACGGCGGCCTGGACGAGGTCGAGTCGGCGGCGTACGTCAAGCAGCTCGCCGCCGACAAGCGCTATGTGCGGGACGTGTACTGAGCCCCGCCCGGTCAGACGGTCGCGAGGGAGACCTCCGTCGACTTGAACAGCGCGGTGACGGTGGAGCCCTCCGCCAGGGCCAGGTCGGTGACGGCGTCCTTGGTGATCGAGGCGGTCAGCTCGGCGCCCTCGACGGCGACCCGGACGGTGGCCATAGCGGCGCCCGCCGAGACCGCGCGCACGGTGCCGGGCAGCCGGTTGCGGATGGACAGACCGTCCACCGGGCCGGTGGCCAGCGCCACTTCCGTGGCCTTGACCAGGGCGTGCACGGCGGAGCCCGGGGCGAGTCCCAGCTCGTCGACGGCGTCGACGGTGATGGCGGCGGTCACCTCCTGACCGCCGGTGAGGCGGACCCTCACGGTGGCCATGGCCTCGCCGGGGGTGACGGAGGTGACGGTGCCGGGGATCTGGTTGCGGATGCTCAGGCTCATGGTCGGACGCCTCGCAGACGGGGGAATGCAGCGGTTTCGGACGTTTCGCGTTCTTCGCGACGCACCCTAGCCCGCCCGGCCCGCCCGTCCCGTTCCTCAGGCGCGGTACGCGTGTGTCTGGGTCGCCTTCACCGTCGCCCACACCGTGACCCCGGGGTGCAGGCCGAGTTCGGCCGCGGCGACCGTGGTCAGGTCGGCCGTCAGCGGGAGCTCGCCCGTGAGGTCGGCGCGGATCTGGTCGCCGTGGGTCTCCAGGCCGGCCACCTCGCACCGCCACAGGTTGCGGGCGCTGGAGCCGGTGGGGCGGTCGCGGTGCAGGGTGACCGCGCCGGGCGGGAACGCGACGAACACCGGGCCCGTGAGGTCCTCGGTCGTCGTGATCCCGGGCCCGTCGTCGACCCGCACGGTGTGCCCCCGGGCCTGCCCCCGGTAGAGGTTGAGGCCGACCAGCTGCGCGATGTAGTCGGTGCGCGGATGGCGGGCGATGTGGGACGGGGTGCCCTCCTGCACGACCCGGCCGTCCTCGACGACCACGAGCCGGTCGGCCAGCACCATGGCGTCCAGCGGATCGTGCGTGACGAGCACGGCGACCGCCTCGAAGTCGGCCAGGTGGCGGCGGAGCTGGGCGCGCACGTCCAGCCGGGTGCGGGCGTCGAGGGCGGCCAGCGGCTCGTCGAGCAGCAGCAGCCGGGGCCGGGTGGCCAGCGCCCGGGCCAGGGCGACGCGCTGGGCCTGGCCGCCGGAGAGCTTGCGCGGTCTGCTCCCCGCGTGGTCGGTGAGCCCCATGCGCGCCAGCCACTCGGCCGCCTGCGCGCGGGCCTCCGCCTTGCCCGTGCCGTGGCAGCGCGGCCCGAAGGCCACGTTGTCCAGCGCGGACAGATGCGGGAACAGCAGGTAGTCCTGGAAGACGACACCGACCGGGCGGGACTCCGGCGGCAGCCCGTCCAGCTCCACGCCGTCCAGCCGCAGCCGGCCGCCGGACAGCGGGACGAGACCGGCGAGGGCCCGCAGGGCGGTCGTCTTGCCTGCCCCGTTCGGGCCGAGCAGCGCCACCACGTCGCCGGGAGCCGCCGTGAGCGTCACGTCGAGCGTGAAGGAGCCGAGGCCGACGACGAGCCGGGCGTCGAGCCCCTGGTCGTCCCCGACGGCGACCCGCGTGGTCTTCTCGGTGTCGGTCATGAGGCGGTCATCCAGCGGTCCCGGAGCCCCGCGAGCACCGCGATCGACACGGCGAGCAGGACCAGACTGAGTGCGATCGCCGCCTCCGGGTCGCTCTGGAGGGCCAGGTAGACCGCGAGCGGCATGGTCTGCGTACGGCCGGGGAAGTTCCCGGCGAAGGTGATCGTCGCGCCGAACTCGCCCAGCGCCCGCGCCCAGGCCAGCACGGCGCCCGCCGCGATGCCCGGCGCGATCAGCGGCAGGGTGACCCGGCGGAACGCGGTGAAGCGGGAGGCGCCCAGGGTCTGCGCGGCCTCCTCGTAGCGCGGGTCGGCGGCCCGCAGCGTGCCTTCGACGCTGATGACGAGGAACGGCATCGCCACGAACGCCTCCGCGACCACGACACCGGCGGTGGTGAAGGGCAGGGTGATCCCGAACCAGGAGTCCAGCCACCGGCCCACGACCCCGTTGCGGCCGAGCGCCATGAGCAGGGCCACGCCGCCCACCACCGGGGGCAGGACGAGCGGCAGTGTCACCAGGCCGCGCACGAGACCGCGCCCGGGGAAGTCGACCCGGGCCAGCAGCCAGGCCAGCGGCACCCCGAACACCACGCTGACCGCGGTCGCCGCGGTGGCGCAGATGAGGGACAGCTGGAGGGCCTGCCACACCTCGGGGCTGGTCAGCAGCTCGGGCATGCTCCGCCAGGGGGCGCGCACGAGCAGCGCCACGAGCGGCAGGACCAGGAACGCCAGGCCGATCAGCGCGGGCACGAGCAGGGCCGGCGGGGCGCCCGTGCGCGTGCGGCGGCGCCGCGGCCGTCCCGTGCGGGGGCCGGCCGCGGCGCCGGTCGGATCGAGCGGGGTCACGGCTTCAGGAACCCGGCCTCGCTCAGGACCTGTCGGCCCTCCGCGGACCGCACGAGCGCGATGAACGCCTCGGCGGTCCCGGTGTTCTCCGACTCCTTGAGCAGGGTGATCGGGTATTCGTTGACGGCGTCGGCCGACTCGGGGAACTCCACGCCCTCCACCTTGTCACCCGCGGCCTTCACATCGGTCTTGTAGACGACCGCGGCGTCGGCCTCCTTCAGGACGACCTTGTTCAGGGCCGACTTGACGTCCTCCTCGTAGGAGACCGGCGTGAGCTTCAGCCTGCTCGCGTCCAGGGCCTTCTGCGCGGCGGCGCCGCAGGGCACCGCCTTGTCGCACAGCACGACCTTGAGGTCCGACTCCGTCAGATCCTTCAGGGAGCCGATCCTGTCCGGGTTGCCCGGCAGGGTGGCGATCTCCAGCTGGTTGCGCACGAAGGTGACGGGCGTGCCCGCGGCGTCGCCCGCGTCGGTGACGATCTTCATCGTCTTGGGGCTGGCGGAGGCGAAGACATCGGCGGGGGCGCCGCCGGTGATGCTCGCCGCGAGCGCGTCGCTGCCCGCGAAGCTGAAGGTGACCTTCGTGCCGGGATGCTGCTTCTCGAACCGCTTGCCCAGCTCGATGAAGCTCTCCCTGAGCGACGCGGCGGCGAACACCGTCACCTCGCCGGACAGTTCGCCGGAGGCGGAGGCGGAGCCCGACGCGGTGGAGTCCGACTTGGCGGAGCTGTCCGAGTCCGAGGAGGAGCAGGCGCTGAGGGCCAGCAGCGCGGCGGCGCCGACGCCGGTCGTGCGAAGCGTACGGCGGGTCCGGCGCGCGGAACGGGTCATCACGGGTCCACTCCCTCTGGTCCTCGACGGACTCGGTGTCTCTCGACGGCCGCACGGGCCGTCCTGATCACGGCCCCGGCCGCCCGCCCCACGGTGTCGGCGCTGACACCGGGCGAGGTGGCCGCGTCCCTGATCCGATAGGTGCGCATGCGCCGATCATATTGCCGCAAGTGCGAGGGGAAAGTCTCCTGTCTCTTCGCATGAGCCGACTATTCTCGGCGCTGACCTCGCATGTGCGTTTCTACGGGACGCCGGGTCGGGTACGGTCGTGCGGGAGGTGGTGGTCTGTGACCCAGTCCCTCGCGGCTGCCCGTACGTCCGCCGGCGGGCCGGCGCGCATCGTCATCGCCGGTGATCTGGCCGGCCCGGCCCGGCTGACCGTGGCCGATCTGCTCGCCTGGCCCCAGCACGAGGCGCGGGTCGCCTTCGAGTGCGCCACCAGCGGGGTCCGGCACCACCGCTTCACCGGGCCGCTCCTGCACGACGTCCTGACCGACGCGGGCCCCGCCTTCGACCCGGCCCGCCGCAAGGACCGGCTGCGGTTCCTGATCGCCGTACGCGGGGCCGACGGGCACCGTGCCCTGCTGACCTGGGCGGAGATCGACCCGGACTTCGGCCGGGCGCCCGTCCTGCTCGGCGTCACCCTGGACGGCGCACCGCTCGACCGCGCCGGCCCCCAGCTGGTGCTGCCCCAGGACCGCTGCGGGGCCCGGTACATCAGCGGCATCGACTCGATCCGGGTGGACGGCGGCTACGCGCCGGCGGAGACGGCCCGGTGAGCGCCGGCCGCGGTCCGGGGCGTCAGCGGACCACGTCGAGGACCTGCTTCTGGACGCCGTTGGAGTAGGCCTCGTGCTCGACCAGCCGAAGCTTCTGGGCGTCCTTGTCGGTGGTGGAGAACAGGCGCTTGCCCGCGCCGAGCAGCAGGGGGAACACCAGCAGGTGATAGCGGTCGACGAGACCGGCGTCCGACAGCGCCTGGTTCAGGGTGGCGCTGCCGTGGACGATGATCGGCCCGCCCTCGGTCTCCTTCAGGGCGGCGACCTCGTCGAGGGAGCGCAGGATGCTCGTCTCGCCCCAGCCGTCGACGAGCCGGTCCTCGCCGAGGGTGGTGGAGACGACGTACTTCGGCATCTCCTTGTAGTCGGCGAATTCCTCCATGGCGGGCCACACCGGGCTGAACGCCTCGTAGCTGACCCGGCCCAGCAGCATCGCGCCGGCCTCCTTCTGCTCCCGGCCCTTGATCTCGAACGCCTCGGGGAGGAACTCGGTGTGCTTGAAGGTCCAGCCGGAGTTGCGGTAACCGGCCTCGCCGCCGGGCGCCTCGACGACGCCGTCGAGCGAGATGAAGGCCGTGGTGATCAGAGTGCGCATCGGAGTTCCTCGGTTCGTGGGTGTGTGGTGCGTGAGGTGTGCGGGTGTGTGGTGCGTGAGGTGTGCGGGGCGGGCGTACGCCGGCCGCGTGCCTGCGGGTGTCAGGCGAACAGCGCGCTCAGCCAGTGCTGCCATGCGGCGTCCGGGTCGGCCCCGTCGGGGGCCGGGGCGAAGAGGTGATGGAACATCAGCACCACGCCGGAGCCGTGGTGGAAGGTGTAGAGCCCGTCGGCGGTGCGCAGCTCGAAGCGCTCGTCGTCGGCCCAGGTCACCTCGCCGTCCAGCGGCGGCAGCCCGGCCGGTACGGCCCGCACCCGAGTGCCCGCCGTGACCGGGCCCGGCAGGGACAGGCCCCGGACGAGGGCCTCGCGGACCTCCCGCGCCGGCCGTTCGCCCGAAGGCGTCACCGCGAAGACGGGGACACCTGTTCGCCCGGCGAAGTGCGCCAGGTACTCGCGCAGGGTGTGCAGGTGGAAGGGCCAGCCGCGGCGCAGCGCGTCGTACTCGTCCTCCCAGTCGTCGCCGAGCAGGCCGCTGTGCACGACGCGCAGCACGGTGCTGCCCCCTTCACGTCCCTCGATCAGGTACTCGAAGGCCATGAAGCGGCCGTCCTCGGCGGCGGCCGTACGGCTGGCGAGGCGCTTGCCGGGCTCGAAGGCGCTGACGACGGCCTCCTCGCGCCGACCGCCGATGGTCATCGCGGAGACCCCGCCCTCGCGCGGCTCGATCTCGTTGCGGCCCATGAACCATGAGTCGACCCCGGGGCCGGTCGCGATGGCCTCCCAGACCTGGTCCGGGCTCGCCGGCAGTGTGATCTCCAGCTCGATCTCGAACGGGTGGGTCATCCTCGTGTCTCCTGTTCCGGTGCGGATTCGGTCCGCGGGCCCTGTGCGGTGCCGGACGCCGGGGGCCGGCCTGCCGGGCTCGCGGTCCCGGGGATCTGATGGAGCCCGACGACCACCCGGTTGCTGCGGCCACCGGGCGCGGACTCGTCGTGGTAACGGCTGACCAGCGCGGCGACGGCCTGGGACAACTCGTCGGCGAAGGCGGTGCGGTCGGCCGCGGAGGCGAACCGCACCTCCGCGTCGATGCCGAAGGTGGCGACCCGCTTGCCGGCCCGGGACGCGCCGGTCAGCAGGGTGCCCACCTCCTGCACCAGCCGGGCCCCCAGCGCCAGCAGCCAGCGGGCCGAGAGCTGGTCGGGCGCCCGGGAGGGGTCGGGGCTCACGGCGGCCAGGGCGCTGGGGGAGATCACGTACGAGGCGGCGGTGGCGCGGAACACCCGCTCGGTGACGTTGCCCTTGCGTCGTTCCTCGGCCAGCTCGACCAGGCCGTGCCGCTCCAGTTCCTTGAGGTGGTAGTTGACCTTCTGGCGTGGCAGCCCGAGGCGGGCGGCCAGCATCGCGGCCGAGCCGGGCTCGGACAGGGCGGCGAGGATCCGGGACCTGATCGGGTCCAGTGACGCCTCGGCCGCGGCGGGTTCTTCGATCACAGCGACGTCCAGCACCGTTCCAGGATCAAGCCGACAGAAAGATTTGTCAAGAAAAGAAAAGTTGTCGGTGGCTGGAGTGCCGGGAGCGCCGCGCCGTTCGCGGCAGCCGGTGCATCCGCCCCGTCCGACGGATCCGCTCCGCCCGCCCCGCCCGTCCGACGGATCCGCCGCGCCCGGCCCGCCGTATCGGTGCAAACCCAGGCGCGTCGGTCCCGACCTGACACACGAGGGTCCTGACCTGACACACGAGCGGCTCATGCGCCGCCTCGCGGCGCCGGCCTTCGCATACTCGGGGGTGCAAGCGACCGCCGCATCCCGGACGAAAACGCGGAGGACTGCTCCATGCGGACATTCGGCTACACATCCCGTCCCTCACGGGTCGTCTTCGGATCCGGCACGGTGGGCCGGGTCCGCGAGGAGGTCGAACGGCTCGGCTGCTCGCGGGTCCTGCTCCTGGCCGGCCCGGCCGTGGCGGAGCCCGCCGCGCGCCTTCGCGGCGTGCTCGGCGACCTCCTCGTCGCGGAGTTCGACGGCGCGGCCATGCACACCCCGGTCGAGGTGACCGAGCGGGCGCTCGACGTGCTCACCGGGGCCGGGGCCGACGGCATCGTGGCCCTCGGCGGCGGATCGACGACCGGCCTCGCGAAGGCCCTCGCCGTACGCACCGATCTGCCGCAGCTCGTCCTGCCGACCACCTACGCCGGCTCCGAGGTGACTCCCGTGCTGGGCGAGACCCGGGACGGCCAGAAGGTCACCCGGTCCTCCCCGGCGATCCTGCCCGAGACGGTCGTCTACGACGTCGACCTCACCCTCGCCCTCCCGCTGCCCCTGACCGTCACCAGCGGGATCAACGCCCTCGCCCACGCCGTGGAGGCCCTGTACTCCGCCGACGCCAACCCGGTCACCGACCGGCAGGCGCTCGACGCCGTCTCCCGCATCGCCGGCGCGCTGCCGCGCCTGGCCGCAGATCCGGCCGACCGTGAGGCGCGGGCCGACCTGCTGCAGGCCGCCTGGCTGGCCGGCACCTGTCTCGCCACGGTCGGCATGGGCCTGCACCACAAGCTGTGCCACACCCTCGGCGGCGGCTTCGGCCTCCCGCACGCCGCGACCCACACCGTGGTGCTGCCGCACGCCATGGCCTACAACGCGCCCGCGGTCCCCGAGGTGATGAGCCGCGTGGCCGAGGCGCTGGGCGTGCCCGACGCGCCCGGCGGTGTGTACGACCTGATCGCCTCCCTCGGCGGACCCACCTCGCTGCGCGAACTCGGCATGCCGGAGTCCGGCCTCGCCCGCGCCGGCGAACTGGCCACCTCGACGCCGTACCCCAACCCGCGCGAACTGACCGGCGAGGGTATCGCCGAGCTGCTGGCCGCGGCCTGGCACGGGCACCGACCGCAGGGCCCGCCCTCGACCCGGGCCGAGCTGGCCCGGCTCACCGACGAGGTGGTGGCCAGCTTCGCGCGGACCCCCGACCCCCGCGTGCGCACCCTGCTCGGCGGCCTCGTACGCCATCTGCACGCCTTCGTCGCCGAGAACGACGTCACCGACGCCGAATGGCAGTACGCCGTCGACTTCCTGACCCGGACCGGGCAGAACTGCGGCCCGACCCGCCAGGAGTTCGTGCTGCTGTCCGACACGCTGGGCATCTCCAGCGCGGTCGACCTGCTCACCAACTCCCGTACGCCCGACACCACTCCGTCGGCGGTGCTCGGCCCCTTCTACGTCGAGGGACCGCCCGAGGCCGTGCACGGCAGCGACATCTCCGGAGGGCTGCACGGCACCCCGCTGTGGGTGGACGTCCTGGTCACCGACACCGACGGAGAGACCCTCAAGGACGCCGTGGTGGACGTGTGGCAGTCCAACGAGGACGGCTTCTACGACGTCCAGCTGCCCGACCTCGACGGGCCGGTGCTGCGCGCCCGGCTGCGCACCGACTCCGACGGGCGGATCACCTTCTGGTCCATCCTGCCCTCCGAGTATCCGGTCCCCGGGGACGGCCCGGTCGGGCAGATGCTCGACGCGACCGGCCGGCATCCCTACCGGGCCCCGCACCTGCACTTCATGCTCGACGCGCCGGGCCACCGCCGGCTGGTCACCCAGCTGTTCGTGTCCGGCGGCGCGTATCTGGACAGCGACACCGTCTTCGGCGTCAAGCACGAACTCGTCGTCGACTTCACCTCGCACAGCGGCCCCACCCCCGACGGCCGCGAGGTCGCCGGCGAGTGGCGCCGGCTCGACTACACCTTCCGTCTCGCCCCCCAGGCCGGATGACCGAGGAGCGCCCGCCCATGACTTCCACCGACACGTACGACACCGACGTCCTCGTCGTCGGCAGCGGCCCCGCCGGCGGTGCCGCCGCCCTGCTGCTCGCCACCTACGGCATCCGCACCCTGCTGGTCACCAAGTACGGCTGGCTGGCCAACACCCCTCGGGCCCACATCACCAACCAGCGCACCATGGAGGTGCTGCGCGACCTCGGCGTCGAGTCCGAGGCGCTCACCTTCGGCAGCCCCTCCCGCATCATGGGCGACACGGTGCTGTGCACGGCGCTCGCCGGGGAGGAGATAGGCCGCATCCGCAGCTGGGGCACCGGGCCCTCGACGGCCACCGAGTACGGCGCCAAGAGCCCCTGCGAGATGATCGACCTCCCGCAGACCTATCTGGAACCGATCCTGGTGAACAACGCGGCCTCGCGCGGGGCCAAGGTCCGCTTCGACACCGAGTTCCTCAGCTTCACCCAGGACGAGCACGGCGTCACGGCCCTGCTGCGCGACCGGGTCCGCGGCGACGAGTTCACCGTGCGGGCCCGCTATCTCATCGGCGCCGACGGCGGGCGCAGCGCCGTCGCCGAGCAGCTCGACCTGCCCTTCGACGGACGCATGGCCAAGGCCGGCAGCATGAACATCGTCTTCAAGGCCGACCTGACGCGGTACGTCGCCCACCGCCCGAGCGTCCTGTACTGGGTGCTCCAGCCGGGCGCGGAGACCGGTGGCATCGGCATGGGCCTGGTCCGTATGGTCCGGCCCTGGAACGAGTGGCTGCTGGTGTGGGGCTACGACATCGAGCAGCCGCCCCCTCAGGTGGACGAGGAGTCCGCGCGGCGGATCGTGCGCGACCTGGTCGGCGACCCCGAGCTCGAGGTGGAGATCACCTCCACCTCGCTGTGGACGGTCAACCACGCCTATGCCAGCGCGTACGCGACCGGGCGGGTCTTCTGCGCCGGTGACGCCGTGCACCGTCACCCGCCGTCCAACGGCCTCGGCTCCAACACCTCCGTCCAGGACGCCTACAACCTCGCCTGGAAGCTCGCCATGGTGATCCGGGGCGAGGCCGGAGCGGCGCTGCTCGACACCTACAGCGCCGAACGCGCCCCCGTGGGGCGGCAGATCGTCGAGCGGGCCAACCTCAGCCGGGACCAGTTCGGCCCGATCTTCGAGGTGCTCGGCGTGGCCGGCGGTGGCGACACGTCCGCCATCGCCGAGGGCCTCGAGGGCATCCGGGCGCGGACGCTGGAGGGCGCCAAGAAGCGGCGCCTCCTCGAAGAGGCCATCCAGCTCAAGAACTACGAGTTCAACGCGCACGGCGTGGAGATGAACCAGCGCTACGTCTCCTCCGCGGTGCTCCCCGACGACGGCCCCGACGAGGTGTGGGCGGAGGACCGGGAGCTGGTGCACCAGCCGACGACCCGGCCCGGCGCCAAGCTCCCGCACGCCTGGCTCGTCGACGCGCACGGCGAGAAGGTCTCCACGCTGGACGTCGTCGGTGACGGCTCCTTCACCGTGCTGACCGGCCTGTCCGGCGGAGTGTGGGACACGGCGGCCGCCGCCTGCCGCGACGAACTCGGCGTCCCCCTGCGGCTGGTGCGCGTCGGCGACGACACCTCCCGTGACGCGTACGGCGAGTGGAGCCGGGTTTCCCAGATCGCCGAGGACGGTGTGCTGCTCGTCCGCCCCGACGGCCACATCGCCTGGCGGCGGGAAACCGCACCCGGCACCGGGGACGCGGCCCGGGACGAACTGCTCGGCGCCCTGCGCCGGGTGCTGTCGCGCTAGAGGGGACGGACGGATGGACAAGCAGGTGGCCACGGCCGCCGAGGCGCTGGCGGACGTGACGGACGGCCGGTCGTTCGCCGTCGGCGGCTTCGGACTCAGCGGAGTCCCCGAGGTCCTGATCGGCGCGTTGTACGACAGCGGGGCGACCGGTCTTGGCGTCGTGTCGAACAACTGCGGCGTCGACGGCCGCGGCCTCGGCGTCCTGCTGGCCGCGGGCCGTATCGCCCGGGTCACGGCCTCGTACATCGGTGACAACAAGGAGTTCGCCCGCCAGTACCTCGCGGGCGAGCTGGAGGTCGAACTGACCCCGCAGGGCACCCTCGCCGAGCGGCTGCGGGCCGGCGGCTGCGGGATCCCGGCCTTCTACACCCCGGCCGGCGTCGGCACCCAGGTCGCCGACGGCGGTCTGCCCTGGCGGTACGCGGCGGGAGGCACCTGCGGGACGGACTCCGGTGGGGCACCGGTCGCGGTGGCCTCGCCGCGCAAGGAGGTACGGGTCTTCGACGGTGTCGAGTACATCCTGGAGCACGCCGTCACCACCGATTTCGCCCTGGTCAGGGCCGCGCGCGGAGACCGGCACGGCAACCTGGTCTTCCGCCGCTCGGCGCGCAACTTCAACCCGCTGGCCGCCATGGCCGGGCGGATCACGGTCGCGGAGGTGGAGGAACTCGTCGAGCCGGGCGTGCTCGACCCCGACGAGATCCATCTGCCCGGTGTGTTCGTGCAGCGGGTGGTGGCCCTGACCCCGGAGCAGGCGGCCGACAAGGGAGTCGAGAAGAGAACGGTGCGCGAGCGATGAGCTGGACCAGGAACGAGATGGCGGCCCGCGCCGCGAGCGAGCTGCGCGACGGCGACTACGTCAACCTGGGCATCGGACTGCCCACCCGGGTCGCCGACTTCCTGCCGCCCGGCGTCGACGTCGTCCTGCACTCGGAGAACGGACTGCTCGGCGTCGGACCGTACCCCACGCCGGAGGAGGTCGACCCCGATCTCATCAACGCGGGCAAGGAGACCGTGACCGTACGGCCCGGCGCGGCCTTCTTCGACTCCTCGCTCTCCTTCGGCATGATCCGCGGCGGCCACATCGACACCGCCGTGCTGGGCGCCCTCCAGGTGTCCGTGCGCGGAGACCTGGCCAACTGGACGGTGCCCGGCCGGATGGTGAAGGGCATGGGCGGCGCGATGGACCTCGTCCACGGGGCCCGCCGGGTCGTCGTCCTGATGGACCACACGGCGAAGGACGGCAGTCCCAAGATCGTCGAGGAGTGCACCCTGCCGCTCACCGGCCGGGCCTGCGTGGACCGGATCATCACCGACCTGTGTGTGCTCGACGTGACCCCGGCCGGGCTCGAACTCGTCGACTGCGCACCGGGGGTGACACCCGCCGAGGTCGCCGCCGTCACGCCGCTCGGCACCAGCAGCTCCGTCTGAGCACACTCCCGGCCCTGGCCCGGGTTCCTTCCGGTACGCCGGGGTCCCCGGGCCCCCGGCGTACCGGCGCGGCGGGCCCGGTCAGATGACGGGCCGGCCCCGGCCGCTCACCCGGACCGGGCCCGGGGGGGGGTACAGGAGAGGGCACCCGGGCGCGCCCCACCACCGCCGGCCCGCCCTCAGGCGAACCGTCACTGCACGCGCGCCACGGCAACCCCAACGCGGCCCGCCCGCGCGGGTGGCGGCACCGGCGGCGGCATCACGCTCCTCGACGAAACGTAGGAACGGCCGTACGAATACGTAGATCTGCCGTGTGCGGGTACCGAGTCCGGGGCTCTGACCTGGGCTTGTCGGCGAGGCGGCACGGGGCCGGAGGGGGACGGGCGGCCGCGGGGCCGCACCGGGGGTGACGGTTCGCCGTCCCGGTGCGCTGCACCCACTGATGAGCATGTACTTCCACCTCCGCGCGGTGCCGGCCCCGGCCCTGCGCAACAGCGCCGCCTGGATGCAACGACTGTTCGAGGACGACGGGGACGCCGTCCGTGACCGTGTCGGACGCCACCGCGAGAAGGTGCTCGACCGCTACTACCTCGACCACGAACTTCTCTACGCCGGTACGCCGCCCCACCACACGGCCCCGGGCCCGCACGCCCAGGTGGTGCTGGGCGGCCGGCCGGTCTTCCACCCCGACCCGTACAAGCCGCCGTTCCTGCTGCTGACCGCGGCCCGCACGGCCCAGGTCGCGTCCTACCTGAACACGGCCGACTTCGACGTGCTGTGGCAGCGGGCGCGGGTGCCGCTGACCGTGGGCGCGGAGAGCACGGCGCCGCGGACCCGGGCGGTCCTCGCCGAGGTCCACCGCGATCTCACCGCCTTCTACACGACCGCGGCCGGCTACGGCGACGCCGTCGTGAAATGGCTGGTGCTCTAGGACCTGGAGCGGCTGAGGGGTCCGAGGAGGGTGGAGTCGAGCCGGTGGGTCAGGGTTCGGTGACCGGCCGTGGCGGTCCTGGTCCGGCGGGCGCTCCTCGCGCGGCGGCACTACGATCGGCCGTGGGGTCCGCGCGACAGCCTTCCGAGTCCACGTCGGGCCCCTGACCGGCGACGGACCACGAGCCCTCAGCCCGGAAGAAAGCCGATCTTCCGCCGGTCGTGTGGTCCTCGCGTGGTGGCCCATTCCCGGCGCTCCTCGGAGGCCCATGTCCCGGCACCGTTTCAGCCGCCAGGCGAAGGCCGACGCCCTGCTGGCCAAGCTCGACCAGCTCACCGCGCAGGCGTTGGAGCAGACGGAGCTGCACCGGGCCCGGATAGAGCTGGCCGTCGTGCTCCAGCGCGGGATGCTGCCCGACTACCTGCCCGAAGCGCCGGGCCTGCGGGCGGCGGCCCGGTACGCGCCCGCCCGCTCGGGCCTGGACATCGGCGGCGACTGGTACGACGGCTTCCGGCTCGTGGACGGGTCGCTGGCCTTCTCCATAGGCGACGTCCAGGGCCATGACGTGGAGGCGGCGGCCTTCATGGGGCAGGTCCGGATCGGCCTGCGCGCGGCGGCCGCGTTCACCACCGACCCCGGCGAGGTGCTGAGCCGCACGAACGACCTGCTCGTGTCGATGGACTGCGGCCTCTTCGCGACGTGCAGCTTCCTGCGTTTCGACCCGGCCACCGGCGAGCTCCTCGTGGCCCGCGCCGGCCATGTCCCCGCGGTGTGGGCGTCGACCGACGGCCGGGGCGGCGTCATGGAGGACGAGGGCGGCGCCCCCCTCGGCATCGTGCCCGGCACGGGCTTCCCGGTCACCCGCTACCGCCTGCCCGAGCGAGGCGCGATCGCGCTGGTCACGGACGGGGTGCTGGAGGGGCCGGCGTTCCCGATCGAGTCCGGGCTGGACGAGGTGCTGCGCATCGTCCGCTCGGGGGCGGACGACGATCCGGACCGGCTCGCGGCACGGGTCATCGAGGTGGCCGACCTGACCGGGCACACGGACGACGCGGCGGTGCTGGTGCTGGGGGCTGCGGGACGCGAGTGACAATGGCGCGGCGGCGGGCGTGTCACGGCCCGTGCCGCGCCCGGCATGGCGTGTCATGGCGGACGTGGTGCGTTTCGTGGGCCTGCGACGTCCGGCTGCGACGGGGTTCACGATCCTCGTCGTGGCGGCCGCCTACGCCGTCACGGGCATGCTGGGCCTGCTGTCCCAGGTAGTCGTCGGAGGCGCCCGCATCACCCCGCTCTGGCCGCCCACCGGTGTGGCCGTGGCCGCCCTGCTGATCGTCGGCGTCCGGATCTGGCCGGGCATCGCCCTGGGCTCGCTGCTGGTCATGGCGAGCCTCGGCCCGCTCACCCCCGGCGCCCTCGTGATCGCGGCGGGCAGTGTGGCCGGGCCGCTGTGTTCCTGGGCGCTGTTGCGCCGTGTCGGATTCCGCAGCGAGATGGACCGGCTCAAGGACGGCCTCGCGCTCGTCTTCGGAGGCGCTCTCGCCGGGATGCTGGTCAGCTCGGCGGTGGGCAGCGTGACGCTGCTCGTCCGCGGCGGGCTCACCGGGAACGAGTTCTGGTCGGTCTGGTCGGCGTGGTGGACCGGCGACGCCATGGGCGTCCTGGTGGTCACGCCCCTGCTGCTCGGGCTGCGCAACGCCATGCCGTTCAAGGACAGCGGCATGGGCGAGTGGCTGGAACGCGCGCTGCTGGTTGCCGCCACGGTGGCCATCACCGCGGCCGTCACCGACAGCCCGCTGCATCTGCTGTTCCTGGTCTTCCCGCTGCTGGTCTGGGCGGCCCTGCGCACGCAGCTGATCGGCGCCGCGCCCTGTCTGCTCGCGCTCTCGGTACTCACCGTCGTCGCGACCACCAACCGCCGGGGTCCCTTCGCGGACCGCAGCCTGGTCGAGAACATGGTCGTCCTCCAGGGCCTCAACGGCGCGGCGGCCCTCACCACGCTGCTGCTGGTGGCCGTGGTCGCCGAGCGGGAGAACACCTACCGCAAGATCGAGGAGGCCTGCGCCGTCCTCAGCGAGGTGGTGGCCGGCCTCTCGCCGCCCGGCTCGCTGGGCCGACGGCTGCTGCCGGGGGAACGGGACACGGAGAAGCCCGATCGGCGCTGACGTGCGGGCCTCGGGCGTGTCCGGGGAGGTCTCGCCTGCCGGGCGACGCCTGGCACGTGCGCCCCAGCGCCTGTCGGGCAGGCGGGGATTCGTCAGGCAGAACCTGGCCGGCGCCCGTCCGGCAGGCCCGGAGCACGCTCACCGCCGACGTACCGCGCGTTGGGTCCCCACTCGGCCAGGGCCAGTGCCATGCACCACCGGCACAGGGGTGTGCCGCCGCGGCCGTACTTGTGGGTCTTGCGCTGGCAGGCCGCGCAGGGGCCGACCTGGTCGCCGGGGCAGATGAGTGCGGAGGGGTCGGGTTCGGCCGGCGGGGGTGCGGTGGTGTTCATGGGGCGGGTCCTTGTTCCGGGTGGCGTGTCCTCGGCCGGGTCGGGTGCGGGGGGATAACTCGATGATGCGCAGCGTTACGTCGGGCTCGCAGTGGGCGCACGCGGGCAGGGAGCCGGCGGTCAGGAGACGCCGGGCCTCCTCGCGGGTGATCGGCCGCCGCCGTGTTCCGGCCAGGTGGCAGGTGCCGGAGTGGACCCGCACGGGAGGGCGGCCGGTGCCGATGCCCAGTTCGACGATCCACTCCGGGGGCTCGGGGCGGACCCGGCGGCCGTGTTCCTCCTCGGCCTGCCGCCGCCGGATCTCGGCGATCCTGGCGTCGATCTGCCGCAGGCACAGCGAGTGCCACACCCTCAGGGTGTGCAGGCGGTCCAGATCGGGCGGCAGGTCATCGAACATATTTTTGATTCTAGAGCCGGCGATCACC
The DNA here is from genome assembly GCF_055587025.1 of Streptomyces sp. NPDC048600. Lineage (NCBI taxonomy): Bacteria > Bacillati > Actinomycetota > Actinomycetes > Kitasatosporales > Streptomycetaceae > Streptomyces > Streptomyces sp. NPDC048600. The sequence goes on along the minus strand of NZ_JBVJGZ010000004.1, from coordinate 203,243 downwards.
CTGTGGCGCACTCGCGTGTTCGATTTTTTGTTCGATAACGTGGGGAAGGTGAAGCACTACCCCTTCCCCCCTGACCTGCTGCGACTGCAAGCCGACTGGCACCGCACCTACGCCGCCCTCGCCGCCCCGCACCCGGCACACAACACCTTCCTGCGCCGCCGCCTCCTGGCTCTGTCCGTGGAACTGCTCCGCCACCCGTACTGGTCCACCCCCGGCACCGGTCCCGCGGCCCGGGTGGAGCTCCGGGAGCGGGCCCGGGTTCCCGGAGCCGAGCCGGCCTCCGGCGGAGGAGTGTCCGGCGCGTGTCGAAGGACGGGGTGACCGTCCGCCCGTCTCGCCTCGCCGCGCCCGGGACATCGCATGTCACCCCCGGCGCGGCTCCGTCAGGGTGGGGTCCGCGTTGAGGATGCGGGACTGGAGGGTGGTGAGGGGCGGGCCCGGATCGACGCCCAGGTCGTGGACCAGGGTCCGGCGGATGCGCTGGTACACCGCGAGGGCCTCGGCGGTGCGGCCCTCGCGGTAGAGGGCGAGCATCCACAGGCCGTACAGGCGCTCGTTGTGCGGATTCTCGGCGCCGAGGGACTCCAGGGCCTCGGCCGCCTCGCCGGAGGAGCCGAGGCGGACGTCCAGTTCGGCCAGTTCGAGCTGGGCGGCCAGGCGCATGCCGGTGAGGCGGCGGCGTTCCAGGAGAGCCAGCGGCCCGGGGACGGACATCAGCGCGGTGCGGCCGTGCCATTCCGACATGGCCCGGCGGTAGGCGGAGCGGGCGTCCGCGGGGTCGGTGTCGCGGATGCGGCGCGCCTCGGTCAGGGCGTGGTGGAACCGCCAGAGGTCGGCGTCACCGGGCGCGGCCCGCAGGCCGTAGGCGGCGCCCTGCGAGAGGAGCAGGCGGGGCGCGGCGCGCCGGGGGCGGTCCGGTTCGAGGATCTTGCGCAGGCGGGCGGCGTACGTGGCCACGATGCCGTGCGCCCCGGCCGGGGGCGTGTCGCCCCACAGGGACCGGATGAGATCGGCGCGTTCCACCCAGGCGCCGCTGCGCAGCACGAGCGCGGCGAGGAGCGCGGTCTGCATGGGCGGGCCCGGAGCGAGACGCCGTCCGGCGAGCGAGACGCGGGCCATGCCGAGAAGCTCGTACTGGACGGGACGGTCGGGCGGCGGGGGCATGGACGACTCCTTTCCGGCGCTTGGTCTGGACCAATCATGCCCGGGTGGGCGGAACCCGGCACCGGGCCGAATGGACACCGGATGGACACGATTCCGGCACCTCTGGCCCAACCGCCGCTCATGTGGCACTAGTTGGTCTAGGCCATTCGCGGAGCCCGCCCGGCGAAGTACGCCCGGCGCGGCGCGCCATGGCCGCCTGCCTCCGCAGGCGCACGCACCTCTCCACCGCTCGGCGACGACCGGCAACCCCCATGAGAAGAGGCGCAATGAAACGTGCGAGACGAAAGCTCCCGGCACTGTTGACCGCTCTGCTCCTTCCGCTCGGCCTCCTGGTCGCGCTCGCCGGCCCGGCCCACGCGGCCCCGCCGTCGGCCACGTTCACCAAGTCCTCCGCCTGGGACACCGGCTACACCGGCCAGTTCACGATCAAGAACAACGGCACCACGACCCTCACCGCGTGGACGGTCGAGTGGGACCTGCCCGCGGGCACCACCGTCGGCGCCTACTGGGACTCGCTGATCTCCAGCTCCGGCGGCCACTACACGGCCAAGAACCGCGAGTACAACGGAACGCTCGCCCCGGGCGCCTCCGCGACCTTCGGCTTCGTCGCCTCCGGCACCGCGGCCCCCGCCAACTGCAAGCTCGACGGCGGCCCCTGCGACGGCTCGGCCGCCGACACCCCGCCCAGCGCCCCCGGCGCACCGCAGTCCTCGGGCGTCACCACCACCTCCATCGCCCTGACCTGGGCGGCGGCGACCGACGACAAGGGCGTGCAGAACTACGACGTGCTGCGCGGCGGCACGGTCGTCGCCACCGTCGGCGGCACCGCGTACACCGACACCGGGCTCACCCCCGACACCGAGTACACCTACACCGTCCGGGCCCGCGACACCGCCGGGCAGACCGGGCCGCCGAGCCCTGCCACCCGTATCCGCACCGGCTCCGACGGCGGAACCGACCGGCCGCCCACCGCGCCCGGCACCCCGCGCGCCGACGAGATCGGCGACACCACGATCCGGCTGAGCTGGACAGCGGCCACGGACGACCGGGGCGTCAAGAACTACGACGTGTTCCGGGGCTCCGTCCTCGCCGCGACGGTCACCGGCACCACGGCCACCGTCACCGGCCTCACCCCGGGCACCGACTACACCTTCACCGTCCGCGCCCGCGACACCGCCGACCAGGTCGGACCGCCCGGCGGCGCGCTCACCGTCAGGACCACCGGCGGTGACAACCCGTCGACGTACGCCAAGGTCGGCTACTTTACCCAGTGGGGCATCTACGGACGCGGCTACACGGTGAAGAAGCTGGACACCAGCGGCGCCGCGGCGAAGCTCACCCATCTCAACTACGCCTTCAGCAATCTCCACCCCACCCAGCTCACCTGCATGAACGGCGTCACCAAGGCGACCACGCCCAACCCGCAGGACCCCAACCAGGGCGACGGCGCCGGTGACTCGTGGGCCGACTACGAGCGCTCCGTGGGCGCCGCCGAGTCCGTCGACGGCGTCGGCGACACCTGGGACCAGCCCCTGGCCGGCAACTACAACCAGCTCAAGAAGCTGAAGGCCAAGCATCCGCACCTCAAGACGCTGATCTCGCTCGGCGGCTGGACCTACTCCAAGTACTTCCACGACGCGGCCCTCACCGACGCCTCCCGCAAGAAGCTGGTGTCGTCCTGCGTCGACATGTACATCAAGGGCAACCTGCCGGTCGTCAACGGCCGCGGCGGCACGGGCGTGGCGGCCGGCGTCTTCGACGGGTTCGACCTCGACTGGGAGTGGCCGGGCGCCGAGGGACACCCGGGCAACCACTGGTCGGCGGCCGACAAGGCCAACAACACCCTGCTGTTCGCCGAGTTCCGCCGCCAGCTCGACGCGCTGAGCGCCACCACCGGCAAGAAGTACCTGCTCACCGCGTTCACCCCGGCCGACCCCGCGAAGATCGACGCCGGCTGGGACATCACCACCCGCGACGGCACGCCCAGCGTCTTCGACTACATGGACTTCGCCAACGTCCAGGGCTACGACTTCCACGGCGCGGGCAGCGACAACTCCTGGGAGCCGAACCGCACCGGCCACCAGATCAACCTCTACCGCGACGAACAGGACCCCTACGCCACCGAGTTCAGCGTGCAGCGCGCCATCCAGACCTATCTGGACGCCGGGGTGAATCCCCGTCAGCTCACGCTCGGCCTCGCCTTCTACGGCCGTGGCTGGCAGCAGGTCGAGGACGGCGGCGCACACGGCGAGTGGCAGAAGGCGGGCGGCGCGGCACCCGGCCAGTTCCCGGAGGAGGCGGGGACACGCGGCTACGACAACCTGATGAGCTCGGTGCCCGGCCTCACCGTGTACCACGACGAACAGTCCGTCTCCGCCTACGGCTACACCGGCAACAACGGCCAGTGGTGGAGCTTCGACGACGCCTGGACCATCGGCAAGAAGGCCGCCTGGATCAGGAGTCAGGGCCTCCTCGGCGGCATGGTCTGGGAGATGTCCGGTGACAGCGGCACCCTGATGACGGCGCTGGACACGGGTCTGCGCTGACACCCGGCCCGGCGCACCGGTGACGGACCCCTCCGCAAGAAGGCGGGGCCCACGGATCTGCCCCCCGCAGGAAGGCGGGGCCCTCGGACCTGACCGTCCGCGGGCCCCGCCCCCGTCGCCGCGCTACTCCGGGGCCACCGGCACCCACCACACCAGGGTGGTGCCGCCGCCCGCCGGACTGCTCAACTCCAGTTCCCCGCCCAGCCCGCGCGCCCGCTCGGCCATGTTGCGCAGCCCGCTGCGGCGGCCCTCCGCCGGGATGCCCACGCCGTTGTCCGTGACGGTGAGGCGGACCTGACGCGCGTCGGCCGCGAGCACCACGTCGGCCCGCTCGGCGCAGGCGTGCCTGGCCACATTGGTCAGGGCCTCGGAGAGCACGGCCACCACATGGTCGGCGATCTCGCGCGGCACCTCGGTGTCCAGCAGACCCTCCATCCGGACGCTCGGCGGAAAGCCCAGCACCTGCGCCTTCTCCCCGGCGACCCGCACCACACGGGCCCGCAGCCCGGCCCCGCCGGAGCCCTCGCGCGAGCGCAGACCGAAGATCGTCGACCTGATGATCTTGATGGTCTCGTCCAGGTCGTCCACCGCCCGCACCACGCGCTCCGAGGCCTCGGGATGCTCGATGAAACGGCCCGCGCTCTCCAGGGTCATACCGGTCGCGAACAGCCGCTGGATCGCCAGGTCGTGCAGATCGCGCGCGATCCGGTCGCGGTCCTCCAGCACCGCGATCTGCGCCGCGTCCCGCCGGCGTTCCGCGAGCTCCATGGCGATCGCGGCCTGCGCCGCGAAACCCAGCAGCGGTTCGATCTCCTTGCCCGCGAACACGGTCTGCCCCTCCTCACGGACGAGCAGCACGACACCCCGCACCCCACCCTCGCCCGTGCCGACCGGCACGGCGACCGCGGGGCCGAGTCCGGTGAAACGCGGCGGCACCGCCGCGATCTGCTCGTCACCGGAGATGTCCGCGGTGGTGACGGGCGCGACCGTCGTGAAGGCCTCGCCGATCAGGCTGCTCTCCCGTGGCAGCACCAGTCCCCGCAGCGCCTCCGCCTGCGGGCCGATCGCCAGCTCCACGCCCAGCGAGTCGGTGTCCTCCATCGGCATCGCGACCACGGCCAGGGTCGCGCCGGTGATCTCCCGCGCCCGGTCCGCGATCACCCTGAGCACCTCGCCGCGCTCGGCACCGGACATCAGACTGTGTGTGATCTCCGCGTTCGCGCGCAGCCAGCGCTCCCGGAGCCGGGACTCCTCGTACAGCCGGGCGTTGTCGATCGCCACGCCCGCTGCCACGGCCAGCGTGGACGTCACCGAGACGTCGTCCTCGTCGAACTGCACCCCGCCCCGCTTCTCGGTCAGGTACAGATTGCCGAAGACCTGGTCCCGCACTCGGATGGGGACGCCGAGGAAGGTGTTCATCGGCGGATGGTTCGGCGGGAAGCCGTACGACGCCGGGTGTTCGGAGAGCTTCGCCAGCCGCAGCGGCTCGGGCCGGCGGATGAGTTCGCCGAGGATGCCGTGCCCCTCCGGGTAGTGGCCGATCTCGGCGATCTGGCTCTCACTGATCCCGACGGTGTGGAAGTCGGACAGGCGCTTGCCGTCGGGTCCGATCACGCCGAGCGCCGCGTACTCCGCGTCGACCAGCACGGCGGCGGCCTCCACGATGCTGCGCAGCGCCTGGTGGAGATCCAGCTCGCGGCCGACCGAGAGCACCGCCTCCAGCAGACTGTGCACCCGGTCCCGTGTGCCGCGAGCGGCGTCCAGACGGGCCTGGAGCTCCTCCAGGAGCTCGTCCAGCCTCAACTGCGGCAGCCCGGCTCGGGCCTGCTGCTCGTGGCTTGCCACCTGCGTCTCCTCCGGTTCCTGGGCGGTCCGGCGCGGGCCGTTCCGATCGGGTCTCACGCTACCGGTCGGGCGTGCGCGACGGCACGGGGCCGTGGTGGTTCGCCAGGTGCCCGCTCCGGCCGCCGGTTCGGCACGTGGGCCGGTCGGCCCCCGTGACGGGGACGGACAGCACCTGTCGGCGCGGGCGCCGTACATCCGAAGCTGATGGGGTGCCCGGCCGCGGTGCCCGGCCTGGCGAGAAGGACGAGCGGCTCGGGCCGCCCGGGCACATCGACGAGCGAGCCCCCACGGTTACGGATGTGAGCCATGCTTCACCACGACAGCCTGCCCGCCGAAACGGCAGTCACCGGCTCTCGTCGTACCGTCGAACTCGACGCCGACGAGGCGCTGCGGCTCCTGGGCAGCGTGTCCCTGGGCAGGATCGTCTTCACCCGGCGCGCGCTGCCGACCGTGCGCCCGGTCAACCACGCCCTGGACGGCGGGGACATCGTCATCCGCTCGCACGAGGGTGCCGCCCTCACCTCGCACACCCGGCAGGCCGACGGGTCGGGCGTCGTCGTCGCCTACCAGGCGGACGCCATCGACCCGCGCACCCATCTCGGCTGGAGCGTGGTGGTGACCGGGTTCGCCCGCCCGGTGACCGACCCCGACGACCTGGCACACGTCCGCGCGCTGGTACGTCCGTGGGTGGGACGGCCCATGGACCAGGCGATCCGCATCCGGCCCGACCTGATCACGGGCATCCGGCTCGTGGGCGACGGCGACCTTGTGGGGAGCGGCGGCCCGGACGCGTCCTGACCCTGGCCGGGAGGACGCGTCCTGACCCTGACCGGGAGTCCGGACGCCGGGCCGCCCGTGACTCACGCCGTGATGCGGCGCCCGGTGATCGTCCGCGGCTCGATCCGTATCCACAGTTCCCGGTCGCCCCCGGCCCACGGCCTGCTGTGAGCCCTGTCCGTCAGCCGTCGCACCTCGTCGGGTTCGGTGACCGTACGGGCGGGGCCTCGCACGAGCACGCTCCAGCCCTGCCCGAAGGCTTCGTCGATCCGGTCGACCTCGAAGCCCACCTGCTGGCCCGCCGCCGACGAGGGCGTCGTACCGGAGGCCGTGCGGTAGACGACCGTGTCGTCGACGACGCTGTAGTTGACCGGCACCACCACCGGCCCCTCCGAGGACGGCACCGCGACGCGCCCCACCCCGTGCGAGCCGAGCAGCGACCTGCACTCGTCCTGGTCCAGCTCGGTGAACTCGGCCGTCCGGGAGGCCTGTTCGGGGCCCGGAGGCAGGTCGGCCTGGCCGCCGGTGAGGTCGGAGACCGTGGTGTCCAGGGCCGCCGCCAGGGTGAGCAGGGTGCCCCGGCCGGGCGCGGCGCCGGGATGCTCCTCCAGATGCGTCAGATAGCTGACGGCCACCCCGGCCCGGTCGGCGGCCTCCGGCCGGGACAGACCCAGCTCCCCGCGCCGTGCCGCCAGCCGGCGTCCCAGGTCGCCCGAAGGCCTTTCGTCGGACGTCGTTCCGGTCATGACGGTCACCTCCGTCCGGCGGTCTCGGCGGCCCCGGACCGCGGCCCGTGGAGCACGACCTTGAGCGCGCCGGTCTCGGCGGCCCGGGCGAAGACGTCGTACGCCTCCTTCATGCGGTCCAGCGGGAAGGTGTGGGTGATCAGCTGCGAGGTGGGCAGCCGTCCGGCGGTGGCCATGCGCAGCAGGGTGGGCGTCGAGCAGGTGTCGACCAGACCGGTGGTGAGGGTGATGTTCTTGATCCACAGGTCTTCCAGGTGCAGGGTCGCGGGGGCGCCGTGCACGCCGACGTTGGCGACATGCCCGCCGGGCCGGACCATGCGCGTGCACATCTCGAAGCTCTCCGGCACACCGACCGCCTCGATCACCACATCGGCGCCGAGCCCCTCGGTGAGGTCCGCGACCAGTCCCTCGGGGTTCTCGCGCGCGTCGGCCACGGCGTCGGCGCCCAGCCGCCGGGCGGCCTTCAGCCGGGCCGGCGCCAGGTCGACGGCGATGATCCGCTCCGGGGAGAACAGCCGGGCCGTGCTGATCGTGGCCAGCCCGATGGGCCCCGCGCCGACCACCACGACGGTGTCGCCGGGGCGGACCCGCCCGTTCAGCACGCCCACCTCGTAGGAGGTCGGGAAGATGTCGGCGAGCAGGACGGCGTCCGCGCTCGCCAGGGAGCCCGGCAGCGGATGCACGGAGAGGTCCGCGTAGGGGACCCGGACGTACTCGGCCTGGGTGCCGTCCACGAGATGCCCGAGTATCCAGCCCCCGCCGCCGCGGCACTGGCCGTACATGCTCCTGCGGCAGTACGGGCAGCGGCCGCACGCGCTGATGCAGGAGACCAGGACCCGGTCGCCGGGCCGTACGGTCCGCACGTCCCGGCCGGTCTCGACGATCTCGCCGACCGCTTCGTGGCCCAGCACGGTGCCGGGGCGTACCTCGGGCACGTCACCCTTGAGGATGTGCAGGTCCGTGCCGCAGATGGTGACGGCGTCGACCCGCACGATCGCGTCGGTGGGGTCCTTCACGGCCGGGTCCGGGACCTCTTCCCAGGCGGACTGTCCGGTGCCGTGGAACACATGGCCCTTCATGACGTTCCTCACCTCGCTCGAAGTGGCGCGGAGTCCGGGGACCTCGGCGGCCGGTACGAGTGCCTCCGCCACCCGGCGCCGGAATCGCCCCGCCCTTCCAGCCTGACCCCGCGGCGCGGCGGACGCATGGGCCGGTCGGGCCCCTCACGGGGCGGACGGCGCGCGGCCACCGGGGAGGAACGGGACGGACCTGCGCGAACGCGCCGGAAGGGACCGTTCGGCCCTACCGCGGAACCCGGTGAAGGGGCTTTCATCTGCACATGCCCGAGAACGAGACGAGGCCCGCGGCGGCCCCGACCGTGCGCCATGTCGAGGGAACGACCGTCCTGACGCTGCACGGCGAGATCGACGTTCTGACGGCGATCCCGGTGGCCAGGCGCCTGGACGACCTCACCTCGGTGTCGTGCCCCGACCTCGTGGTCGATCTGCGTCCCGTGTCCTTCATCGACTGCTCCGGGCTGTCCGTCCTGTGCCGGGCCCGCAATCGCGTCCGGGCCCGCAGCGGGCGGCTCCGCCTGGTCAGCGGCGACGGCTGCTTCCTGCGCATGCTGCACGCGACAGGTCTCGGCGAGGTCTTCGAGATCCACCCGCAGCTGCCCACCGGCGCCGCCGGGGCGTGACGCCCGAGGGCGGCGCCGGTAGGAGCGTGCCCTCGCCCGGTGGCCCGGCACACGCCGAGCGGCCGCGGCCGCTCGGTCGTGCGGGACGACGGTGCTCAGTCGTGCGGGACGACGGCGACGGGGGCCACGGCGTGGTGCAGCACCGCGTGCGCGACGGACCCGATGCGGGCACCGACCGGGCCACGGCGGACCCGTCGGCCCACGACGACCAGGGACGCCTCGCGCGAGGCGTCGACGAGGTGCACGGCGACGGGGCCCGGGTGCGTCTCCCGTACGACCTCCACGGCCGGGAACTTCTCGCGCCAGGGGCGCAGCACCTCGCTCAGGGTCAGGCCCTCCTGCCGCGCCAGGGCCGTGTGGAGTCCTGGGTCCACCGACAGGCCGTACGCGTAGTACGGCGACGGGTACCAGCCGTGCACGACCCGCAGCGCGGTGCTACGGCGGGAGGCGGCGGCGAACGCGAACTCGATCAGCCGCGCGTCCGGGTTCTCCGTGTCCAGACCGAGCACCACCGGCCGGAACGGCCCGGCCGCCGACGGGATGCCCGCCGGGTCCATGGTGTGCTCGTCGGCGGCCTGCTGCTCCGCCCGGACGAGGACCACGGGCCGTTCGGCGCGGGCCACGACGGCGAGCCCGACCGAGCCGAGCAGGAAGCCGCCGACCTCGCCGAGCCTCCGGGAGCCGAGGGCCAGCAGCTCGGCGTCCCCGGCCAGGTTCGCCAGCACCTCGTCCGGCCTCCCGGAAAGCTGTTCCATGGTCACCTCGAGGCCCGGGTGACGCAGCCGGAGGCCCTCGGCCGTCTCGCGGGGGACACGTTCGGACCACTGCCGCTGCGTCTCGGTGCCGAGCAGCGGCACCGAGGCCAGGGGCTCCGGCACCTGCTCCGTGACATGCACCAGTCTCAGCGGCAGCCCGAGCAGCCGCGCCTCGCGCGCCGCCCACTCGGCCGCCGCGCGGCTCTCGCGCAAGCCGTCGAGACCGACGATGACGCTGGGTGCCATGATCTCCACCTCCTGGACCGTGCCTTCCTCCACGAGCCTGCCTCCGGCACCACCGCCCGCGGCAGGGGCCCACCGGGCCCGACGAGGGGACGACCGGCCCAGCCGGCCCCGGGGGCCGCCGTCACCGTGCCGCCCGCCCCACGGCTCCGGCCCGGCAGGAGGGACCCGGTCGGCCCGCCCCCGCGGACCGGACGGCCCATGGCCCGCCGACGGCGGCAGCAGGACGCTGGCCGCAAGGTTCCGTCGAGTCGGGAGGCACGCCGTGATCACCACCACCCCCACCCCCAGCATGCTGCGCGCCCTGCCCGCCGAGTACCGGGAGAGGCTCCTGAGCACGGCCCGCACGGTGTCCTTCCCCGAGGGGACGCGCCTGTTCGAGGAGGGCGGCCACGCCGACCGGTTCTGGATCGTGCGGACGGGCACCGTCGAGCTCGACATGCGGGTACCCGGCCGGCGCGCCGCGGTCATCGAGACCCTCCGTCACAACGACCTCATCGGCTGGTCCTGGCTGTTCACCCCGCACGTGTGGCACCTCGGCGCGGAGGCGACCACGCCCGTGCGGGCCTACGAGTTCGACGCCACGGCCATCCGCGCGATGTGCCACGACGACCCCGGCCTGGACCACGCCGTCACCCAGTGGGTCGGCGACGTCCTCGCCCACCGGCTGCGCTCCGCGCGGACCCGGCTGCTCGACCTCTACGGCCCCTGCGGCTCCGGCATCCACGTCTGAGCCGCGGCACCCCGGGTGCGGTGACGACGGCGATCCCCGGGACCGTCGGCTCCCGGGACGGTGACGTCGGCGATCCCGGGGCCGCCGGCTCCCCGGGCACGTTCGCGACGGCGAATCCGTGGACCGCCGACGCCCCCGGCGCACACGCGACGACGAACCCCCGACCCGGTGATTTCCGGGACCCTAGTGGGGCCGGACGGCCCTGGTGTCGCCCGGTCCGGCGCGCGATGCTCGACAGGAGAGCAGTCCGACGCACGCGACGAGCCACCGGTAACAAGGGGTTGTCATGGCCGACACAGGCACCTTCACGGAGCAGAACCCGATCCGTGTGTTCCTCCTGGACGACCACGAGGTCGTACGACGCGGCCTGACCGATCTGCTCGACGCCGAGCCCGACATCTCGGTCGTCGGCGACGCGGACACCGCCGAGCACGCCCTCGTTCGGGGCCCGGCCCTGCGTCCCGACGTCGCCGTGCTGGACGTACGGCTCCCGGACGGCGACGGCATCACCGTCTGCCGCGAGCTGCGCAGCCGGATGCCGGAGCTGTCCTGTCTGATGCTGACCTCGTTCGACGACGAGGAGGCTCTGCTCGACGCGATCATGGCCGGCGCCTCGGGGTACGTCCTGAAGCAGATCCGGGGCTCCGACCTGGTCTCCGCCGTGCGCACGGTCGCCTCGGGGCAGTCCATGCTCGACCCCGCGACGACGGCCCGCCTGATGCGGTCGCTGCGCACCGACCCCGTCGAGACACCCACGGTCGCGCCCGAACTGGCGACCCTGTCCCCGCGGGAGAGGGACATCCTCGCCCTGATCGGCGACGGGCTGACCAATCGCGAGATCGGCAAGAAGCTCTATCTGTCGGAGAAGACGGTCAAGAACCACATCTCCCGGCTGCTGGCCAAACTCGGCGTCCAGCGCCGGGTCCAGGCCGCCGTCCTGGCCTCCCACCTGGACCACCCGGACACCGGCGACCGGCCGGGAGGCCGGTGACACGGCTGTCCGGACCGCGTGGGGCGCTGGGGGCTCGGACGCGGGGACTCGCGGTGAGTGGGGCGCGCTCAGCGGTCCGCCGCGGTCCTCGGACGCCTCGGCCGCGATCAGCGCGGTGTGATCCTCGCGATGACCGGCAGATGGTCGCTGCCGGTGCGGGGAAGGGTGCCGATGTGACCGACGGTCGCGGGACGCGCCAACACCTGATCGATCCGGGCGACGGGTGCGGCGGCGGGGAAACTGAAGGCGAAGCCGCGCCGGGCCGTGTCGAGCCGGGAGGTCAGCGGGGCCAGCCCCCGGTCGTCGACCGTGCCGTTGAGGTCGCCGAGGAGCAGCACCGACCGCTGCGGCTCGGCCGCGACCGCCCGGCCCAGCAGCTCGGCGCTCGCGTCGCGCCGGGACGACGTCAGTCCGCCCGCCCCCAGCCGGACCGAGGGCAGATGGGCGACGTACGTGGCGATCGGACCGTACGGCGTGTGGACCACCGTCCGCAGCCCCCGGTTCCACGACTCGGCGATCCCCGGCGGCCGGATGTCGACCGCGCGGGTGCCGCTCAGCGGATGCCGCGACCAGAGGCCGACGGTGCCGCGGACCGCGTGGTACGGGTAGTCGGGGGCGAGCGCCGACGCGTAGAGCGGCAGCGACCGCGGCACCAGTTCCTGCAGCGCGATGAGATCCGGCCCGGCCTCCGCCAGGACGCGGGCGGTGCCGGCGGGGTCGGTGTTGTCGTCGGCGACGTTGTGCTGCACGACGACCAGGTCTTCCCGGCCGGGCCCCGTATCGGGCAGCAGCAGATGCCCGAACAGGTGCGTCCACACCCCGGCGGGCAGCAGCACGGCGACGAGCGCCGCGGGTGAGCGCAGCAGCAGCGCGAGCACGAGCAGGACCACGGCGACCGCGCCGAGCCACGGCAGGAACGCCTCCAGCAGACTCCCCGCACGCACCGCCGCGTTGGGCACCGCCCGGTGAAAGGCCAGCAGACCGGCGGTGAGCGACGCGGCCGCGACGAGCAGCCCTTCCCGCCCGCCGAGCCGCTGACCGGGCGGCGTCCGGGCCGGGCCCGCCCCGGCCGTCCGCGGTCGCCGCGCGCGGTACCTCGTCCACGGCGGCGCCGACGCCCTCACCCCGGCCCTCCGCTTCCGTCGACTCCTCGGCCTCGATGGCCAGGACGGTCCGCCGGAGGAGTTGGTTCCGTGACGCGTGGTGGGTGACGGTCTACGAGCCGCCGAGCGACACGATCGTGGCGGTGTCCTGCCCGCCGGGCGTCGGGTAGGTGACGGTGTCTCCGACACGGTGGCCGAGCAGCGCGCCGCCGAGCGGGCTGTCCGCCGTCACCAGCGACTCGTCCATCGCGACGGCCACCTCGCCGATCTCGACCGTCTGCTCCGAACCGTCCGAGAACCGGACGGTGACGGTGCTGCCGACCCCCACCACGTCCGTGGGCGCGGTCCCCGCCGCGGTCCCCTGACGGAGCCGCAGCGTGACGTCCTCGATCCGGGCGTCCAGCCGGTGGAGCTGATCGGCCCGCTGCAACTCGTCGGCCTGGTCCGCGAGATCGCCGACCTCGTCGGAGTCGCTGCCCCGGAGGGTATCGGCGACCGTGCGCCGCTCGGCCTCCAGATCGGCGAGCTCCTTCTCCAGCGCACGCCGGGCCTCGGCGCCGATCGGCTGGGGTCCTTCGGTCATGTCCGCTCCTTCGGGGGCGTTCCGTGATCAGGGGACGACGACGAGCTTGCCGCGGGTGCGCCCGGTCCGGCTGGCGTCGAAGGCCTCACCGGCCGCCTCCAGCGGGAACGTGCCGGCGATCTCCACGGTGAGCGCGCCACGGTCGGCCACCGAGGCCAGCTCGGCGAGCCCGGCGCCGTCCGGCCGTACCCAGATCCACTGTCCGCCGTGCTCCGTGACGGTCGGGTCCGCGATGGAGGCGTGACGGCCGCCCGGGGCCAGTACGGCGAGGGTCACCTCGAGCTGTCCGCCCACGAAGTCCGCCACCACGCTCACGCCGTCGGGCGCCGCCGCGCGCACGCGCTCGACCACGCCGTCGCCGTAGGCGACCGGCTCCGCGCCGAGGCCGCGCACGAAGTTGTGGTTGCGTTCGGACGCCGTCCCGATCACCCGGGCGCCGCGGTCGACCGCGAGCTGCACGCCCAGACTTCCCACGCCGCCCGAGGCGCCGTGCACCAGCAGGGTGTCGCCCGCGCCCACGTCCATCCGGTCCAGGGTGCGCAGCGCGGTCAGCCCGACCAGCGGGAGCCCCGCGGCCTGGGACCAGTCCAGAGCGGCCGGTTTACGGGCGACGGCCGAGGCGTCGACCGCCACGTACTCCGCGAAGGTTCCCGCGTGCACGACGTCCTTGCGGGCGTACGCCATCACCTCGTCGCCTACGGCGAACTCGGGCACGTCGGGTCCGAGGCCGGTCACCACCCCGGCCACGTCCCAGCCGGGGATGACGGGGAACACCGCGTCCATCATCCCGTCGAGGCCGCCCGCCATCAGCTTCCAGTCCACCGGATTCACCCCGGCCGCCCGCACCCGCACCAGCACCTGCCCGGGTGCCACCTTCGGCTCGGAGACCTCACCGAACCGCAGACGCGCGTTGTCCGCGGCGTAGGCGTCGTACGTGACCGCACGCATGAATGAACCTCCTCGAAAGGTGCAATCGAGTACATCACGGGGGGTGGGGGCGCGCAGGCCCAGACCGCCCCCGTGGCAACCTGCGGGGCTGAGGCGCCCGCTCCGGCCCTGGCCCCGCGCCGACAGCCGGGCCCGCGGCGAGGCGGACGGCTTGCACGGGCAGGCCGCGTCCGGAGCCCATGGCCGCCCGCCGGTGCCGAGTCATCGCGCTGGGGTCGCGATGCCCCACCGTCATGGGAGGGGGCTGGTGTCGAGCCGGGACCCGCGGCGACCTGCCGGGGTGAGGTGCCCTGTCGGGCCCGAGGTGAATCCGTCGGCCCTGCGGCGCTCCGTCCGGCCGAGGCGGCCTGGCGCCGGTCTCGGCCGGTCCGCCCGGGGGCATGGGGCCCTGGCGGTGGCCCGAGTCGATCCGCCGACGCGCCCGGCGGCGCCCCGCCCGGCCCCGGGGCCTCGAGCCGAGGCCCGGCCTCGGTCGTCGCGGTCCGCCGAAGCCTCGGGCAAACCCCGCGTGCGGCCACCGGTGGAGAGGCGTAACGCCCGGAGATATCGTGTTTGTGCCGATCTGATCGCCTGTGGGCGACTCCGTTGACACCGTGAGAGGTTGCCATGTCCTCGAAGCGACGCCGCAAGAAGAAGTCCCGCCGCAAGCACGCAGCGAACCACGGGCGCCGCCCCCAGTGCTGACCGCGGCACGTCCGTGCTGAGCCGGCTCCGGCCGCCGCCGATCCCCTGATCGGCGGCGGCCGGCCGTCGTGCCCCCGCCGCGAGAGCGAGCTGTCAGCCGGCGGCCGTCGACCGGCGGACGACGAGTGACGTCGGCAGGACGACATGCCGCTCGCCGAACTCCTCGCCCGCGAGGCGGGCCAGCAGCATGCGGGCCGCCGTCTCGCCCATCTGCCGCATCGGCTGCCGGACCGTGGTCAGCGGCGGCTGGGTCAGATGAGCCGTCGGGATGTCGTCGAAGCCGACGACGTCGACGTCCTCGGGCACTCGCAGCCCGGCCGCGTGCAGGGCGGCCATCGCGCCCATGGCGGCGAGGTCGTTGTGGGCGAACACCGCGTCGAACGGCTGCTCGAGGTCGAGCAGCCGGCGCACGACCGCCCGCGCGTCGGCCTCGGTGAAGTCGCTCTCGACGACCAGCGCGGGATCGAGGGGACGGCCGTGGCCGGCGTAGACGGCGCGGAAGCCGTCGAGGCGGTCGCGCACACAGCCGAACCGCAGCGGGCCGGTGAGCACGAGCGGCCGGTGCCGTCCGCCGTCCAGCAGATGGCGCGCGGCCGACGCGCCGCCCTCGTGGTTGGTGGCGGTGACGTACGGGAACTCGGGATGGCGGCCGCGGTCGTCGATGAGGACGACGGGGAGCCCACGGCGCTGGATGGCCGTCAGCATGTCCAGGCTGTACTCCGGCTCCACGACGAGGAGTCCGTCGAAGGCGCCCGCGGACACCTGGCTGGTGAACCGCTCGACCGAGTCGACACCCCGGTTGCAGGTGAACAGCAGCAGTCCGAACTCGGCCGCCTCCACCGTGTCGACGACTCCCTGGACGATCTCGCCCATCCACGGCCAGGTCAGCGAGGGCACCAGCATGCCGACCGTACGGCTCTGTCCGCGCGCCAGGCCCACGGCGCCGGAGCTCGGGACGTAGCCGAGCTGGTCGATGACCTGCCGGACCCGGGCCGCGGTCGAACGGTCCACCTCGGCACGGGTGTTGAGCACCCGGGACACGGTCGTCTTGCTCACCCCGGCCATGCGGGCCACATCCGCGATGGTGACTCGCATGGCACCCCTTCGCTGAGCCAGTGCCCCGACTGGCGACGTTCGCGAGACGCCGAGTGAAACAGCGCTGTGCGATCTACGTCAACACCCGTCGGCCGGGGGTGGCCGACACCTGCCCACCTGCCGCTCGGGCGGCACTCGGGGCACGCACGACCGATCCCGGCGCTGCCGTGAAGTGTTGAAGGCGGCGGACCCCGGACGCGTACCAATTCATACGAGAACTATTGACGACTACATGACATCTGGGTTCACTCGGCCTTGGCCGGAACCGGTTCCGGTACCGGTTCCGGGAAGAGCAGACCTCTGAGAGCAGCCCCCACCACTTCCCTAGGAGGAGTGCTGTGTTGAGAAGTTCCCCCCGTCCACCCTCGGACCGCCCCCGCGGCGGACGACGACGCGCCTGGTCGACCGCCCTGGCCGCACTGGGCCTGCTGGCCGCCACGCTGTACACCGGCTCGGTCGCACGCGACAGCCGGGCGGACGCCACCGAGATCAAGGCCGTTCCCCAGGCCGCCCAGGTGGTGCGGGTCGCCGAGTTCCTCGCCGAGTGTCCCTACACTCACCGGCTCCCCGACGACCCGATCGTCTTCCCCGGCCTGCCCGGCGCCTCGCACATGCACAGCTTCTTCGGCAGCCGTGTGACGAACGCGCACACCAAGGTCACCGACCTGCTGGGCTCGTCCTCCTCCTGCAACCCGGCCATCGACACGTCGTCGTACTGGGTGCCGACGATGTACCGCAACGACCAGCCCGTCGAGCCCACGGGCACCACGTTCTACTACCTCGGCGAAGGCGTGCGCGACGACGTCATCGCACGTATCAGGCCCTTCCCGCAGGGCCTGCGGGTCGTCGCCGGCAACGCGAAGTCGACCGGCGTCGACGACCCGACCTCGATCGCCCGCTGGTCCTGCCTGCACCACGGCGAGGTCAACCCGTCGAAGGACTTCGTCACCTGTCCGCCCGGCTCCATGCTGGAGTCCTACCTGGACTTCCCGCAGTGCTGGAACGGACGGGACCTGGACTCGGCCGACCACAAGAGCCACATGTCCTACCCGGTGGGCGGCGACTGCCCGGCCAGTCACCCCGTACCCGTCCCCAAGCTCCGCCAGGTCCTGCGCTACCCCGTCTCGGGCAGCACCCAGGGTCTGCGGCTGGCGTCGGGGCCCGGGTACACGATGCACGGCGACTTCTTCAACGCGTGGCCCGAGAACGAACTGGCCCGGCGGGTCACCAACTGCATCAACGTCATCGTCAAGTGCGGTGCGGACGGCAACCCGTCCTGATCACCGGAACGCCGACGATCCGTCTGATCGCCCGGAACGCCGGCAACCCGTCCTGGTCGTAGGGACGTCGACAACTCGTCCTGATCATCGGACCGTCGGCGATCCGTCCTGATTCCTGATATCTGATCCATCACTCGGACGAGCCCCGGCACGCCGGCGCGGCGAAGGAGCGGAGATGGCAAGCACGACGGCCGGGCGGTCCAGGACGTGCCTCCTGGCCGCCGCCCTGCTCTGCGCGCTGACCGTGCCGGGGTGCGGGGGAGCAGGGGAGTCGGCGGCCGCACCGGACCGGTCGGCCGGGTCCGCCCGGCCGACCGGTCCGGCCGCCGCCGAGGGCCGCTTCGACGCCACCGCCATCGGCTGGATGCAGCTGATGATCGCCCTGGACGACCAGGCCCGTCATCTTCTCGGGCTGGCCCCGGACCGGTCCGCCGACCCCGCTCTCGGGCGCTGGGCGGCGGGCCTGGCCGAGGACAAAGGCCATGAACTCCGCACTCTGCGCGCCCTGTTGGCCGCGACCGGAGTGCCCGACGACAACCCGCACGACGGGCACGACATGCCGGGCATGGTCGACGCCCGGGAGCTGGCGGCCCTGCGCGCCGCCGAAGGGGCGCGGTTCGACCGGCTGTTGCGCTCGGCCCTGCGTGAACACCTGCTCCAGACCCGGAAGCTGGCGGCGTCCATGGGTGAGGCGGACGCGGACCCGGCCGTCCGTGAGGCCGCGCTGGCAGCGGGGGACTCGGCCGCGGACGCGCTGCGGCGCATGCCGTCCGCCTGACCTGTCGCGTGGCGGTCGCGGGGTCCTCAGGGAGTGCGGCGCCGCAGAGCGGGAGCGGGGTGGGGGAGCGGGGTGGCGGCGGCCGGTGACAGGCCGTCGAGGATCAGCGTGACGTACCGCTTCCAGCCGTCCTCGTCGGGGTCCATCGTCCACAGCACGCTGACGAGCATGGCCATGATCCTGCGGAGGTCGTCGGGGACGAGGTCGTCGCGGACCACCCCGGCCTGCCGGCCGCGTTCCACGAGCCGCTCAAGGGCGACGAAGAACTGGTCGCCGGTCTCGGCGGTGAGCACACCGGCGGCGCGGGCCGCCGTCAGGACGTTGTAGTCGCCCGCCGCCGACGACAGCGCCGCCTCCAGGACGAGGGTCAGGCCGCGGCGCGGGTCCTCGTCCGCCATGGCGCGCTCCACCACGGGCAGGACCTGCTCGCGGAACTGCTGGTCCATCACCTCGCGCAGCAGCGTGCCCTTGTCGGGGAAGCGGCGGAACAGCGTGGCGATCCCCACCCCGGCCCGCCGGGCGATCTCGTCCAACGGCGCCTCGGGGCCCTGTTCGGCGTAGACCTCGCGGGCCGCCCTGACGATCTTCTCCGCGTTGCGGGCCGCGTCGGCGCGCAACGGCTTACGGGTTTCCGAGATCACGGACCCATTCTACAAGTGATAGTCGATTATCGGTTTGAGTTGACACCGTCATCCTGGCAAACCGATAGTTGACTACTGTTTCCAGGTCCGGCGAGCGGTGCCCTTGGCGTCCGTCCCTCGGCCGTACCGATCTCCGGAACCTCATCCGAGCCCGAGGAGCTCCCTCATGCCGCACGCGCCCACGGCGCATCGCCCCGGACCCGTCGTCGCGACCCTCGCCCTCGCGGGCGTCACGGCCGCGGTGATGCAGACCCTCGTCACCCCGCTGCTGGCCGGCCTGCCGCGGATCCTCGACACCACGCCCTCCAACGCCGCCTGGGTGGTCACGGCCACGCTCCTGGTGGCCGGGGTGTGCGTGCCGATCACCGGGCGCCTGGGCGACCTGCTCGGCAAGCGACGCGTGCTCCTGGCCTGCGCCGTCCCGCTCATCGCCGGATCGGTCGTCTGCGCCCTGGCGGGCAGCGTGGTGCCGATGATCGTCGGCCGTGGCCTCCAGGGCGTCGGCATGGGCATGATTCCGCTGGGCATCGCGCTGCTGCGCGACGTCCTGCCCGCCGAGAAGCTCAGCTCCTCCATCGCCCTGGTCAGCGCGTCCATGGGCATCGGCGGCGGCATCGGCCTCCCCGTGGCCGCGGCCGTCGCCCAGTACGGCAGCTGGCGCATGCTCTTCTGGGGCGCCGCGGTCCTGGCGGCGGCCGTCGCCGTCATGATCCTCACCCTCGTCCCGGACGTCCCCGCCTCCGCGCGCGGGCAGCGCTTCGACGCCGTCGGCGCGCTCGGGCTGGCCGTCGGCCTGGTGTCCCTGCTGCTGGCGGTCTCCAAGGGCGCCGACTGGGGCTGGGGCTCGGCGACCACGCTGGGACTGTTCGCCACGGCCGCCGTGTCCCTGACCGCCTGGGGCCTGTTCGAGTGGCGCACCCGTGAGCCGCTGGTCGACCTGCGCACCACCGCCCGGCCCCGCGTGCTGCTCACCAACCTCGCCTCGCTCTTCATCGGCTTCGGCATGTACGCGAGCATGCTGATCGTCCCGCAGCTCCTCATGTACCCCGAGGCCACCGGGTTCGGACTGGGGCAGTCCATGCTGGCCGCGGGCCTGTGGATGCTGCCGGGCGGTCTGATGATGATGGTCGTCTCCCCGCTCGGCGGGAAGCTCACCACCGCCCGGGGCCCCAAGGTGACGCTGATCTCCGGCGCCCTGGTCCTGGCCGCCGGTTACGTCGTCTCGCTGCTGCTGGCCGGCACCGCCTGGGGCCTCATGACCGGCATGATGGTGATGAACAGCGGTGTCGCCCTCGCCTACGGCGCCATGCCCGCCCTCATCATGAGCGCGGTGCCCCTCCACGAGACCGGCGCCGCCAACGGCTTCAACGCCCTGATGCGCTCCCTGGGCACCTCGGTCGGCGCGGCGGTGATCGGCGTGGTCCTCGCCCAGATGACCACCACCATGGGCGGCTACACCTTCACCTCGGAGAACGGCTTCCGCACCGGCCTCGTCATCGGCTGCGCGCTCGCCCTGGTCTCGGCGGCCGTCGCCACGTTCATCCCGGCGCCCCGGGACACCGGGAGCGCGGCGGAGGCCACGGCCGCCGACGACACCCCGTCCGCCACGCTCGGCGCCAAGGGCTGAGCCTTTGGGCGTACCTCTGCGCCCCGGGCCCGTGAGAGGGGCTCGGGGCGCAGCCGTGTCACCGGGCTGTCAGGACGCGGAACTCGTTGCCGTCCGGGTCGGCCAGCGCCACGCCGCCGTCGTCGTCGGGGCCGGAGTCGAGGCGGGTCGCCCCCAGCGCCAGCAGTCCGTCCACCACGGCCGTGTGCTCGGCACCGTCAGCCGGTACGAGGTCGAAGCGCAGCCGGTCCCGGCCGCCGCGCGGCATCAGGGGCGGCCCGCCCCAGGTGATCTTCGTGCCGCCGCCCGGCGCCTGGATCGCGGTCTCCTCGTCCTGGTCCCACACCAGCGGCCAGCCCAGCGCCCGGCTCCAGAAGTAGCCGACGGCCTGGGATCCGTCGCAGGCCAGTGCCCCGATGGACCCGGTGTCGGCGAGGAACTTGTTGCCCGCCTCGATCACACAGAACTCGTTGCCCTCGGGGTCGGCCAGCACGACATGGCCCTCCTCCGGGCGCTGGCCCACGTCGATGTGGCGCCCGCCCAGTTCCAGGGCTCTGGCCACCGTCCGCCGCTGGTCCTCCGGCGAAGTGCTGGTCAGGTCGAAGTGCATCAGGTTCTGAACGGTCTTGGGCTCCTGGGAAGGTGCGAACCGGAGGCGGAAGCCGCCGTCCTCGCCGGGCAGGAGCGTGACGCCGTCGCGCGGGTCCTCGACCAGCTCGCGGCCCAGTACGCCGGACCAGAACCGTGCCACCCGCAGGGGGTCGTGCGCGTCGAAGCAGAGTGCGAACAGGTCAGTCGTCATGTCCCACATTCCTCATGGCGGCCGGCCGCCGCGGCCGGTGCGCGCCCGGCCCGTCGGTCGTGCTGTCGGCAGGGCGCCTCGTCGATTCGTCGCCGGGCAGCCTAGGGGCGCGGCCGTGCCCGTCGCACCCGAGTATTCGGCGCGTGGCCCTGCCGCTCGCCCGCCCGCGTTCGGGGCTCGATCCTGCCGTCCGCGCCGCGGCGCCCGTCCCTGCGGTTGAGGGGGTCGCCGGTCGCGTAGGACAGTGAAGTCTATGAACCGGCACCGACGCCCTCGCCGACGGGCTCCGTGGATCGCGGGGGCCGTGGCCGTGATCGCACTGACAGGGGCCGGGACGTGGGCACTGATGGCCCAGGAGGACGACTCGCCGAGCCCCGTGCCGTCGGAGTCCACCGACCTGTCCCTGCCGACCGTGTCCCCGCTGCCCACCTGGACCTCGTCGCCGGAGGCGTCCCCCACCGAAAGCCCGACGCCGACGCGCACACCGTCGCCGGCGCGGACCTCCGGTCCGGCGGAGCCGACCGGGACCGCTGAGCCGCCCGCGCCCCGGCCGACGGCGTCCGGCACCTCGCCCGCCGTCCGCACACCGACGCCGACCCACCCACGCGCCGTCACCCCCGAACCCCCCGCGCCCACGCGGACGGCCACCCCGCGGCCGACGCCGTCCACGGCGACCCCCACCCCCACGCCGTCCCCCACCGAATCGCCGACCGGCGGCACGGGAACCTCGACGACCTGGTTCACCTCTCCCGAGGCCGTCGCGGCGGCCCAGCGGATGGCGGCGGCCGGAACGGTCGGCGACCCGGCGTGCTCCATGGCCGCCGTGGGACGGCCCGACCCGAGCCTGGTTCCCCAGGTCAGCCGCATCGGCATCGGCAACTCGGGCGCCTACTGGTGCCTGATCTGGTAGGCCCGGCCAGGAAACCCGCCGGAACGCGGGCGGCGCCTCCACGCTGACGAGGCGACGCGACCGGGTCGTGCACGGACGTTGTGCCGGAGGCGGAGCATCCCTACTCTCTAATCGTTAGGAAAGTTTCCAAACAGTCGGACCCCCACGCAGGAGTGACATGTCCCTGATGAAAAGTCAGCGCGTCGCCCCACTCACCGCTGTCCTGGCCGCCGGACTTCTCGCCCCCGTCCTGACCGGCCTCCCCACCGCCACCGCCGCCCCCGCCAACCTCGCCCTGAACAAGCCGGTCACCGTCTCCTCCACCGAGAGCAGCACCCTCGGCGGAACCAAGGCCGTCGACGGCTCCGGCAGCACCCGCTGGGCCAGCGCCGAAGGCGTCGACAACCAGTGGATCCGCGTCGACCTCGGAGCGGGCACCACCGTCAACCGCGTCGTCCTCAAGTGGGAGGCGGCGTACGCCACCGCCTACCGCGTCGAGCTGTCCGACGACGGCTCCACCTGGCGCCGGGTGTACGGCACCACCTCGGGCGACGGTGGCACCGACGACCTCGCCGTCAGCGGCACCGGCCGCTATCTGCGCGTCTACGGCACCCAGCGCGGCACCCCGTACGGCTACTCGCTGTGGGAGGTGGAGGCGTACGGCAGCGGCACGACCACCCCGCCGTCGTCCGGCAAGCCCCTCGACGACCCGGCCAAGAAGGAGGTCGCCATGAAGCTGGTGTCCACCTTCGAGAACTCCTCCCTCGACTGGCGGGCCCAGTTCGCCTACATCGAGGACATCGGCGACGGCCGCGGCTACACCGCCGGGATCATCGGCTTCTGCTCGGGCACCGGCGACATGCTCGAACTCGTCGAGCGCTACACCGCCGCGAAGCCGGGCAACCCGCTCGCCCGCTACCTGAACGCGCTGCGAGCGGTCAACGGCACGGATTCGCACGAAGGGCTCGACCCCGGCTTCCAGAACGCCTGGCGCGAGGCCGCCCGGGACCCCGCGTTCCAGGCCGCCCAGGAGGCCGAGCGGGACCGGGTGTACTTCAACCCGGCCGTGTCCCAGGCGAAGTCGGACGGGCTCAGGGCGCTCGGCCAGTTCGCCTACTACGACGCCGCCGTGATGCACGGCGAGGAAGGCTTCCGCAGCATCCACCGGGTGGCGATGTCCCGGGCGAGGACACCCGCCCAGGGCGGCAGCGAGACCGCCTATCTGCACGCCTTCCTCGACGCCCGGGAGGAGGAGATGCGCAGGGAGCCCGCCCACAGCGACACCACGCGCGTGAGCACCGCCCAGCGGAGGTTCCTCGACGAGGGCAACCTGCACCTCGACGTGCCGTTGTACTGGAGCGTGTACGGCGAGGCCTTCTCCATCACCTCGTGACCGGCGCCCGCCCCCGGTGACCCGCCGGCCCCTGCCCGCCTCCCGCCGGAGACGGGCAGGGGCCGGCTTCCCGGAGGGCGTCAGCTGTTCAGAGCCCCCTCCCCGTCGCCCTGCCGCGGCGGCCCGACCGTCGGCATCCCGAGGTCGGCACGCGCCGGGACGGTACGGCAGGCCGCCGCCCGCCGCCGTCGGCGTACGACGAGGAAGACGGCGGTGAGGACGAGGGCCGGCACGGCGAGGGCGGGCATCCACAGGGCACCGATCGCCGAGGCGGCCCCGACGCCGCCGAGCACGGCCAGGAGCGGGCCCGCGCAGCACACCGCGCAGGCGGCGAGTGCGGCCCCACCGCCGGCCAGAGCACGCCACGGCCGGGACGGCGAAGGCGAGGGCGCGGTCATACGGTCTCTCCCAGGAGGTCGGCCAGCATGTCGGCGGCGCTCTCCGGCGCCCGGACCGTCAGCTGGAGAGCGGTCGGTGTCAGCCGCAGGGTGAAGTCGAGGAAGGCGCAGCAGCCCTGTTCGGCGGCGGCCAGCCGGGCGACCGTGGCGGCCAGCTCCGCCTCCGGCGGGAAGTACAGCCGTACGCCGTCGCCGACCTCCTCGCGGCGGTCCGCCCGCGCGGCCAGCGCGCGCCACTGCCCGACGCGTTCGCCCAGCTCGGCGCCGTCCAGGGTGCAGGCCACCGGGGCCTGCCGCCACGACTCGTCCTCAGCGGGTTCCGGCGTGACGGAGGCGCGGGGCGGCGAGAGCGTCACGCGGGTCGGCGTGAGCGTGACCGGCACCGGACCGGCGGCGGCCGGACCGGTCGTGGTGCAGCCGCAGTCCGGTCCGCAGGCGCCCGCGGGCGCGGGCCCGGACAGCACGGCACGGACCCTGCCCAGCCGGGCGGAGAAGGCGCGCAGCTCGGCGATCCTGCCGTCCGTCTCGTGGAGCCGCTCCGTGATCAGCGGCAGCATCCGCGCGCGCACCGAGCCGCACACCCCCTCTCCGCGTACGTCCAGCAGCTCGCGGATCTCCTCCAGCGCCAGGCCCAGCAGCTTGGCCGAGGAGATGAACTCCAGCGTCTCCACCGCGTCGTCGTCGTACACCCGGTACCCGGACGCGGTCCGCCCGGCGGGCAGCAGCCCGGCCGTCTCGTAGAAGCGCAACGTCGTCGCCGGGACGCCGGAGCGTTCGGCCAGCTGCGAGATGCGGTAGGTGGTCATACGGCCGACGGTAGACCTTCGACCCGACTCGAAGGTCAAGCGTTCGCCCCGCCCGGCGGCCGCACTACCGCCGCCGCGTCCGCCGGATGGGCCGACCGGTCCCGGACGCACCCCGGTCGACCCATGCGGCGGCGCACGGTCCGGGGGATGCTCGAAGTGCCGAGCGGATGCGAGGAGGTGCGCGATGACCCCCACGACCAGGGTGCTGGTGGCGTACGGCACCACGAACGGATCGACCGCGCAGATCGCCGAGGCCGTCGCCGGGGTGCTGCGCGGGCGCGGACTCGCGGCGGACGTCGCCCCCGCCCGGTCCGTGGCGAGTGTGGCCCCGTACGACGCCGTCGTGCTCGGCGGCGGTCTGTACGCGGGTCGCTGGCACAAGGACGCCCGGCGGTTCGTGCGACGGCACGGCCGGGAGCTGTCCCCGCGTCCGCTCTGGCTGTTCAGCAGCGGCCCGCTGGACGCCACCGCCTCCGAGCGGGACATCCCGCCCGTGCCCGGAGTCCGGAAGGCCATGGTCCGGCTGGACGCGCGGGAGCACATCACCTTCGGCGGCCGGCTGGAGGAGGGCGCGAAAGGGATGGTCGCCCGGATGATCCTGCGCTCGGGCAAGGGCGGGGACTTCCGTGACTTCGGCGCGATCGAGGCGTGGGCCGGGCGCGTCGCGGACGAGCTGGAGGCCGCCGCGTGAACCGCCGCGCGGCCGGCCGGGGCAGGACCGCGACCGCTGCCGAGAACCTCGCCGAGAACCTCGCCGAGAACCTCGCCGAGAACCACCTCTCCGAGAACCGCGTTTCCGAGAACCTGAGGAGGACGCCATGACCGACGGCCCGCGCACCGTGAACGACGTGATGACCCACAAGGTCGTGGCCGTGCGCGGTGGCGCCGAGTTCAAGGACATCGTGCGGACGATGCGGGAATGGCACGTCAGCGCGGTGCCCGTGGTGGACGACGGGCAACGGGTCCTGGGCGTCGTGTCCGAGGCCGACCTGCTGCCCAAGGAGGAGTACCGCGACACGGAGGGCGACCCGCCGGCCCGGGGCCCGCGCTCGGACAAGGCCCGGGGAGCGACCGCGGAACAGGTGATGACGGCTCCCGCCGTCACCGTCCGCGCGGACGCCTCGCTGGCCCGCGCCGCGCGGGCGATGGCCCACGCCGGGGTGAAGCGGCTTCCGGTGGTGGACGGCGGGGGCGTGCTGCGGGGCATCGTGAGCCGGTCCGACCTGCTGAAGGTGTTCCTGCGCAGCGACGAGGACATCGAGGCCGAGGTGCGCCACGACATCGACACCCACCTGCTGGCGCTCCCCGTGCGGCCGATCGACGTACGGGTGCGCAACGGCGTCGTCACGCTCTCCGGCCATGTCCGCGACACCACTCTCGTGCCGGTCCTCACCCGCCTGGTACGGACCGTCGAGGGCGTCGTGGACGTGGAGTGCGACCTCGAGGGCCCCCTGCGCCGCCCCAACCTCGACCCCGACCTGGGCGAGGCCCCGGACACACCGGCACGCTGACTGCGGACGACGTACGAGCGCGCCGAGGCCGCGCGCCCACGGGCTCGGCGTGGACGCGCGGCGGGGTCGCGGGCGCCGCGGAGCGCCTCAGCGGCGCAGCTTCACCTTGCTGACCGCCGCCACCCCGAGCGCCGCCAGGGCGATCTGGATGAGCCACTCCACCCAGTCGACGCCCTCGGTGTCCTCGACGCCGAGGCCGGAGGCGACGCCGGTGCCGATGAGCGCGGCGACGATGCCGATGAGGATCGTCCAGAGGATGCCGATGCGCTGGCGTCCGGGTACGACGAGCCGTCCCAGGACCCCGATCACGATGCCGATGACGATCGCGCTGATGATGCCTGAAATCTCCATGGCCGGTCCGTCACTTCTCACTCGTTGGTCGCCTACGAGTGCCCGTTCGCACGCGATTCAGTCCGCGGGCCGCCCCCGGGCCGCTCCCCGCCCGGTTTCCGCCCGGCCGCCGACCCGCGAACGACCGCCGTGGGCAGCGGAGTTGAGGTTCACTGGTCGCGGGGGCGAGGGCGCCCCGGGACGGAGTACGGGGGATGACGGACGGCACCGCCGGACAGGAGACCGCGGAGGCGGGCCTCGACGCCGCTTCCGACGAGGAACTGCGTGAGTGGATCAGCGGGACCAGGGCGGAACTGGACGGCCGTGCGGACGGCGGAGGTCCCGACGCGTCGGCGGCACGCGTCGCCATGGGTCTGTGGCTCGCGGAGCTCTCCGACCGCCGGGGCGACCCCCGCGACCTCGAAGCCGCGCTGGAGGCCGTCGACCGTGCGCTCACCGACACCCCCGGCCACCCCGACGCACCGACCTGGAGCGGCATCCTCGGACAGCTGCACTGGGCCCGCTACG
Source organism: Streptomyces sp. NPDC048600 (assembly GCF_055587025.1). Classification (NCBI taxonomy): domain Bacteria; kingdom Bacillati; phylum Actinomycetota; class Actinomycetes; order Kitasatosporales; family Streptomycetaceae; genus Streptomyces; species Streptomyces sp. NPDC048600. Next base: position 176,369 of record NZ_JBVJGZ010000004.1, on the reverse strand, counting down.
AGGCGGCCGTCGAAACCGGAATGCCGGCGGAGCGCATCGGCGCCCTCCTGGCCGAACCCGTCCGCCGTCTCGAAGCCGCCGCGGCCGTCCTGCCCCCCGGCGACGAGATCACCCGCCAGGTCCGCGCCCGGCTGGGCATCGCCTACGGCACCCGCTACCTCAGCACCGGCGACCCGGCCGACACCGAAGCGGCGATCACCCAGCTCGGCGAGGCGCTCGACGGACTCCCCGGGCCGATGGGCCAGCCCGCCTTCTTCCGGTTCCACTACGGACAGCAGTACGCCCGCCGCTACGACCGTACGGCCGTCGACGCCGACCTCGACCGGGCGGTGGCCGAGGTCCGGCGAGCGGTGGCCGACGGCGAGAACTCCACGGAGTGCCAGGACCGCTGGTTCCCCGTCGCCCGCGCCCAGTTCGCCCGTCTGCTGCTCCTGCGCGTCCCGCAGGCCCGGGAGGAGCGTGACCCGAAGGACATCGCGCTGGCCCTCGCGCAACTGGACGGCCTGCCGGTCGACAGCCCCCTGCTCGCGGAGTATCCGCTGTCCTTGCTGAGGATCTACGGGCGGCTGCTGCGCGAGCGGGCCATCGAGCAGACACGGTCGGCGGACGCCCGCCGGGCGCTCGCCGTGCTGGGCCGGGTGGCGGAGCGCTGGCCGCGGGACGCGCCCGACCGCTGGAGCGTGCTGATGGACCTCGCCGTCGGATGGCAGGTCGTCTCGCTCGACACCCTCGGCGCCGAGGACCTGCGCGCCACCGAGGACGCGTACACCGAGGTCCTCTCCACGACCGGCTGCCCGCCCGGTGTCCGCACCTACGTGGAAGCCACCCGCGGCTACTTGAGAGGAGTCCGGGTCCGCGCCGGACACCTGCCGGACCTGCCGGACGACCCCGTCGTGCTCGCGGGCCGGACGGCGGCCGAGGCGTTCCGGCGGTCCATGGCCGAGCCGGGCGCCGACGGCGAGGAGGGAGGTCTGCAGCAGCTGGGCCTGACGAGCTTCGGGCCCGCGGGCGAGGACATCCAGCGGGTCATCGAACGCGGCCATCGGGCCGGGGCGCCCGCCCGGCTGCGCGCCCTGGCCCTGCCGCTGGTGGCCTTCTTCTCGCCGTCCTTCGGCGAACTGGGCATCAGCCCCACCGCGGCCGAGCTGCTCGACCAGCTGGGCGCGGCCATGGCGGACGTCCCGCCGCGGGACCCCCTCCTGACGAGCCTGCACATGGCAGCCGGCCAGACCGCGCTGACCGCCGGCGGACACGCCTACGACGAGAGACAGCTCCAGGTCGCGCTGGACCACTTCGACACCGCCCTGTCCCGGCCGGACGCCGCCGCCGAGGACGAGGGGCTGCGCGGCAGCCGGGAGGCCTGCCGTATCGCCGCGGTCTCCTTCAAGGCGCAGGTCCGGGGCACGCAGGACGCCCTCGCCCGGGCCGCGGCCGAGATGGACCGGCTGCGCACCGACCCGGCGGTGACCACGTACACCCGGGTGTTCGCGGCCGTGCAGCACGCCCTGATCCGGGCCCGTCAGGCCATCGCGGTGAGCGACGTCGCGGCGCTGGCCTCGGCGGCGGCGCTGCTGCGGGACGCCCGGGACCGCCTCCCGGCGGAGGACGGCCTGCGCCCCCGAGTGGCCATGCTGCTGGACGCGTTCGCCTCCGCGCACGGGTTCCTCGACCCCCGTGCCGAACGCGGTGACGACGACATCGACCCCGCCCGGGTGCGACGGGAGGCGGCTCCGCTGGCGCCACGGGACCGGGCCGAGGCGCTGGGCCTGGCCGGTCTGGCACTCGGACTGCGGGTGATGCGCACCCCCGACGCCCGCCGGCTCGACGACGCCATCGCGCTGCTGCGGGAGGCCCTCGCGCTCGACCCCGCCTACGAGGGCGGCAACGGCGTGCGCTTCGCCCACTCCCTGGCCATGCTGCAACTGCGCAGGTACCGCGCGGACCACGACCGGAAGGACCTCGACGAGTCCCTCCACTGGTCCGAGGAGGCGGTGCGCCTCGCGGCCCATCCCGGCCACTTCGGCTGGGCGATCGCGGCGGCCCAGCTCGCCGAGGCGTATCGCGCCGGCGCCACCGCCCGGCGCGGCGGACGGCCCGAACTCCGCCCCCGCAGCCGCGAGTTCGGGCTGCGGGCGCTGCGCGGCCACGCCTGGCAGGTACTGCTCCAGTCCCGCGCGCAGCACACGGCCGAGACGCTCACCCTCTCCGCGTCGCACGCCCTGATGGTCGCCCGCTGGTGTCTTGCCGACGGCTCCCTGGACGAGGCCGTCCAGGCGCTGGACGCCGGCCGCGGGCTGGTCCTGCACGCGGCCTCGGCGGCGGGCACCGTGCCCGACCAGCTGACCCACGTGAGGCGCCCCGACCTCGCCGCCGAGTGGCGCGCCGCGGCCGCCGAGGACGGCGCCGGGCAGGGCGAGGGCATCCCCGGCGACCTCCGCTACCGCGTGCTCCAGGTCCTGGCCGGGACCGAGGACCTGATGTCCGCCGCCCCCGGAACCGGCGCCGGCCATCTGCTCACCCCGCCCCCCCTCCCTGACATCGCCGCCGCCCTGCGCCGGGCCGGGGCGGACGCCCTGGTCTACCTGGTGCCCGGCGAGGGGACCGGAACCTCCGCGCGCGGCGGCTGCGCGGTCGCCGTCCACGCCGACGGGCGCACGAGCATGGTGCACCTGTCCGGACTCACCGCGGACGCCCCCGCGCTCACCGCCCACCTCGGCGAGGGCACGCCCTCCGGCGGCAGGGTCATGGGTCCGGTCGGCGGTCCGGCGGCCCCGACTCCCGGCGCCCGCCGACGCGTCGAGCGCCACGCCCTGGAGGCCGTCTGCGACTGGGCCTCGCACGCCGTCACCGAGCCGCTGTTCGCCCATCTGCGCGCCCAGGGCGCCACCCGGCCGCCCAAGGTGGTGCTGGTCCCCATGGGCGCCCTCGCCGCCGTACCGTGGCACGCCGCCCGCACCCGCGCGCCCGGCGGTTCGTACCGGTACGCCGTCCAGGACGCCGTCCTCTCCTACGCCGCCTCGGCACGGCTGTTCTGCGAGGTCATGGGCCGCGGACCGGTTCCCCTCGACGGACCGGCACTGGTCGTCGGGAACCCGACCGGCGACCTGCCCCACGCCGGGCGGGAGGCCGCCGCCCTGCACACCGCGTTCTACCGCGCTGCCCCCTACCTCGGACGCCACACCGAAGGCCCGGCCACCGGCGGCGGTACTCCCGCCGAGCTGCTGGGCTGGCTGCGGCTGCGCTCCCTGTCCCCGGGCGGGGTGCTGCACCTCGCCTGCCACGCCGAGGTGCTCCCCGGCTCCGCCGCCCGGACCTCGCAGCTCCACCTCGCGGGCGGTACGCTCGCCGCCGAGCAGCTCACCGAACACGCCCAGCGCCGCGACCGGCCCGCCCGGCTGGGGCTGGTGTCGCTGGCGGCCTGCACCACCCATGTGTCCGGACGCGGCTACGACGAGGCGTTCTCGCTGTCGACGGCGTTCCTGGTGGACGGCGCCAGGTCGGTGCTGGGCTCGCTGTGGCCGGTGCCGGACGAGGCCACGTCGTACCTGATGTTCATGGTCCACCACTATCTCCACGCCGAGGGAGCCCGACCCGCGGCGGCGCTGCGCCTGGCCCAGCTGTGGATGCTGGACCCGGACCGGCGGGCCCCGCGGACCATGCCGCCGGAACTTGCCGCCCAGGTCCGCTCCGTGAACCCCGACGACCTGCGGGGGTGGGCGGGCTTCACCCACCTCGGTCAGTGACGGGCGCCCCGAACTCGCCCTGCCAGAGGCCGGGTTGCGCCCGGAACCCTGGGCCGTCGCCTGCGAGAATCCCGCCATGGGGACCGTGTACACACTGTTCGTGGGGATCGACGCCTATCCGCTGCCGCACCGGAGTCTGCGGGGCGCGGTCAACGACGTCGAAGCGGCAGCGGGTCTGCTCGGCACGCTGGGCGAGGGCACCTTCGAGCCCCGCTTCCTGCGGGACGAGGAGGCGAACACCGACGCCGTCGTGGACGCCGTCCGTGACCACCTCGGCGCCGCCGGGCCGGGTGACACGGCGCTGTTCTGGTTCTCCGGACACGGCACCGACTACGCGGCCGCGCTGCCCGCGCACCACCGCGTCGAGGCGACCGGCCGCTACCAGGCCCTGGTCTGCGCGGACAGCCCTCTGCAGGGCGGCCGCCCGCTGACCGACAAGGAGTTGGGCGCGCTGCTGGACGCGGTCGCCGCGCGGGGCGCGCATGTCGTCGCCGTCCTCGACTGCTGCTTCTCCGGCGGCGGCACCCGTCTGCCCGCCGGCCTCACCGCCCGCTACGAACCGCCCGCCGCCTGGTGGGGCGCGCCGCCCGACGGACGCGGGCTCGCCGTGACGTCCGGAGCACCAGCCGCCGGTCATGTGCTGCTCGCCGCCGGCCGTCTCGACGAACTCTCCTACGAGCGGGACTTCGACGGCGTCCCGCACGGCGTGTTCACCCACGCCCTGCTGACGGCCCTGCGCGCGGCGGGGCCGGACGCGACCTACCGCGAGCTGCTGGCGGCCGCCCACTGCCTGGTCCAGACCGAGCGCGCCGACCAGCACCCGGTCCTGTTCCCGCCGCAGCCCGGAGGCATCGCCGACCAGCCCTTCCTCGGCGGCGCGGTCACCCGGTCCCGCGGCCCGCACCTGCTGCGCAACGGCCCGCGCGGCTGGGAGGTCGACTGCGGCCGTGTCCACGGGCTGCGCGGGGACGGGCCGGACGGCGCGGAGTTCACGGTCACCCCGACCGCTGCCGAGTCCGCCACGGCACCCGTCACCGCGCCCGGCGCCGCACCCTCCACGGCATCTGTCATCCCGCCCGGCGCCGCACCCCGGATCCTCCGTGCCCGGTCCGTTCTCTCCGACCGGACCGAAGTCGCCCCCGTGGGCTGGGAGCCGGACCGCCGCCGGGTCTACCCGGTGGCCTTGTCGGCGCTCGCGCTGCCGCCCACCCATGTCCGTGTCGAGACGCCCGACGGCTCCGAAGCCGCGCGTCGCGCCGCCGGGTCGGTCCGTGAGGCCATCGCGTCGGCGGGCCCCGACGGCAGGCCGTCGCCCCTGCTGCGGCTGGTGGACGAGGCGGGCTCCGGCGCCGGGCTGCTGCTGCGGGTCGTCGTGTCCGCGGAACCTGGGCCGGAGCCGGGATCCGGCCTCGCCGCTCGGCTCCTGCGGCGGGACGGTTCGGCCGCCGTGGCGCCGCTGCCGCTCGGCGGGCTGCGGGACGCCCGACGGGTCGTCGCCTGCCTGCACCACCTCACCCGCTGGCACCAGCTGCTCACCCTGGACAACCCGGTCTCACCCCTCGCCGACCTGGTCCGTGTCGAGATCCGCCCCTGGACCTACGACGGACCCTGGAGCTCCGACGGCCCCAGCCCGCTCCTGCCCGACGGCGGGGGCGAGATCGTCTGCGGCTACGGCCGCACACCGTCCGGTCTGCCTCAGGAGCCCTGGCTGTCCGTCCGCCTCCACAACCGCTCCGCCACGCGGAAGCTGTGGTGCGTACTGCTGAACCTCACCGACGACTACGCCGGTCACACCGACCTGTATCCGGGGCACTTCGTCGGACCCGGCCGGACGGGGTTCGCGCTCGACGACCGGCCGGTGGCGCTGACCGTCCCCGCGCACCGGGCCCACCCCGGGGCGCAGGTCCGGGACTGGCTCAAACTCGTGGTGGCCGAGGGCGAGTTGAACACCGGGCCGTTCCATCTGCCGCCCTGGGACCCCGAGAACGACGACGACCGCCTCTCCCCGCCGGCAGATGACGACGGCATGCTGCGTCTCACCCCGCCCGGCCAGGGTGACCGGCACATGGGGGAGGCGTCCGCGTCGGGGCCGGGCCAGTGGGCGACCCGGACCATCCCGCTGCGCACGGTCATCCCGCCCGCCGGCTGACCGCGCGTCGCGCGCGGACCGGACCGCGACCCGGCCTGACGGACCGGCCGGCCTGACGGACCAGCCGGCCTCACGACCCGGCCGGCCGCGCGGGCCGCTCAGGGCGCGACGCGGGCGTGGTACGGCGCGAGCAGCGAGTTCAGCCAGTCCTCGCCGTCCGGGGTGGCGAAGTCGACCGCGGGCGCATCGGACCCGGCCACCGCGTCCGTCGTGCAGCGGTCGCCGAACAGGATCACCGCCCGGTCGGCGGGCTCCCGCTTGGACGGCCACACGAAGCCCTGCGCCCACGGCTCGGTCCGGTCGCGGATCCAGTGCCCCCAGCTCCGCGTCCACGGATACTCGGGGGCCTCGGCCTGCACCAGCCAGGCGTCCTGCCCCACCGAGGCGAGGTCCGCGCCCGACATCAGCGACACCACCGTGACATCGGTCGCCAGCCTCAGGAGCGAGAAGCTCTTGCGTACGACTCCCGCGCGCGGCAGCAGCCGGGGACCGCCGTCCGAGGCGAACGGCACCGACCGCAGCAGCACCTCGCACACCGCCGCCGCGGGTTCGAGCCCCGCGTACAGATAGGTGTAGGGCCGGTTCTCCGTCCCGTCGAAGCGTCCGCCGCCGTAGAGCCGGTCGGCGGGCAGCGGGTTGAACGCGGTCGCGGCCCGGGCGGAACCGTGCACCCGGAACAGGGGAGTGCCCTCGGGCAGCGTGACCTTCGTGGGGGTGCCGGGCAGGGCGGCCGGCGGAGGGACGTTGGGCACCTCAGTCCTCCTCCAGCAGCGAGCGTGCGGCGCCGACCAGTTCCCCGTCCCGCGCCGCGCCCAGCAGTGCCGCGGGCGCGGAGCGCAGCCAGGTGTTGTCCGACAGCCACCAGTCGGCCGCGCCCCACGGGTCCCGGTCCGCGTCGAGGAGCGCGTTCACCTCCAGTACGACCTGCCACGGCAGCGCGTCCGCGCGGAACTGGAAGCTCGGCAGCAGCGCGCGTCCCCCGGGCCCGGCCAGCCGGATCAGGCCGCCGGCCGCCGGATCGCCGCCCCGGACGCGCAGTTCCGCGTCCTCCAGCGCCGGTTGCGCGAGGAGGCGGGCCCGCACGGGGCCGAGCACGGGGCCGACCATGCGGCTGCCGTCGATCAGCAGCACGGCCAGGTCGGCCGCGGTGAAGCCGTGGACGGTGAGGTGCCCGGTGCCGTCGGAGTACCGGCCGTCCACCCCGGTGTCGCCCCCGGCGTCCAGCCCGCGGCTCTCCTGCGGCGGCAGAGCTCCGAGGACCAGCCGTGCCGCGGTGTCGGCGGCGTCGCGCAGTTCGTCCGGACGGCCCTGTGCCGCGCGCAACTCCTCCAGGGCATGCGCCAACCGTGCCCCGGCCTCTGCCGGCAGGTCCGTCAGATACGGTCCCAGCCGTTCCCAGGAGGCCGCCACCGCGGCCAGTACCCGTAACGGATCCACCTGCTGCCCCTCCCCGGTTCCCTCCGGACCGCGGCGGACCCGGCGTCCGCCGTCCCGCCCTCGTCCCATTCAACACCCCGTAGACGCAGGGGTGTTGATGAAGCAGGATCAGTCGACGGGCCAGGTGTGGACGGGCGCGTTGAGATGCATGTAGTCGATGTACTGCCCGGTCATGCGGCGCAGGGCCTCGTGGCGGCTGACGTGGTCGTGGTCCTCGATGCGGTGGACCATCTCCTTCTGCCAGGTGGCGCCGTTGCGCCCGGCCACGCACCGCTGCTCGATGATGCCGAGCAGCGGCTCCCGCCAGGACGCGTCCATGCCGGAGTGCTCCAGGCCCCGGTGCGCGAGGGGCAGCAGGCGTCGCAGGACGAGTTCGGGCACGGGCACCATGCCCGCCCCGGGCCAGTACACGCTGGACTCCATGCCGTCACGCGCCGCCGCGTGCAGATTGTCCTCGGCGGCGGCGAAGGACATGCGGGACCACACCGGCCGGTCCTCCTCCACGAGCGCCCGCGTGAGGCCGTAGTAGAACGCCCCGTTGGCGAGCGTGTCGGCCACCGTGGGGCCGGCGGGCAGCACCCGGTTCTCCACGCGCACATGCGGCCGGTCCTGGGCGACGGCGTACACGGGCCGGTTCCACCGGTAGATCGTGCCGTTGTGGAGGGTGAGTTCGGACAGTTCCGGGATGTCACCGCGGTTCAGGGTCTCCTGGGGGTCCTCCTCGTCGCTCAGCGGCAGCAGCGCCGGGAAGTAGCGCACGTTCTCCTCGAACAGGTCGAAGACGCTGTTGATCCACCGCTCGCCGAACCACACCCGGGGCCTTACGCCCTGCTCCTTGATCTCCTGCGGGCGGGTGTCGGTGGCCTGCTCGAACAGCGGGATTCGGGTCTCGTGCCACAGCTCCCGGCCGAAGAGGAACGGACCGTTCGCCGCCAGCGCGATCTGCACCCCCGCGATGGCCTGCGCCGCGTTCCAGTAGGCCGGGAACTGGCTCGGGGCGACCTGGAGATGGAATTGCGTGCTGGTGCACGCCGCCTCCGGGGTGATCGTGTCCGCGTACGTCCGCAGCCGGTCGACGCCGCTCACCTCGATCAGCAGATCCTCGCCCCGGGCCGCGAAGATCTGGTCGTTGAGCAGGCGGTAGCGCGCGTTGTCCGACAGCGCGCCCTCGCCCACGTCCTCCTGGCGCAGCGTGGGCAGGAGGCCGATCATGACCAGTTGGACGCCGACCTCCCGGGCCCGCTCGTCCGCGTGGTTCAGCGCGTCGCGGATCTCCGACTCCCAGGCGTCGGGGCCGCCCGCGGTCAGACCCCTGGGCGGGATGTTGATCTCCAGATTGAACCGGCCCAGCTCGGTGGCCCAGGCGGGATCGGCGATGGACTCCAGGACGTCGGTGTTGCGCATGGCCGGCTCGGCCGCGTCGTCGACGAGGTTCAGCTCGATCTCCAGCCCCACCTGGGGCCGCTCGGTCTCGAACCGTTCCTCGCGCAGCATCTGCGCGAACGCGTCCAGGCACGCCTGCATCTTGATCCGGTACCGGCGGCGGTCCTCACGCGTGAAGACCATCGCCGGGACGTCTCGGCCCATCGGTCCTCCAGGGTCGTCCTGCCTCGGGACCCCCTCACCTCTTAGAGTCGCACCACCGCGTGCCTCCGACCAGACAGCGGGCTCACGCTCCCCGGTGGGCACGGCCGTGCCCGGGTGCGGGCCGGGCCGTGCGGAGTGTCGAACCGGCCCGATCCGCGGGAGAGTTCGGGCTTCCGGTCGCCCTGGTGGAGGCGACTCGGGGAGCGCTCGCCCGGCGGCTTGCTCGCGCTCAGTGCGCGTCCGGGACGCACTGTGCATGCCTGCCGGAGGCGGGGACGGGCCGCTGCTCCGAGGGTGAGGTGGAGCCAGGTGCGCCAGAATCGAAGCGGAGGCCCCTCCGCCAAGCCTTCATCGACGTAACGGAGGCCCCTCCGCCAAGCCCTCGGCGACGTAACGGAGGCCCCTCCGCTCAGCAGGCCCGCCCGACCGGAGGACCCATTCCGTGAGCTCGTCGCCGCCCGCGAAGCCCGTCCGCCGGGACGCCCAGGAGAACCGGCGGCGCATCCTGGCCGTCGCCAGGGAGAGCTTCGCCGGGTCGGGCTCCGCCTCGCTGACGGAGATCGCCCGGGAGGCGGGCGTGGGGATCGGCACGCTCTACCGCCACTTCCCGACCAGGGAAGCCCTGGTCATGGAGCTGTACCGGAACGACATCCAGCGCCTGACCGACCGTGTGCCGGCCCTTCTCGGCGAGCACCCTCCGCTCGGGGCCCTGCGCAGATGGTTCGACGAGGTCGCGTACTACGGCCGGCTCAAGACCGGCGTATCCGAGGTGATCCTCGCGGCGACGAACGGCGGCCGGGACGACCAGCACCACGAGCCGTTCCTCCGGGCACTCTCGCTCCTGCTCGACGCCGGTGCCGCGGACGGCACCCTCAAGCCCGGCCTCGACCCCGAGGACGTCCTGCTCCAGCTCGGCGTCCTGTGGCGGATCGCCCCGTCGGGGGACGGGGAACAGCGGGCGGCCCGGATCCTCACCCTGATCGTGGACGGACTGCGGGCGCGGTCGGCGTAGGGACCGGACGGCGGGACGTGGCCGGTGGCCGACGCCGGATCGGGGGCACTCACCCCGCCGGATCTGCTCTCCGGGGATTCCCGGAAAAATCTTGATGGGTCATGTCGAGAACCCGTGACCGGCTCCGTCCCAGGGGTGAGCGCGACCAGAATGGGTCGCAGAGCACCGAGGAGAGACATCATGGCGAAGTACCTGCTGCTGAAGCACTACCGGGGCGCCCCGGCCGCGGTCAACGACGTGCCGATGGACCAGTGGACGCCGGAGGAGATCTCGGCGCACATGCAGTACATGCACGACTTCGCGGCCCGGCTGGAGAAGACCGGCGAGTTCGTCGACGGCCAGGCGCTCGCCCCCGAGGGCGCGTGGGTCCGCTACGACGGCGAGGGGCGCCCGCCGGTCACCGACGGCCCGTTCGCCGAGACCAAGGACCTCATCGCCGGATGGATGGTGATCGACGTCGACAGCCATGAGCGCGCCGTCGAACTGGCCGGCGAACTGTCGGCCGCCCCCGGAGCGGGCGGCAGGCCGATCCACGAGTGGCTGGAGGTCCGCCCGTTCCTGACCGCGCATCCCACCGTCACGGAGTGATCCGGCCCATGGACGAGGCACTGCTGCGCGGTCTCACGCCGGGCGTCCTCGCCGTCCTCGTCCGCCGCGGAGCCGACTTCGCGGCGGCCGAGGACGCCGTGCAGGACGCGCTGACCGAGGCGGTCCGCGTCTGGCCGGCCGAACCGCCGCGCGATCCGAAGGGCTGGCTGATCACCGTCGCCTGGCGCAAGTTCCTCGACGCGCGGCGGGCGGACACCGCCCGCCGCCGGCGTGAGGACCTGGTCGACGAGGAGCCGGAGTCCGGCCCCGTGCCCGGGGTCGACGACACGCTCCAGCTCTACTTCCTGTGCGCCCACCCGTCGTTGACACCGTCCTCGGCGGTCGCCCTCACATTGCGCGCCGTCGGCGGACTGACCACCCGCCAGATCGCGCAGGCCTACCTGGTGCCCGAGGCGACCATGGCGCAACGCATCAGCAGGGCCAAACGCACCGTCTCCGGCATACGGTTCGACCGGCCCGGCGATGTCGCCACCGTGCTGCGCGTCCTCTATCTGGTCTTCAACGAGGGCTACTCCGGCGACATCGACCTCGCCGCCGAGGCCATCCGGCTCACCCGGCAGCTCGCGGCCCATGTCGACCATTCCGAGGTGTCGGGGCTGCTCGCCCTGATGCTGCTGCACCACGCCCGGCGCGCCGCCCGGACCGCGCCCGACGGAAGTCTGGTGCCGCTCGCCGAACAGGACCGGACCCGCTGGGACACCAGGTCGATCGCCGAGGGCGTGCGCATCCTCCAGGCGGCTCTCGCCCGCGACCGGCTCGGCGAGTTCCAGGCCCAGGCGGCCGTCGCCGCCCTGCACGCCGACGCGCAGACCGCCGAGGAGACCGACTGGGTGCAGATCGTCGAGTGGTACGACGAACTCGTACGTCTCACCGACAGCCCGGTCGTCCGGCTCAACCGCGCGGTCGCCGTCGGCGAGGCCGACGGACCACGGGCCGGCCTGGCGGCGCTCGCCGAACTGGACGACACCCTGCCCCGGCACACGGCGGTGGCGGCCCACCTCCATGAACGCGACGGCGACCTGGCGACGGCGGCACGGCTCTACGCCGAGGCGGCCCGCCAGGCCTCCAACCTCGCCGAACGCGACCATCTGACCCGCCAGGCGGCACGGCTCAACGTCCTCCTCCGGGGCTGACGACGGCCGCGCCCGGAGACCGCCGCGTCCCTCTCCCTGACCGACGTCATCGTCCCCGGCGTCGACCGGCCGCGCTCGTACGCGAAGATCACGATCTGGATCCGGTCCCGCAGTCCGAGCTTGGCGAGGCTGCCCGACACATGGGACTTCACGGTCGCCGTGCCGATGAAGAGCCGCTCGGCGAACCGGTCGACGAGCCGCCGGGTGATCGACGGCGCCGGCAGGGCCCCGGCCGGTGCTCGCCACCGCCTCCCGGAGCGGCTGACGCCGCGCACGCGTCGCCTGGTGACCCGCCCTCAGGGAACGGCGGCTCGTCCCGCAGCACGCCTCGCCTCCTCGGTCCGGACCGAGATGGCTGATAAAAGGGGCGATGTACCGCTCAATAGGATCAAACGGACTGCCCGCTCCGACGAGCTGTTCTTCGACGATGTCCCGTGGGTGGAGAACGCGCCGTCGACTCCTGACGTCCACGCGGCCGACCACGACCTGATCCGGTGTCACCAGCACTCCGACCCGTCCCGGCCTGGGAGCAGCCCCACATGCACACAGACCCCACCGACTCCGCGCCGTCGCCCAAGCCGCTTCTGACGGCCACCGACCCCGTGTCCGACCCACGGCGGTGGTGGATCCTCGCCACCATCGGCGTGGCCCAGCTGATGGTGGTGCTGGACGCCACCATCGTGAACATCGCGCTGCCCTCGGCGCAGACGGACCTCGGGTTCTCCGACAGCGGGCGGCAATGGGTGGTGACCGCCTATGCGATGGCGTTCGGCAGCCTGTTGCTGCTCGGCGGCCGCCTCGGGGACATGTTCGGGCGCCGCCGCACGTTCCTCGTCGGGCTCACCGGCTTCGCCCTCTCCTCCGCACTCGGCGGTGCCGCGACGACCTTCGGTGTGCTGGTCACCGGCCGGGTGCTCCAGGGCCTGTTCGCCGCGCTGCTGGCGCCCGCCGCGCTGGCCCTGCTCAGCACGACGTTCACCGACCCGGCCGAGCGGGGCAAGGCGTTCGGCGTCTTCGGCGCCATCGCCGGCTCGGGCGGGGGAGTGGGCCTGCTCCTGGGCGGTGTCCTGACGGACGGGCTGAACTGGCGCTGGACGATGTACGTCAACCTCGTCTTCGCCGCGATCGCGGGGCTGGGCGCCCTCGTGCTGATCAAGCCGCGTCCCACCGGCCGCCGACCCGAGCTGGACCTGCCGGGCGCAGTCCTGGCCTCGTCGGGCCTGTTCTGCTTCGTCTACGGCTTGTCCGGCGCGGGTTCCGCCAGCTGGAGCTCCCCACGCACCTGGGGCTTCCTCGCCGCCGGGGCCGCACTCGTCGTGGCGTTCGTCTGGTGGCAGACCCGGACACCGCACCCGCTGCTGCCGCTGCGCATCGTCCTCGACCGGGTCCGCGGCACCGCGTTCCTCGCCCTGCTCATCGGGGGCGCGGGCATCTTCGGCGTCCTGCTGTTCCTCACGTACTACTTCCAGCACACCATGGGCTATCGCCCCGTCATGACCGGACTGGCCTTCCTGCCGATGGCCCTCTCCATCACCACCACCTCGATGGTCAGCAACATCGTCCTGCTGCCGAAGGCGGGCTTCCGGGTCCTGGTGTCCACCGGCATGGTGCTGGCCGCCTGCGGCATGGCCGGACTGACCCGGCTGTCCGAGACCAGCTCCTACGCCACCTACGTGCTGCCCGCGCTCATCGTCTTCGGCATCGGGATGGGGCTCATCATGTCCCCGTCCATCAACCTGGGGACGGCCGGGATCGATCCGGCCGACATCGGCGTCGGCTCGTCGCTGATCAAGACGATGCAGCAGGTCGGCGGCTCCCTGGGCACGGCCCTCCTCAGCACGATCGCCGCCGGCACGGTCGCGGACCAGCTCGCGGGGAGGACACCCACGCCGCAGCTCATGGCCGAGGCCACGCTGAAGAGTTACCACGCGGCCTTCGCCACCTCGGCGGGCATCTACGCCCTCGGTGCGGTGGTGACCCTGACCATGCTGCCCCGGAAGCTGCCGGTGCCCGTCGCGCGGGGCGCGGCGCCCACCGGCCGCCGCTGACGGACCGTCGCACAACGACACCGGGCGTTGCTGACCATCCGTCGCGCTACGACACCGGGCGTTGCTGACGAACCGTCGCGCCACGGGTAGGGCGTGCTGACGAACCGTCGCACTGACGAGCCGAGCCCTGCTGACGAACTGTCGCCCCTCGGCATCGACCGTTGCTGACACCCCGTCGCCTCGCGACGCAGGCTCTGCTGACGATCCGTCGCCCTGCGGCGGCCGCCCACCCGGGCGCGGGGGACCCCCGGCCGCCGCGTCCGCCATGCCGCCGACACAGCGAATCCGGCGAGTTGAGCGGGTGACGCGACCGCCGCCGCCGGTCGGGCGGGGGATGAATGAGGTCCGGCCGGACCCGGCCGACATCCGCCACTCGACCGCCGGAGGCGAGAGATGACCGCACAAGACGACCCAACCGCCCCTACAGCACACCGTGTCCCCGTCCTGATCGTGGGCGGCTCCCTGGTCGGCCTGTCGACCTCGTTGTTCCTGGGCCGGCTCGGCGTGCCGCACACCCTGGTCGAGCGGCACGCCGCCACCTCGATCCACCCCCGGGGCCGCGGCAACAACGTCCGCACGATGGAACTGTTCCGCGTGGCGGGCACCGAGAAGGCCATCCGCGACGCCGCCGCCACCCTCGCCGACAACCACGGCATCCTCCAGACCCCCACCCTGGTGGGCGACGAGGGCGACTGGCTGTTCCGGGAGATCGACCCGGGCGGGGGCCTGGCCCGCTTCAGCCCGAGCTCCTGGTGCCTGTGCAGCCAGAACGACCTGGAACCGGTTCTGCTCGACCAGGCCCGCGAACTCGGCGGCGACCTGCGCTACAACACCGAACTGATGTCCTTCGACGCCGCCGACGACGGTGTCACCGCCGTGGTCAAGAGCCGGGACACCGGCGAGCACACCACCATCCGCGCGGACTACCTGGTCGCGGCCGACGGTCCGCGCAGCCCCGTGCGCGAGCAGCTCGGCATCGGACAGAGCGGCCCGGGAGACCTCTTCCACAACATCAGCATCACCTTCCGCTCCCGCGGCCTCGCCGATGTCGTCGGAGACCGCCGCTTCATCGTCTGCTACCTCACCGGGGAGGACGGCGACGGCGCGCTGCTGCCGGTGGACAACCGCGAGAACTGGGTGTTCCACGCCCCCTGGCACCCCGAACGCGGCGAGACCATGGAGGAGTTCACCGACGAGCGCTGCGTCGAGCACATCCGCCGCGCGGTCGGTGACCTGGACCTGGACGTCGAGATCACCGGCAAGGCGTCCTGGCACGCCGCCCAGCGTGTCGCCCGCAGCTACCGGTCGGGGCGCGTCCTCCTGGCCGGCGACTCGGCCCACGAGATGTCGCCCACCGGGGCCTTCGGCTCCAACACGGGCATCCAGGACGCGCACAACCTCGCCTGGAAACTGGCCGCCGTGCTCGGCGGCTGGGCCGGGGACGGGCTGCTCGACACCTACGACGCCGAGCGCCGCCCGGTGGCGGAGGCGACCAGCGCCCGCGCCGCCGTGCGCTCGGTGGAACACAGCCACCCGGGCTTCGCCCCACCCCCCGCGGCGGGCGGCGGCGGTGGCCCGCAGCGCGGCATCCTCAACGTCGCGCTGGGCTACCGCTACCGCCACGGAGCCGTGCTCGGCGGCGCGCCCGAGGCGCCCGTGGTCCCCGAGGGGCTCGACCTGACGGGTGAACCCGGCAGCAGGGCACCGCACATGTGGCTGCGTCACCGGGGCCGGCGCGTCTCCACGCTCGACCTCTACGAGAAGTCGCTCGTGCTGCTCAGCGACTCCGGCGACCCGAGCGGCTGGCACCGGAGCGCCGTACGCCTCGGCGACGAGCTGACGGTGCCGCTGACGTCGTACCAGATCGGCGTAGGCGGCGAGCTGACCTGCGAGGACGACGTCGACTGGGCGGACCGGCACGGCGTCGCGGCCGGGGGAGCCGTGCTCGTACGGCCCGACGGGTTCGTCGCCTGGCGGTCCACGGGCCCGGTCAGGGACCCCGAATCGACGCTCCGTCAAGTCCTCGGAACGGTCCTCGCCATGGGCTGAGGAACCCGGACGGAGGACGGCCGTCACTCTGCTGATCGTCTCGAGTGGCGGCCGTCGCGATCCGGGCTGACGGTGGATCACGTCGGGGCGGAAATCTTCTCGGCTGATACAGCGTCAGCCGTGTCCGCCCCAGACGGAAAGGAAGTCAGATGCGTTCCGCATGCACGCTGCTGGCCACCGCGGCGGCCTCCGCCGTCCTCGTGCTCGGTGCCCCCGGCGCCTACGCGGCCGACGACGCCGGCTCCTCCTCCTACGGCAAGGAGCAGGGCAAGGAGCACGGCAAGGACTGGAAGAAGGAGCACGGCAAGGAGTGGAGCAAGGAGAAGTGGCACGACTCGCCCCGTGGCGGCGTGCACACGGGCGGCGGTGCCCTCTCCTCGGTGACCCTCCCCACCGACGACGGCCGTGAGAAGCCGGAGTCCTGGACCGAGGAGAAGAAGGCGGAGCACAAGAAGCACTGGGACAAGGGCGACTCGCCCCGCGGTGGCGTGCACACCGGCGGCGGCGCTCTCTCCGCCGTGAACCCCACGGTGGACGACGGCCGTGAGAAGCCGGAGTCCTGGACCGAGGAGAAGAAGGCGGAGCGCCCCTGGGTCAAGGGCGAGGAGAGCTCGGAGAGCTCGTGGGGCGGCGGCCATGAGAAGCCCCGCGGTGGCGTGCACACCGGTGGCGGCGCGCTCGCCGCGCCTACGGTGACCGCGGGCGGGCTGGCCGTCCTGGCGGTCGCCGGAACCGGACTGTACGCGGTCCGCCGTCGCAAGACGGCCGGAAGCATCGCCTGACCATGCCGGATGCGATAGCCGCGGCGGCCGCCACGCGTCAGCCGCGTGGCGGCCCTGCCGCACGTCCCCACAGACCAGTCAGCAGCGCTGCCGTGTCCAGATGAGGTGGTGTCCGATGGCAGCTCGTCCCCCTTTCCGCACCGATGGCGACAAGGACCCGCAGAAGCCGCGATCGTCCCGGGCCACGGCGCTGGTCATGACGGCCGTGGCCTGTGTCATCGTGGCCATGACCGTGTTCGGCGGCGAGGACGAGCCCCCCGCCGACGCCGCGCCACCCGCCCCCGCCTGGGTCACCGCGCCCGCACTCCCCGCGCCGGCCGCCACACCCGCGCCGGCCACCACGCGCCCCGGTCCCGGAGCACGGCCCTCGACGCACGGCCTGGCCCGCTCGGAGCCCCTGCGCCTGCGCATCCCGAAGATCGCGGTGAACGCCCCCTTCACGGACCTGGACATCGACGCCTCGGGACAGCTCGAGCCCCCGCCCGCCGACGACATCAACCTCGTCGGCTGGTACGCCAAGGGCCCCTCGCCCGGGGAGCCCGGCACGTCGGTCATCGCCGGACACGTCGACACGGTGACCTCGCCGGCCGTGTTCGTGCGCCTCGGGGAGCTGAAGAAGGGCGACAGGTTCCAGGTGGACCGGGCCGACGGGCGCCGTGCGACCTTCGTCGTCGACAGCGCGGAGACCTTCTCCAAGAAGGACTTCCCCAGCGAGCGCGTGTACGGCGACACCGCCCAGCCGCAGGTTCGGCTGATCACCTGTGCGGGTGATTACGACCGAAAGGTCCGGGACTACACGGAGAACCTGGTGGTCTTCGCGCATCTCGCCTGAGTGACCGTCGCGGCGGAGGGCCCCCTCCACTGACGGAGTACACACAAGCCACTGACGGAGTACACACAAGTCGCACTCTTCGGAGGGCGGGCACAGGATCAAGGAACGGTGCCGTCGATCTCGCGACGGCGTCGGCCTCTGTCCCCGCGAAGGAGATGTGCCCGGATGACCACAACCTCCGAACGTCGTGCGGAATCACGGACGCCCCAGGTGTCGCAGACGATCTCGCAGTCAGTGTTCGACGGTTCCCCGCTCCGTGTCGTGCTGCTGGTCGACGTGTACGACGGCGCGCAGCAGGAGTTCCTGGAAGCCTACGAGCAGATGTGCAATCAGATCGCCTCGGTTCCCGGACACGTGAGCGACCAGCTGTGCCAGTCCATCGAGAACCCCTCGCAGTGGCTCATCACCAGCGAGTGGGAGAGCGCCCCGCCGTTCCTCACCTGGGTCAACAGCGAGGAGCACGTGCAGATGGTGCGGCCGCTGCACAACTGCGTCCGGGACACCAGGTCGCTGCGCTTCCACATCGTCCGCG
Source organism: Streptomyces sp. NPDC048600 (assembly GCF_055587025.1). NCBI lineage: Bacteria > Bacillati > Actinomycetota > Actinomycetes > Kitasatosporales > Streptomycetaceae > Streptomyces > Streptomyces sp. NPDC048600. The sequence goes on along the minus strand of NZ_JBVJGZ010000004.1, from coordinate 158,456 downwards.
AGACCGGCGCCACGGCGCAGTCCGACCCCGCCGGCCGCCGTCTCCAGGCCGCGCCCCGCATCGGTGACGGAACGATCCGCCACGCGCTGACCTTCACCGTAAAGCCGGGCAGCGAGGAGATCGTCGCGAAGATCCTCGCCGACTACTCCTCGCCCGAGCCGCGCGTGGACGACACGACCCGGCTGTGCCGCACCTCGCTGTTCATGCACGGCAACCGGGTGGTGCGCGCCGTCGAGGTACGGGGCGACCTGCTCGCCGCGCTGCGGCACGTGGCCCGCCAGCCCGAGGTCCGGGCCGTCGAGGAGGCCATCAACCCCTACCTGGAGCAGGACCGGGACCTCGAGGACCCGGAGTCCGCGCGGGTCTTCTTCACCAGGGCGGCGCTGCCCGCCGTCCACCATGTGACGAACGGTCAGGACACCCCGGACGCCGAGCGGCACGCGCTGTACTACCCGGCCCGCGAGGGCCGCGGCATGCGGCTGGCCGAACTGCTGGCGGAGCTGGACGCGGCCGCCGCGGACGACCCGGACAGCCCGGTGCTGCGCAGCACGATCTTCCAGCGCGACGACGTGGTGGTCCGGCTGATCGACCTGCGCGGCGGGCTCGACGCCGACCCCGCGCCGGTGTTCGGGCTGCACGACCGCGCCCGGGCGGCGGAGTTGCCGGAGCTCCTCGACGCGGAAGCGCTCGGAGCCGACGCCTCCGCGCTGAGGAAGGGCGCCGCGGCACGCCTGCTCACGCTCGCCCGGATGGACCTCATCACCGACCGCAGCGCGCCCGACGCCTGACCCACCGACGCGTGACCCACCGGCGCCTGACGCACCGACGGCCAGACCGCGGCGACGGGTCGTCGCCGAACCTGATCGGAGAATTGTCGTGACCAAACCCTCTCCCCGGCTCGTCGACCTCAGCGAGATCGAGCCCAACACCCGGCGCGGCGGTGATCTGCGCGCCATGCTCACCCCGACCACGGTGGGCGCCACCAGCGGCTTCATGGGCGTGGCGACCATCCAGCCCGGCGACCGCATCGCGGAGCACTACCACCCGTACTCCGAGGAGTTCATCTACGCGGTGTGCGGGCGGCTGGAGGTGGACCTGGACGGCGAGCCCCACCCGCTGCGGGCCGAACAGGGGCTGATGATCCCCGCGTACGTGCGGCACCGTTTCCGCAACGTCGGGGACGAGGAGGCGCGCATCGTCTTCCACCTGGGCCCGTTGGCGCCGAGCCCGCCGCTCGGTCATGTCGACACCGAGGAGACCGACGTGGCCCGGGTCGACCCGGTGCCCGAACGAAATCGCGTCCGCTCATGAGGAGGCGTGTCGCGGTCACCGGCATAGGTGTCGTCGCCCCCGGTGGCATCGGAGTCCCGGCGTTCTGGCAGTTGCTGGCCGACGGACGCACGGCGACGCGGGGCATCACGTTCTTCGACCCGTCGGGCCTCAGGTCGCGGATCGCCGCCGAGTGCGACTTCGACGCCGCGGCCCACGGGCTGGGGCCGGAGGAGATCGCGCGGTGCGACCGGTACATCCAGTTCGCGCTGGTGGCCGGCGCCGAGGCGGTCGGGGACTCCGGGCTCGACCTCGCCCGGGAGGACCCCTGGCGGGTCGGTGTCAGTCTGGGCACCGCGGTCGGCGGCACCACCCGGCTGGAGCACGACTACGTCAAGGTGAGCCGGCACGGGCAGCGCTGGGACGTCGACCACCGCGAGGCGGGCGCGCATCTGCACCGCGCGTTCACGCCGAGCACGCTGGCCGCCGCGGTCGCCGAGCGCTTCGAGGCACGCGGCCCGGTGCAGACGGTCTCCACCGGCTGCACCTCCGGGCTCGACGCCGTCGGATACGCCTTCCACACCATCGAGGAGGGCCGGGCCGACGTCTGCATAGCCGGCGCGTCGGACTCGCCGATCTCCCCGATCACCATGGCCTGTTTCGACGCCATCAAGGCCACCTCGCCGAACAACGACGACCCCGCGCACGCCTCGCGTCCCTTCGACGCCGACCGCGACGGGTTCGTGATGGGCGAGGGCGGCGCGGTGCTGGTCCTGGAGGAACTGGAGCACGCGCGGGCCCGCGGGGCACGTGTGTACTGCGAGCTCTCCGGCTACGCCACGTTCGGCAACGCTTATCACATGACGGGCCTGACGAAAGAGGGCCTGGAGATGGCCCGTGCCATCGAGCACGCCCTCGACCACGCCCGGCTCGACCCCGAGGCCATCGGCTATGTCAATGCCCATGGGTCGGGCACCCAGCAGAACGACCGGCACGAGACCGCCGCCGTGAAGCGGGCGCTGGGCGAGCACGCCTACGCGACACCGATGAGCTCCATCAAGTCGATGGTGGGCCACTCGCTCGGCGCGATCGGTTCGATCGAACTCGTCGCCTGTGTGCTGGCGCTGGCCCACCAGGCGGTGCCGCCCACGGCGAACTACGAGACGCCGGACCCCGAGTGCGATCTGGACTACGTCCCCAAGGAGGCCCGCGAGCGGAAGCTGGACAGCGTGCTCTCCGTGGGCAGCGGGTTCGGCGGCTTCCAGTCCGCGGTCGTCCTGAACCGTCCGAGGGAGGGCAGACGATGAGTTCAGCACGTCCCCGACGCGCGGCCGTCACCGGCATCGGCGTGGTCGCGCCCAACGGAACCTCCACCGAGACCTTCTGGAAGGCCACCAAGGAAGGCATCAGCGCCCTCGGCCCGGTCACCCGGGAAGGCTGCGAGCAGCTGCCGCTGCGAGTGGCCGGCGAGGTCCGCCAGTTCGATCCGGAAGCGGCGGTCGAGGAGCGCTACCTCGTCCAGACCGACCGCTTCACCCACTACGCGCTGGCCGCCGCCGACCTGGCGCTGGACGACGCCCGGCTCGGCCGCGTCGACACCGACGCGTCGCCGTACTCCGTGGGCGTGGTCACCGCGGCCGGCTCCGGCGGCGGCGAGTTCGGCCAGCGCGAGCTCCAGCAACTGTGGAGCAAGGGCAGCCGGTTCGTCGGGCCGTACCAGTCCATCGCCTGGTTCTACGCGGCCAGCACCGGCCAGATCTCCATCCGGCGCGGGTTCAAGGGCCCGTGCGGGGTCGTCGCCTCCGACGAGGCCGGCGGTCTGGACGCGCTGGCGCACGCGGCGCGGGCCGTCCGGCGCGGCACCGATGTGCTGGTGGCCGGGGCGACCGAGGCGCCGCTCGCACCGTACTCGGTGGTCTGCCAGCTCGGTTACGAGGAGCTGAGCACCGCCGGGGACCCGGACCGGGCCTACCGGCCGTTCACCTCGGCGGCCTGCGGGTTCGTGCCCGCCGAGGGCGGCGCGATGCTCGTCGTGGAAGACGAGGACACGGCCCGCGAGCGGGGGGCTCGGGTCAGGGCCCATATCGCCGGACACGCGGCCACGTTCACCGGCGCCTCCCGCTGGGCCGACTCCCGCGAGGGGCTGGCCCGCGCCATCCAAGGGGCGCTGGACGAGGCCGGGTGTGCCCCCGAGGAGGTCGACGTGGTCTTCGCGGACGCGCTCGGTGTCCCCGAGGCGGATCGTGCCGAGGCACTGGCGATCGCCGACGCGCTCGGCGCGCACGGCAGGCGGGTACCCGTCACGGCACCCAAGACCGGCTTCGGCCGGGGCTGGGGCGCCGCGCCCGTGCTGGACACCGCGGCGGCCGTCCTCGCGATGGAGGACGGCCTGATTCCCCCCACACCCCATGTATTCGACATCTGCCACGACCTGGACCTGGTGACCGGCCGAGCGCGCTCCGCGGAGCTGGGCACGGCACTGGTCCTCAGCCGCGGCCTCATGGGGTCCAACGCGGCGCTGCTGGTGCGGCGCCGGACACACAGCGAAGGAGGAAGCGAATGAGCGAGCACATCACCGTGGAGGAACTCTCCGCGCTCATGAAGAAGTCGGCCGGAGTGCCCGTGCCCCCGGAAGTGATCCGGGACAACCCTGACATCGGCTTCGACGAGCTGGGCATCGACTCGCTGGGTCTGCTCGGCATCGTCGGCGAGTTGGAGAACCGCTACGGGTCGCCGATGCCGCCCGACGCGGAACGCTCCAAGACCCCCAGGGAGTTCCTGGACCTGGTCAACAGCGCGCTTCCGGCGGGGGCGTGACATGACCGGACACACCCAGAACGAGATCACCATCGCCGCGCCCGTCGACCTGGTGTGGGACATGACGAACGACCTGGACGACTGGCCGCAGTTGTTCAGCGAGTACGCCTCCGTCGAGATCCTGTCGCGCGAGGGGAACCGGACCACGTTCCGGCTGACCATGCACCCCGACGACAACGGCACCGTGTGGAGCTGGGTCTCGCAGCGCGAGACGGACCGTGACGCCCTCACCGTGCGCGCCCATCGCGTCGAGACCGGACCGTTCGCCTACATGAACATCCGGTGGGAGTACGAGAAGACGCGGGAAGGCACCCGGATGGTGTGGACGCAGGACTTCGCGATGAAGCCCGACGCGCCCGTCGACGACGAGTGGATGACGGACAACATCAACCGGAACTCGAAGATCCAGATGGCTCTGATCCGGGACCGCATCGAGAAGGCGGCCGCCGACGACCGGCCCGTGCCGTCCCTGGCCGACTGAGCCGGACGGAGGACAGGACAGCATGCACCAGGCCCTGATCGTCGCCCGGATGGCCCCGGGATCGGCCCCGGACATCGCCAAGGTGTTCGCGGAGTCCGACCGCGGGGAACTGCCCCACCTCGTCGGGGTGTCCCGGCGCAGCCTCTTCCAGTTCGGTGACGTGTATCTGCACCTCATCGAGTCCGAACGGGACCCCGGCCCCGCCATCGCCAAGGCGGCCGGCCATCCCGAGTTCCGCAGCGTCAGCGAGGAACTGGCGGCGTACGTCAGCGCGTACGACCCGCAGACCTGGCGTTCCCCCAAGGACGCCATGGCGCAGCGCTTCTATCTGTGGGAGCGCGACCCCGCGGGCTGACCGCGACGCACGAACGGTGGCCGGGCCCGCAGCACCGCGGGCCCGGCCACCGTGCTGTACCCCGGTCAGTCCGGGACGTGGCAGTCGAAGGCGTGCAGATAGGGGTTGACCGGGCTGATGTCGTCGACGACGAGTCCGGCGCCGGTCAGCCGGCTCACCATGCTCTCGGTGGTGTGCTTGGCCCCGCCGACGTTCAGGAGCAGCAGCAGGTCCATGGCCGTGCTGAAGCGCATCGACGGCGAGTCGTCGACGAGGTTCTCGATGACGACGACCCGGGTGCCGGGCCCGCCCGCGGCGATGACGTTGGCCAGCAGCCTGGCCGTGCTGTCGTCGTCCCACTCCAGGATGTTCTTGATGACGTACACGTCGGCCCGTACGGGAACGGCCGCGCGGACGTCACCGGGCACGATCCGGGCCCGGTCGGCGAGGTCGCCGCCCTCGCGCAGGCGGGGGACGGCGTTCTCCACCACACGCGGCAGGTCGAGCAGGGAGCCGTGCATCGTGGGGTACTTGTCCAGCAGGCTCGCCACGACGTGTCCCTGGCCGCCGCCGAGGTCCGCGACCGAACCGGCGCCCGAGAGGTCGAGCAGCGCCGCCACCTCCCGCGCCGACTGCTCGCTGGAGGTGGTCATGGCCCGGTTGAAGATCTCGGCGGACTCGGGGGCGTCCTCGTTGAGGTAGGTGAAGAACTCCTTGCCGTAGAGGTCCTCCACGACGTTGTGGCCGGTGCGCACCGCCTCGTCCAGCTTGGGCCAGGCGTCCCAGGTCCATGGCTCGGTGCACCACAGGGTGATGTTGCGCAGGCTGTGCGGGTCGTCCTCGCGCAGCAGGCGTGACATCTCGGTGTGGGCGATCCGGCCGTCCGGCTGTTCGGCGAAGACGCCGTAGCAGGACAGGGCGCGCACCAGCCGGAGCAGCGGCCTGGGTTCGGTCTTCACCGCTGCGGCGAGGTCCTCCGGCGTCATCGGCTCCTCGCCGAGGGCGTCGGCGACGCCCAGCCGGGCGGACGCGCGCAGCGCGGCGGCGCACGCGGCGCCGAACACGAGCTCCCGCAGCCGCATGGGCGGCGGGGGAGCGGCCTGAGCGGTCGTCATGTGCCGCTCTCCTTCCTCTTGCCTACGGGTGGACGGGTCAGCACAGACCGGCCGGCTTGGACGCCTGGCACGTGTTGCCCTCGAAGGTGTTGCTCGTGGCGGTGTCCGTGTTGACCAGGTCGGCGGGCGAGTTGCCGGACAGCATGTTGCCGCTGATCCGGTTCCGTTCGTTGGCGCTGCCCACGAAGCTCTTGAACAGCACGATGCCGCCGGAAAGGGAGGAGTTGCCGGCGTTGTCGCGGACCACGTTCCGCGTCACCAGCGTGTCCTCGGCGCCGGTGACCACGATGCCGGAGCCCTGGAGGGCCTCCAGCCGGGAGTTCGCCGGGCAGGACTTGTTGTTGCTCACGACGCGGTTGTCGCGGACCGTCAGCGCGCCGGCCTTCGGCTTGTTCTCGTCGCCGACGACGAACACGCCCGCGCAGTTGCCGCTGATGCCGTTGCCGGCGACGGTGAGGTTGCGCAGTCGGCGGACGGTGACACCGATCCGGTTGCCCTCCAGGCGGTTGTGGGCGACGAGGGCGCCCTGGGTGTCCGTGGCACCCAGCTCGGCCTTCACGGCGTTGGCGAGGAACACTCCCGCGTCACCGTTGTTCCGGGCGGTGTTCTCCTTGAAGACGCCGCGGACCGACATCTCCTGCGCGATGCCCCAGACGGCGTTCTCCACGGCGGTCACGTTGCGTACGGTCAGCCGGTCGGTGTGCGTGGAGTAGACGCCGGAGCGGGCGAACCCGGTCACGGTCAGGGAGGCGACCGTGACGTTCTCGACGTTGCGGTCCTTCGTCCCGACCACGCAGATGCCGTTGCCGTCCTGGGCGCAGGTACCGGCGGCCTTCTCGGCCGCCGGGCGGATCACGGTGTGGCGCCCCACGCCCCGCAGGGTCAGGCCGGGGGTGGTCACCTGCACGCTCTCGCGGAAGGTGCCGGCCGTCAGCAGAACGGTGTCGCCGGGGGAGGCGGCGTCCACCGCCTTCTGGATGGACTGGCCCGGGCGGACCACATGGACTCCGTGTGCGGCGGCCGACGGGGTGGCTCCGAGAGCCGACCCGGTGAGCACTGCCGTGCACGCCAGATATGCGATATGACGTTTGTTCATATTTGTCACGTTATGACCGCGACGGGACATGGTCATGCCGGATAGGCCGTCCGGCGGCGTGTCCTACGCCGGACGGCGTCAGCCGCGGCGCTCAGGAAGCCGCCGCGGAAACGCCGTCGCTACGGGACTCCAGGGCACGCAGCACGGCCACCATGTCCTGGCCGCCGTGGCCCTGCGCGACGGTCTCGCCGTACAGGGCGTGACAGACGTCGAGCAACGGTGAGGACACCCCGGCGCCGCGGGCGGCCTCGGCGATCAGGCGGTTGTTCTTGAGGACGTCCGTGGCCGCCGCCTGCACCGCGAAGTCACGGTCCACCAGCTTCGGCGCTTTCGTCCGGGACACCGCGCTGGCCATCGGTCCCGCGTCCAGCACGTCCCGCAGCAGCCGCTGGTCGAGCCCGTGCCGTTCGGCGAAGTGGAACGCCTCGCTGAGCCCGGTCACCAGGGTGATCAGAAAGAGGTTCACCGAGAACTTCATCAGCAGCGCACCCGGGACCGCGCCGCAGCCGAACAGTTCCCGGCACAGGGGTGCGAGCAGCGTGCGTACGGACGCCACCGCCCGCTCGTCGCCCGCCAGCATGCCCACCAGCTCGCCCCGCTCGGCGGGCACGCGGGAGCCGGAGACCGGGGCCTCGGCATACCGTCCGCCGGCCGCGAGCACGTCACGCTCCAGGCCGGACGAGTACTCCGCCGAGGTCGTGCCCATGTGGACGAGGGTGTGCCCGGCCGCGCGGGCGGCGAAGTCCCGCGTGCCGCGCCCCAGCACCGCGTCCATGGCCTCCTCGTCGGCCAGCATCAGGATCACCGTCCCGGCCCGGTCGAAGACCTCGCCGGGGGCCGCCGCGACCTCGGCCCCGGCCGCGCGCAGCGGCTCGCACCTCGTGGAGGTGCGGTTCCAGACGATCAAGGGTGTTCCGGCGCGGGCGAGGTTGAGGGCCATGGGCTGCCCCATGACTCCGAGGCCGATGAATCCGACGTCCATGACGCACCGCCTTCCCGGCTCGCGCGGCGGGCTCGGCGCCGCGCGTCGTCTGGGCTATGACCGCTGTCATAGTAGCTCGCTCTATGACAGCGGTCATAGGCTGGGACGAAGACGTACGGCAGGGACGAGGGAAGCCGATGACGGACGGCAGGCGCGAGCCGGGCAGCGCGGCGGACGGCAGGGACGAGCCGGACGTGGCGGTGGACGGCACGGAGGACCAGGGAGGCCGGGCGGCGACGGTGTCCGGACGGGGGCCGCGCGAGCGGATGGTGTTCAGCGCGGCCCAGCTCATCCGGCGCGACGGAGTCGCCTCCACCGGCATGCGGGAGGTCGCTGCGCATGCCGGCGCGCCGCGCGGTTCCCTGCAGCACTACTTCCCCGACGGCAAGGAACAGCTGGTCAACGAGGCCGTGGCCTGGGCGGGCCGGTACGCGGGGAGCCGCGTCGAGCGCTCTATGGCAGCGCTGGACGAGCCGACTCCCAGCGGACTGTTCGCGCGCATGGTGGGCCAGTGGACCGATGAGTACGAGACCGAGGGCTTCGCGGGCGGCTGCCCCGTCGCCGCCGCCACGGTGGACCGGGCGCGGACCGCCGAGTCCACCCGGGAGGCCGCGGCCGCCGCGTTCGCCGCCTGGACCGCGCCGGTGGCCCGGGCCCTGGCGGGGATGGGTGTGCCCGGGCCGCGCACCGAGGCGCTCGCCACGCTCATGATCAGCGCGCTGGAGGGGGCCGTCCTCGTCGCACGGGCCGAGCGGGACGCGCGCGCCCTGACGACCGTGGCGCGCGAACTCGGACCGCTGCTGGACGCGGCGGCGGGGGAGGGGGCCTGACCAGGGGCACGTCCCCGTCCGCGTCCCGGTCCGCGTCCCTCGGCTCCGGCGTCCGGCCCGCCTCGGTGGAGGTCCGGGTGGTGGGGTGCGAGCGTCGGCGCGCCCGCCGCGGACGAGTCGACCGCGACGGGCGCGGGGTTCCGGACGGAACCCGCGGGGGCTGCGTTCCCAACCCCTCGCCGTCCGTGTAGCCCCGTGGGTCGGACTCACACGGGATGTGAGGGGCGATCCGGAGAGGATCGGGCGCAGGTGCCGCCGGAGGTGCGCTTTCCGCGCGGCAGTGGTCCCGACGAGGGCGGCGCAGCCGGTCTGCCGCCCTGTCCGCCTCAGGCCGCGCCGACCCTGCTCGCCTCGGCGGACGCGGCGATCACCGCCGGGAGCATGCCCCCCGGCCTACCGGTCCGCGGGGCCGAACACCACGCCCGTGAGCGTCTGGTTGACGTGGCCCAGCCAGCTCTCGCCGTAGGTGTGGAACCCGGCCGTGCGGATGCCGTCCAGGGCTGCCGGGAAGGCCGGCGAGAGGTTCCTCGCGTCCATCTCCAGGCGTCTGAAACCGCAGTTGAACAGCACGGCCCCGGCGGCTCCGCCCAGGCCGAGGCGGGCCCGGCGCAGCACGGCGTGGGTGTCGGGCAGGAGCGCGCCGGGGCGCATCACCTCCACCTCCATGCCGGGCAGGATCTGCGCCCAGAAGCGCAGGCCACCGCCGGGGGCGACACCCTGGGGCGTGCGGATCCAAGGATGCCCGTCGATCATCAGCCCGAGCGGGCGCGCCATGAAGGTTTCGACGTCCAGCGACGCGAGGGACACACCCACCGCGTCGGCGTACGCCTCGGCGGCCGGGCGTCCGTCGAACTCGTGGACGAGCCGTGCCTCGGGGTCCGCGCCGGTGACCCGCAGCAGTGTCCCGGCCGGGGTGAAGGAACAGGTCTTGACGATCTCGAACGGTACGGCGCTGCGGCACACCATCAGGGCCACACCCTCGTAGGAGACGTCCGCGCCCACGGCCACCCACGTGGATTCGAGCGCGAAGTCGTCCCCGGCGGAGCCGCCGACGAAGTTCAGCAGGGGTGCCGCGTTCCCGAGCATGTCGTTGACCTGTTCCTCGGCCCCCCGGACCCCGTCGATGAGCACGAAGCCCACATGGCGGGCCGGGTCGAGATGCCGCAACTGGGCGTGGGTCAGCGCCTCGAGGGTGCGCAGCGCGCTCGCCGTGCCCCGGCCCGGGTCCTCGCCGAGGTCACCGAGCACCGCCGCCGCATGGGTGATCACGTCGGCCGGCAGGGCGACCGCCGAGATACCGCCCGTGCCGTTGTGCAGGTCCGTGAACTCGCCCGCCGTGGAGCAGCCGACCACGACCGCGTCCGGGAAGCGGGCGGCGACGGCGGGGGCGAGCACCTCGGGGTCGTAGGCGCTGGAGGCGAAGTACAGCAGCGCGGTGACGGCGCGCCCCGCGGAGCCCCGTTCGAGCTCGTTGCACAGCCCGGTCACCGCGTCCCGCACCGGGCCGGAGGCATGGGCGCGGACCAGGCCGCCGGAGGAGGGACAGTCGTTCATCGGGCCGCCTTGCCGAAGAGTCGTCTCCACAGACGTGCCGGGCCGTCCGTGGCGCCGCTGGAGGGGGAGGTGTGCCGTTCCGCGACGGGACCGGCGGGGGAGGTGACGCGGGGTTCGTACGGGCGGTACGGGTCCGGGGCCAGGGACGGCAGGGAGTAGCCCAGCACCAGCAGGACGTCCAGCGCGTTGCGGACCATCGCGGGGTCGGCGTTCTGGTCCGGGCGCGGATTGCGGAGGTCGGCGCCGGTGCGCAGGGCGACCCTGGTGCAGATCGCGGCGAGGGCGATCTCGTCGCCGGGGAAGTACCGGGCCCGCAGCTCGGCGAGGACGGCCCCGAGGGACTCCGGCCCGGCCGCGCCCGCCCGCTCCGGACCCGGTCCGTCCGGCCACGGCCCGACGCCGATGTGCTCCGGACCCGGCCCGGGGCCGGCCCGCTCCGGACCGCGCCCGCCCGGCCCCCGTCCCGGTGAGCCGTCGACCGCCCCGGCGGACAGGCTGCCGCAGAGCCAGGTGTAGTAGGCGACCCAGTGCGAGCTGAGGGCCGACCCCCAGTCCTCCCGGTGGAGCGCCTGCGCGGCGTCCAGCAGGGCCCGGCCGCACGCCCGGTACCAGATCACCGGGAAGCCCTCACGCCGATGGGAGGCGCCGACCCGGCGCAGTGTCGCCTCCACCACGTCGGGGGAGTCCTGGGTGAGCGCCGCCCACATCACCGAGCGCACCAGACCGTCGCACAGCGGCCGTCCGCCGTGGTTCGACAGGCCGCGTATCTCGGGCAGGACATCGACCAGCGAGATGTGGAACTGCTCGACGAACTCGCGCTCCCTGCGGAAGAGCAACTGGCACGAGAACTGGACCGAGCGCAGGATCTCGGCCGGTGGCCGAGGGGCTGGGGACGGGAAGCGGAAGTCGTCGGCCACACCGGTTTCCAGGGGTTCGGGCGGGCCGGCGGACGCCTGGCGGCAGGCCCAGGGACAAGGGAGGAGAACCATGCACCGCCGGGCGCGTCGGTAACTGTCTCAAGTTGAGGCAGTGCCCGCGAGCACCCGCCCGGAGCATGCGGAACGGTGGTTCCGCGCGGCCCAATGGCCTCTCCAACAGGGGGTGTTGGGCCAGTGGCGCGGCATGAAGAATCACGCTCCTCACCGAGGCCGTGAGCGAGCCCGAGTCCGTCTCGCCACCGCCACGGCGCTTCGGCGCGCCATGGGCACGCCGTTGCCGTACCCGCATCAGCTCACCCCTTCCGACACGGGATCCCATGATCATCACCAAGGCCCTCGCGCCTGCCCAGGCATCGGCACGGAGGTGCGCGGCATGAGCCATGACGCCTTCCGCCCCCGCCCGCCCGTACCGCCGCCGCCCGCGCACCGCCCGCCGACCTACGCCCAGCTCCAGGCCGACCCGCAGACCGGCGTACTGCGGGCCGCGCGCCGTTCCGCCGTCACCGTCCTCGGGGCCGTGCTCGGCCTCTATCTGCTGCACTCGCTGCTCGCCGTCGCCGCCCCCGGACTGCTCGCCGTGCGGCTGCTGGGGGACGTGAACGTGGGCATGGGCCTCGGCCTGCTGCTCGGCGCTCTCTGTCTGACGGCGGTCCAGTGGTACACCCGCCGGGCCCGGACCCGGATCGATCCGGCGGCCGCCCGCGTCCGTGCCTCGTTCGAAGGGGAGGGTGAACGGTGACGCTGTCCGGACGCCTGCCGGGCGGGGAGGAGTCCTTCCCGGTCATCGCGGTCTTCATCGTGTTCGTCGTCCTCGCGATGTTCCTGGCGCTGTGGCTGACGCCCGAACGGGACACGCCCGGTGACTTCTTCGTCGACGAGCGTCGGCTGTCGGCCGTACGCAACGGCTTCGCGATGTTCGGCGACTACGTCTCCGCCGCCACGCTGCTCGGCACGCCGGGCCTGATCGCCCTCACCGGCTACGACGGCGTCGTCTACCTCGTCGGCCCGGTCGTCGGCTGTGTGCTCCTGCTGTTCCTGGTCGCCGAACCGGTGCACAGCACGGGCCGGTTCACGATCGGCGACTGCCTCGCCCAGCGGCTCGGGGCGAGGGCCGTGTACGCGGCGAGCAGTGTGTCCACGCTGGTGATCTGCCTGCTCTATCTGATCGTGCAGATGGTCGGCGCCGGTTCGATCGCGGCGTCGATCCTCGGCATCCCCGGGGAGGTCTCCCAACGGGTCGTCGTGGGAGCGCTCGGCCTGTTGATGATCATGTACGTGCTGATCGGCGGCATGCGCGCGACCACCGCGATGCAGATGATCAAGGCGGCGCTGCTGCTGGGCACCGCGGTGCTGCTGGCGGTATGGGTGCTGGCCCGCTTCGGGTTCGACCCGGGCGCCCTGCTCTCGGCGGCCGCCGGATCGGCCGGCCCTGGCGAGGACCTGCTACAGCCCGGTATGCGCTTCACCGGCATCCAGGGCGGGCTCGACCTGCTCAGTCTCGCGCTCGCCCTGGCGCTGGGCACGGCGGGCCTGCCGCATGTGCTGATGCGTCTCGGCGCGGTCCCGACGGCGGCGAAGGCCCGCAGGTCGGTCCGGCTGCTGACCTGGCTCACCTGCGCCATGTGCCTGGTCGCGGGAGTCCTGGGATTCGGCGCCGCGGCCCTGGTCGGCAGGGACGCCGTCGCGGCCGACAGCAGCACGGGCAACACGGCCCTGCCGCTGCTCGCGGAGCGTCTGGGCGGAGCCCCGCTGGTCTCCCTCGTGTCCTGCGTGGCGTTCGCGACGATCCTCGCGGTGGTGGCCGGGGTGACCCTGGCCGCGGCGACCTCGCTGAGCCACGACCTGTACGTCACCGTGCTCCGGCGCGGCGACTGCCCGGCCCGGCGCGAGGTGCTCGTGGCCCGGGTCGCGGTCGTCGTCATCGGTGTCGCCGCGACCGCGCTGTCGATGTACGTGCAGCACATCAACATCTTTTTCCTGGCCGGTCTGGCCTTCGCCCTCGCGGCCTCGGCGAGCCTGCCCTCGCTGCTCTACGGGCTCTACTGGCGCGGCTTCACCGCCAGGGGTGCCGTCTGGAGCATCTACGGCGGCCTGGCCTCGTCCCTGCTGCTGGTGCTGCTGTCCCCGGACGTCACCGGCTCCCCGACGGCTCTGCTGCCCGGCCTGGACCTCGCGGTGTTCCCGCTGCGCAACCCCGCCCTGGTCGCCGTACCGATCGGCTTCCTGCTCGGCTGGCTCGGGTCGGTACGCGACACCCGGGAGCCCGGCGGGGCGCCGTTCGCGGAGACGGAGGTACGGGTGCTCGCCCGCGCCCGCGGGCGGGACTGAGCCACGGGCGGGGGGGGGGGGGGGGGGGGGGGGGGGGGGGGGGGGGGAGGGATGGGGGGGGGGGGGAACGGGGAGGAGGGAGTGGGCGAG
>NZ_JBVJGZ010000004.1:15173-144612 GCF_055587025.1 Streptomyces sp. NPDC048600 | reverse complement strand
CTAGAACTCCCGAAAAAGAATAACTTCGGGCTGTGGAGGGACGCTTATCCCCCCGCCGGAACGGGAGGCGTCAGCGTGCCGTGAGGGGCCGCACGTTCCCGCCGGACTCGGCGTCCTCGGCCGCGGCCTCGTTGTCGTCCTCGTCCTCGTCCTGGTACGTCTCGCTGAGCACCAGCACACACAGACAGGACACCGCCGCCGCGGCGACCAGGAAGCCCGCCACCGGCACGAACGACTCGTACTTCGCGTACAGCCAGGTCGCGACGATCGGGGTGAACGCACCGCCCACCATCACGCCCAGCTGATAGCCGAGCGAGGCACCGGAGTACCGCACCCGAGCGCTGAACAGCTCGGAGAAGAAGGCCGCCTGGGGCCCGTACATCGCCGCGAACAGCAACTGGCCGACCACCAGCGCCAGCGTGACCAGCGGCCACCGCTCGGTGTTCAGCAGCAGGAATGCCGGGTAGGCCCACAGTCCCATGCCGGCCGCGCCCACCAGGTACACCGCGCGTCGGCCGACGCGGTCGGACAGGGCACCGAAGCCCATCAGCGCGGGCACCTGGAGCGCGGCACCGACCAGCACCGCGTTCAGCAGCGTGCTCTTGGGCATGCCGAGGACCGTGGTGCCGTACGACAGCATGTAGGTGACGAAGAGATAGAAGCCCGCGCCGATGACGACGACGGCTCCGGCGGCCAGCAGCACGTTCCTCGGGTGCTTGCGCAGCACCTCCACCACCGGGGAGCGGGACCCCTCCGCGGCGCCCGAGGCCTCCCGCTCCTGCCGCGCCTGCCGGCTGTCGTCCGTCTCCTCCAGCTTGAACTGGGCGAACAGCGCCACCACGATCAGCGCGATGCTGCACAGGAACGGCACCCGCCAGCCCCACGCCGTGAACTGCCGGTCGTCGAGGGTGGAGGTGATCACGAGGAACACCAGGCTGGACAGCATCAGCCCGGCCGGCACACCGAGCTGCGCGAAACTGCCGTACAGGCCGCGGCGGCCCCGCGGGGCGTTCTCCGTGGCGATCAGCACGGCTCCGCCCCACTGGCCGCCCACCGCGATGCCCTGGAGCAGGCGCAGCACGACCAGTAGCACCGGCGCGGCCACACCGATGGCGTCGTAGGTCGGCAGCAGGCCGATCAGCGCCGTGGAACCGCCCATCAGGAACAGAGCGCTCACCAGCGCGGGCTTGCGTCCCACCCGGTCGCCGAAGTGCCCGAAGACGATTCCGCCCACCGGACGCGCCACGAAACCGATGGCGAACGTCATGAATGCCAGCAGCGTGCCGACGAGCGGATCGGACGCCGGGAAGAACAGTTTGTTGAAGACCAGTGCGGCGGCGGTGCCGTAGATGAAGAAATCGAACCACTCGATGGCCGATCCGGCGCTGCTCACCATGATGATTCTGGAGAGCGAGGTCGATTTCCCGGAGGAGCGGACAGGGGGCTGGGACATTTGGGGACTCCGATATGCGGGCGACGGCGTCGTCGCGGCTGCTGCGGGGGGTGAGTCGAAGATGAGGTGTCGTGGGCCACAGCAACACCTCCAGTTGGAGAGGGAGGACAATGGCACGCGGTGCCTGCATCTCTCTGAATTCCTGGCATTCCCGCCAGATGAAAGCCCTCTCCAACTGGGGGAAGTCCGCTCTTTCACCGGGGAACCGGGTGCCATATGTTGCTCCCCTCCCGCCGTCCGCCCGGACAGCGGATCGCGACATTCGAAGGGAGCGGGCGCCGTGTATTTCGCGCGAGTGATGAGAAAAGGACCGGTTCCGGCGGACGGCCGGTCCGCGCAGGAGACCGAAACCCCCACGGAATTGCTCTTCCTGCGCTGCACCTGGTGCGGCACGGCCACCATCCGGCGGTCGAGCTGCCCGGCCTGCTGGTCCGCCGAGCTGGTGACCGAGCGCAGCGAGGGCGTCGGGGTCGTGGCGCCCCGCCGGACCACGGCCGCGGACCGTGACGCCCTGTGGCCGGTACGGATGAAGGAGGGGTTCGTCGTCCGCTGCCGGGTGGCCGGGCCGCCGCACGCCGTGCGCCCCGGTGTCCAGGTCCGGCTCGCCGGGTCGTCCGGGGCCGTCGCGGGCGAGCGGATCGTCTGCGGTGAGCTGCTGGTCCGCCCCTGCGTCGACGCGCCCCTGGACGGCTGGATCCGCGACGCGGGTTGAGCCCGGCGGCACGACGGGTCCACTCTGGACGCAGACAGGCGGGGGCTGGTCGTACGACGGCGGACGGCAGGGCCCAGGACATGGCACACAACGAGTCGGCGGACGGCACGGCGCCGCACAACCGCCCGGACGGGACCGGAGGCACCCCGCCGCCCGCCGCGGTCTGCCTGGACGGCCGGCACCGCGTCACGGCCTGGGCGCCCGGCGCCCGCATGCTGCTCGGCCACAGCGCCGAACAGATCGTGGGACACCCCGCCACCGACCTCTTCGACGGACCCCTCTCGCATCCGCTGGCCCGCGCCCTCGGTGACGGGCAGGACTGGAGCGGCCGCGCGGCCCTGCGCCACCGCGACGGCCGGCGCGTCGACGCCGATGTGCGCGCCACCCCCGTGCACACCGCGTCCGGTGACCTGTCATGGGTGCTGCTGATCGCCGAGCCGGGGCGGCGGGAACCGTATCCCGGCCTTCCGGCGGCGGACGAGGCGACCGCGGAACTCATGGGCCGCGCCCTCGTCCAGCTTCCTCTGGCCGTAGGCGTCTTCGACGACGACAACCGCATGGTCGGCGCCAACCACGAGGCCTACCGGGTGATGGCCCTGGACGCCGAGCAGACACTCGGCCGCCGCCTCGGCGAGGTCGGACCCGCACCGCTCTACCGGCGGCTGGAGCAACTGTCGGAGCAGGTGCTGCGCACCGGGGAAGCGGTCACGGTCCGCATATCCGACCGTGCCCGGCAGGAAGGGCGGGGCCGGGTCTACACCGACTTCGTCTACCCGCTGACCGACGCCGGCGGACAGGTGCGCGGCACGTCCATCGCCGCCCTGGACGTCACCGACCAGGACCGGGCCCGGCGCCGGCTCGCGCTGCTGAGCGCGGCCGGGGCGGGCGTGGGCACCACCCTCGACGTCGTCCGGACCGCCCAGGAACTGGCCGACCTGGCCACCGAGCGGTTCGCCGACTACGTGGGCGTCGACCTGCTCGACAGCGTGGTCCGGGGCCTCGCGCCCGCACCTGCGGCCGACCCGACGGCCGGCGTCTACCACCGCGTCGCCCAGCACTCCGTCCTGCCCGGCTGTCCCGAGTCCGCGATCCCCACCGGAGAGCCCGACCTGGTCGCCCCGGACTCGCCCATGGCGCGGGCGCTCGCCACCGGACACGCCCTGCGGCACCGCATCACCGACCCCGACATGGAACGCTGGCTGGAGCGGGAACCGGCCCGCGGCGAACGCGCCCGGGAGTTCGGGATCCACTCCTACCTCGCCGCGCCCCTGGTCGCCCGGGGCACCACCCTCGGCCTGGCGATCTTCATGCGGCACCGCACGCCCGAACCGTTCGACATGGACGAACTCCATCTGGCCGCCGAGCTCGCCTCCCGGGCCGCCCTCGCCATCGACAACGCACGCCAGTACACCCTGCAACGCAACGCCGCCCTGGCCCTCCAGCACAGCCTGCTGCCCCATCACGCCCCCCGGCAGACGGCCGTGGACCTCGCCTTCCGGTACCTGCCGGGCAGCTCCCGGGACGGGGTGAGCGGCGACTGGTTCGACGTGATCCCGCTGCCCGGCTCGCGGGTCGCCCTCGTCGTCGGCGACGTCGTCGGCCACGGGGTGCACGCCTCGGCCGCCATGGGACGCCTGCGCACCGCCGTCCGCACCCTCGCCGACCTCGACCTGCCGCCCGACGAACTCCTCACCCATCTCGACGACCTCGTGCTGCGCGCCGACCACGAACCCGCCGAGGAACCGGACCCGCAGGCGCCGCACCACCCCGAGGCCGGCGAGGTCGGAGCGAGCTGTCTGTACGCCGTCTACGACCCGGTCACCCGCACCTGCGTCATGGCCCGCGCCGGGCACCCGGGCCCCGCCGTGCTGCGGCCGGACGGCGACCTCGACTTCCCCGAGCTGCCCGCCGGCCCGCCCCTCGGCCTGGGCGGCCTGCCCTTCGAGTCGGCCGTGCTGGACCTGCCGCCGGGCAGTCTGCTGGCCTTCTACACCGACGGCCTGGTGCACGAGATCGACCGTGACACCGGGTTCGCCCCGCTGCGCCGGGCCCTCGCCGATCCCTCGGCCTCGCTGGAGGAGATCTGCGACGCCGTCCTCGACGCCTGCTGCGCCGGCCCGCCCGCGGACGACATCGCCCTGCTGGTGGCCAGGACCGGGGCGCTCGACGACACCCAGGTCGCCGCCTGGGACATCGCCTCCGACCCGGCCGAGGTCTCACGGGCCCGCAAGCTGGTGGCGGGCCGCCTGGAGGCCTGGGGGCTGGAGGAGATCTCCTTCGTCACCGAACTCCTGGTCAGCGAACTGGTCACCAACGCCGTGCGCTACGGCCGGCCGCCCGTCGGACTCCGGCTGATCCGCGGCGCCACCCTGGTGTGCGAGGTCTTCGACGCCGGCAGCACCGCCCCGCATCTGCGCCGGGCCCGCACGTACGACGAGGGCGGCCGGGGCCTGCTGCTCGTCGCCCAGCTCAGCGAACGGTGGGGCACCCGCCACGCCGCGGACGGCAAGACCATCTGGGCGGAACAGCGGCTCCCCGCCGGGTCGTGAAGCCCCGCCGGTGGCCGCACAGGGGTGAGCCGTGCCCCGGCCCGTGAGGAGGGGAACGGCATCGCAGGGGGGAGGGAAGGCGATGCCGGTCGGGCCGGGGCACGGCAGCTGAGGTGCCCGTCTGTCAGGGGGAAGCGTGAGTTGGTCCACCAGGGGAAGCGTGAGTGACGTGCGAGGTCAGCATGTGCGGGCCGAGCGGGCGGTCCACCGCCCCGCGCGTCGCTCGACCTCGACCGGCCGCCCGAAGCAGGCGGTCATCCGGGCGCTGGTGAGCACCTCGTCGACCGGTCCTGCGGCCTGGACCCGTCCGTCGCGCAGCAGCAGGGCATGACCGGTGGTGGCGGGCAGCTCCTCCAGATAGTGGGTGACGGTGACGGTCGCCAACTCCGGTCGACTGCGGGCCAGTTCCCGCATCGCGTCGATCACGTCCTCCCGCGACGGCAGGTCCAGCGCGTTGTACGGCTCGTCGAGCAGGAGCAGTCCCGGCTCGGACATCAGGGACCGCGCGACGAGCACCCTGGCCCGCTGCCCGCCGGAGCACACACCGTAGGGCCGGTCGGCGAGGTCCTTGCAGTTCAGCTCGGCCAGCAGTTCATGGGCCCGCGCCCGTGCCGCCGCGTCGTACTCGCGCCACAGCGGCTGCACGGTGCCGGTGGCGCCGGTGAGGACGACCGTGTGCGCGGTAGCCTTCGGCGGCACTTCCTGCATCGGCGACACGAACCCGATACGGCTCCGCAGCAGGCGCAGGTCGACCCGACCGACCCGGTGACCGAGGACGTCCACCGTGCCGCTGGTCGGATGGCCCTGTGCGCCGAGCAGCCGCAGCAGGGTCGTCTTCCCGGCGCCGTTCGGCCCGAGCAGCGCCCAGTGCTCACCGGCGCGGACCCGCCAGCCGACGCGGTCCAGGATCATCCGGCCGGTGGGATGACGCAGCACGCTCACCCCGGACAGCGCGGCCACGGTCCGGGTCACCGGGCCGCCCCGCCCTCGCCCGGGTGCGGGTCGAGGCCGCGCAGCCAGGCGCGCACGCTCTCGTCGTGCTCTCCCAGTCGGGGCGGCGCGAGGTGCCGGGTGCGACCTCCCTCGTCGAACCGGACGGCGGGGCCGGGCAGTTCGATGGTGCCGAGGGAGGGGTGGTCCACCGTGACGACCAGGCCCTGGGAGCGGGTCTGCGGGCAGTCGTAGACCTGGTCGAGGGTGCGGACCTCGCCGGCCGGGACGCCGGCGGCGTCCAGCAGCGCCAGCCAGTGCGCGGGGGGATGTTCGAGCAGGGCCTTCTCGATGTCCGCGACGAGTTCCTCGCGACGGGCCACGCGCCGCGCGTTGGTCTCGTAGCGCGGGTCGGCGGTGTCCAGGCCGGCGATCCGCGCGAACCTCACCCACTGGGCGTCGTTGGCGGCGGCCACCTGGATCGCTCCGCCGTCACAGCGGAACAGGCCGTAGGGGGCGATCGCCACATGGTGGTTGCCCGCCGCCCGGCCGACCTCGCCCGCGACCGTGTACCGGGTGCCCTGGAAGGCGTGCACCCCGACGATCGAGGCGAGCAGGGAGGTGCGCACGACCTTGCCGCGCCCGGTGTGTTCGCGCTCGTACAGCGCGCTGACCACACCGTAGGCGCCGTTCATGCCCGCGAGCACGTCGCCGATCGGCACCCCCACCTTGGAGGGGCTGTCGGGGCCGGTCCCGGTGAGGCTCATCAGCCCGGCCTCGCCCTGGGCGATCTGGTCGTACCCGGCGCGGCCGCCCTGGGGGCCGTCGTGGCCGAAGCCGCTGATGGAGAGGACCACCAGCCGCGGGTTGAGCTCGTGCAGGCGCGCGGGGGAGAAGCCGAGGCGGTCCATGACACCCGGCCGGAAGTTCTCCACCAGGACGTCGGCGTGCCGGACCAGCCGGGTCAGCAGGTCGACGCCCTCGGGAGACTTCAGATCGGCGGTGACCGACTCCTTGTTGCGGTTGCAGGAGAGGAAGTACGTCGACTCCGGCGCCTGTTCGGGGCCGACGAACGGGGGACCCCAGCCGCGCGACTCGTCGCCGGTGCCGGGTGCCTCGACCTTGATGACCCGCGCGCCCATGTCGCCGAGCATCATGGCGGTCTGGGGCCCGGCCAGCGCTCGGGAGAGGTCGACGACGACCACGCCGGTCAGCGGGCCCGCGGTGGTGGAGGTGCTCATCGCTCAGCGCTCCAGATGGACGGAGACGTGCTTGCGCTGGGTGTAGCTGTCGAGCATGCCCTCCAGGGAGAACTCCCGGCCGATGCCGCTCTGCTTGAACCCGCCGTACGACTGGCCGAGGACCTGGCCGCCGCCCTGGTTGACCTGGACCCAGCCCGCCTCCAGGGCGTGCGCGGTGCGCAGGGCCCGGCCCAGATCGTGCGTCCAGACGAAGCCGGCGAGGCCGTAGTGGGTGTCGTTGGCCATGCGCACGACCTCGTCCTCGTCCCGCCACGGGATTGCGCAGACCACCGGTCCGAAGATCTCCTCGGCGGCTATCCGCCAGGAGTTGGAGACATGGGCGAAGACGGTGGGCCGCTGGTACCAGCCCTCGGCGAGCGGGCCCTCGACGGGGGGCAGGCCGCCGAGCGCGAGGTCCACTCCGGGCTGGGCGATGCCCTCGGCGATGTACTCGCAGACCCGGCCGTGCTGGCGGCCGTTGACGAGTGTGCCCATGTCGCTGGCCTCGTCGAGAGGGTCGCCGACGACCAGCTTGGACAGCCGGTCGACCAGCTTGTCGACGAAGGAGTCGAAGACGGCCTCGTGGATGAACAGGCGCGATCCGGCGGTGCAGGACTGTCCCTGGCGGAAGAACCGCATCCCCATGACGGTGCCGTCCACCACCCAGTCCTCGTCGGCGTCGGGGAAGACGATCTGCGGGCTCTTGCCGCCCAGTTCGAGCGAGACGGGCACGATCCGCTCGGCGCCCTTCTCCATCACGCGGCGGCCCACGGCCGTGGAGCCGGTGAAGGACAGCTTGGCGACGGCCGGGTGCGAGGTGAGTGCCTCGCCGGCCTCCGTGCCGTAGCCGGTGACGACGTTCAGCACACCGTCCGGCAGGTACTCCTGACAGATCCGCGCCACGGCCAGGGCCGCGAGCGGGGCGTCCTCGGCCAGCTTCAGGACCAGGGTGTTGCCGGTGACCAGCGCGGGGGCGATCTTCAGCGCGGAGAGCATCAGGGGCGCGTTCCAGGGCACGATCGCGCCGACCACACCGAGCGGTTCGCGCCGGGAGTAGTCCAGGACGAGGGAGTTGAGCGGGATGCTCTCCCCCTTGGTCTCACCGGCGACACCGGCGAAGTAGCGGAAGGCGTCGACGAGGAACTGCGTCTCGCCGCGTGACTGGGTGCGCAGCGCGTTGCCGTTCTCCAGCGACAGCAGCCGGGCGATGCGCTCCTGCTCGGGCTCCAGGGCGTCGGCGATCCGGCGGAAGACGTCACCGCGGTCGCGGGGACGCAGGTCCCGCCAGAGGGGGAAGGCACGGGCGGCCGCGGTGACGGCCCGGTCGACGTCCTCGGTCCCGGCGCGCGGGACACGGCCGAGGACCGTCCGGTCGCGCGGGCTCTCGACGTCGATCCACCGGCCGTCGGCGGCGCCGGTCCACTCGCCGTCGATCAGCATGAGCGTGTCACCGACGTGGTGCTCGGACAGGACGGGGGTGGTCTGCTGGCTCGTCATGGTGCGGTCCTTCGAACAGGGGTGGGGAGGGCGGGAGCGGAGCCGGGTCAGTCGCGGCCGCGGATCTCACGGATGACGGCGGAGGCGTCGAGATGGCCCTCGGCCGTGGCGAGCGCGGCGAACACGGCGTCGGCACGGCCCGACACGGGCAGTTCGACACCCGACTCCTCGGCGGCGGTGAGCGCCAGCCGAAGGTCCTTGCTCATCAGCGCGGCGGCGAAGTTCGCGCGGTAGCCGTTGTCCGCGGCAGAGCCCTCCACCAGGCCGGGCCAGGGGCAGAAGTTGCGCAGCGCCCAGCTGTCACCGGAGGAGGTGCTGACGATGTCGTAGAGGCTGCGGGCGTCCAGACCGAGCCGTTCGGCGAGGACGAAGGCCTCCGCGACGGCCGTCATGGTGGTGCCGAACAGCATGTTGTTGCAGATCTTGGCGGCCTGGCCCGCGCCCGCGGAGCCGGTGTGGACGATGTTCGCGCCCATCGCCTCCAGATACGGACGGGCGAGTGCGAACGCCTCGTCGGTGCCGCCGGCCATGAAGGTGAGCGTGCCCGCCCTGGCCTTGGCGACGCCGCCGGACACCGGGGCGTCCAGCACGGGCAGTCCGCGCTCGGTCAGGGCCGCGTGGACGGCCCGGGTGTTCGGGATGTCGATGGTCGAGGAGTCGATCACCACCGTGCCCCCGGCGGCGTGCGCGAGCACACCGTCGTCGCCGAGCACCACGTCCCTGACGTGCCGCCCGGTCGGCAGCATCGTGATCACGACCTCGGCCTTCGCCACCGTGTCCGCGACGGACCCGGCGATCGTCACCCCGGCCTCGCGCGCGGCGGCGACGGCTTCGGCGGAGAGGTCGTGGCCCCGCACCTGGTGACCGGCCGCCACGAGGTTGGCGGCCATGGGACCGCCCATGTTGCCGAGACCGATGAAACCGACGGTGGCCATCCGATACCTCCTGGTGCCGTGAAGCTGTTGGCGTCCACCGTCGAACCTGCACACCTGCACGGACAAGAGGCACTTCGACACAGGTACCGTGCAGATATGCACATCGATCAGAAGGTCAACCTCGACGACCTGCGCTACTTCCTGGCCCTGGCCCGCCATGGACGACTGGTCGCGGCGGGCGAGCGCCTCGGGGTCGAGCACACCACCGTCTCCCGCCGGCTGGCCGCGCTGGAGAAGGCCGTCGGCCACCGGCTGTTCGAGCGGACCCGCACCGGCTGGACGCTGACCGGGGCCGGACGACGGCTGCTGCCGCACGCCGAACGCATCGAGGCCGAGGCCGTCCTCGCGTTCTCCGCGCCGGACGACGCCGGCCGCCCGGTCTCCGGCCTCGTGCGGATCGTCGCCACCGACGCGGCAGGCTCCGTGCTCGTGGCCCCGGCGCTCGCGCCGCTGCACGCCCGGCACCCGGGCATCGACCTCGAACTCGTCACCACCAGCGCCCTGATCAGCCACCACACCGGCCAGTTCGACGTGGCGATCACCCTGCACCGGCCGGAACTGCCGAGGCTGCACGCGCGCCCCCTCGGCGAGTACGTCCTACGGCTGTACGCCTCGCCCGGCCATCTGCGCGACCGGCAGCCCGTCCGCACCGCCGACGACCTCGCCGGACACGAGATGGTCTGGTACATCGAGTCCCTGCTCGACCTGCCCGAGCTGAGGGTGTTCCACCAGGTGTCCGAGACGGCCGACTTCGCCTTCCGCAGCAGCAACGTCTTCGCCCAACTGGAGGCCGTCGCGGCCGGCATGGGCATCGGGCTGCTCCCCGCCTTCCTCGCCGAGCGAGACCCCCGGATCGTCCCCGTGCTGCCGGGCGAGCTGGAAGTGGCCCGCACGTTCTGGATGATCGTGCCGTCCGCGCTGCTCAACGTGGAACGCGTCCGGCTGGTGTACGAGCATCTCGCCGACTGGTTCGGGGAGCGGACGGAGCTGCTCCACCCGCCGCTGCCGTGAAGTGGGCGGGCGACCGGGAGTCGGGCGGGTGTCCGCGAGCCGGGCGGGTGAGCGGGACATGCGCGGGTGAGCGGGACATGCGTGCGTGAGCGGGAGATGCGTGCGCCGGCGGTTACACCGGAAATTCCCATACCTCTATCCGGAGGTACTGCACCCCGCGCCGCCCCCGCAGCATGAGGCGCATGACTGCCACACCCCTCCCCCCTGACCTCGATCTTCGCCCGGCGGAGCGCCGTCCCGGCGCGGAAGGGACACTGACGTGATGCTGACCACCAGCCTCAACCAGGACCAGCTGGCCATCGTCGAGACCACCCTGGACTTCGCACAGGAACACCTCGCCCCCCAGGCCGAGGCATGGGACCAGCACAAGCACTTCCCCGTCGACGTCCTGCGCAAGGCCGCCGAACTCGGCCTCGGCGGCGTGTACGTCGCGGAGGACCGGGGCGGCTCCGGGCTCGCCCGCTCCGACGGCGTCCTCGTCTTCGAGGCGCTCGCCGTCGGCTGTCCCACCATCGCGGGCTACCTCTCCATCCACAACATGGTGGCCTGGATGGTCGACCGCTTCGGCGACGACAGCCAGCGCGCCCGCTGGCTGCCGGGACTGTGCTCCATGGACGACCTCGGCAGCTACTGCCTCACCGAGCCGGGCGCCGGCTCCGACGCGGCGGCACTGCGCACCCGCGCCGAACGCCAGGGCGACCACTACGTCCTGACCGGCGTCAAGCAGTTCATCTCCGGCGCCGGGGTCTCCGACCTCTACATCGTCATGGCCCGCACCAGCGACGACGGGGCCCGCGGCATCACCGCCTTCGTCGTCCGGCGCGACGATCCCGGGCTGTCGTTCGGCCCCGACGAGAAGAAGATGGGCTGGAACGCCCAGCCCACGCGCCAGGTGATCCTTGACGGTGTCCGCGTCCCCGCCGACCGCAGGCTCGGCGCTGAGGGCGACGGCTTCCGCATCGCGATGAAGGGCCTCAACGGAGGACGGCTCGGCATCGCCGCCTGCTCCCTCGGCGGCGCCCAGAGCGCCCTGGACCGCAGCCGCGCCTACCTCATCGACCGCGAGGCCTTCGGTGCCCCGCTGATCGAGTCGTCCGCGCTCCAGTTCCGGCTCGCCGACATGGCCACCGAGCTCGCCGCCGCCCGCGCACTCGTCCGGCAGGCCGCCGCCGCCCTGGACCAGGAGGACCCGCGGGCCCCCGAGCTCTGCGCCATGGCCAAGCGGTTCGCCACCGACACCGGCTTCGCCGTCGCCGACCGCGCGCTCCAGCTGCACGGGGGGTACGGCTACCTGAGCGAGTACGGCGTGGAGAAGATTGTCCGCGACCTCCGTGTCCACCAGATCCTGGAAGGGTCCAACGAGATCATGCGCCTCATCGTCGCCCGCGGCCTGATCGGAGCCACCCGATGACCCCGACCACGCCCCCCTCGGCCGCCGACGACTCCGTCCTGACGGAGATCCGCGGCCGGGCCGGCCACTTCACCCTCAACCGCCCCCGCGCCCTCAACGCCCTGAACCACGTCATGGTGCGCCGCATCGACGACGCCCTGACCGACTGGGAGCACGACCCGCGGGTCGACACCGTCGTGATCAGCGGCGCGGGAGAGCGCGGGCTGTGCGCCGGCGGCGACATCCGCTCCATCTACGAGGACGCGCGCGCCGGCGGGAGCGCCTCGGCGGACTTCTGGTACGACGAGTACCGGCTCAACGCCCGCATCGCGCGCTGTCCCAAGCCCTATGTCGCCCTGATGGACGGGATCGTCATGGGCGGCGGGGTGGGCGTCTCCGCGCACGGCGGTGTGCGGGTGGCCACCGAGCGCTCCCGGATCGCCATGCCCGAGACCGGTATCGGCTTCGTGCCCGACGTCGGCGGCACCTACCTGCTCTCCCGCGCCCCCGGCGAGCTCGGCACCCATCTCGCGCTCACCGGCGCCCCGGTGGGAGCGGCCGACGCCCGGCTGTGCGGCCTGGCCGACTCCTACGTCCCCTCCCACCGGCTGCCCGCCCTCCTCGACGACCTCGCCGAACTGCCGGCCGAGGAGGCCGTCGCCCGTCACGGCGCCGAACCGCCGGCCGGTGAACTGGACGCGCAGCGCGACTGGATCGACGCCTGCTACGCCGCCGACACCGTCGAGGAGATCGTCGGCCGCCTCCTCGACACCGGGCTGGCCCCCGCCAAGGACGCGGCCGGGACCCTGCTGACCAAGTCGCCGACCTCGCTCAAGGTGACCCTCGCCGCCCTGCGCCGGGCACGTGGACTCGACTCACTGGAGCGAGTCCTGGAGCAGGAGTACCGCATCGCCTGCGCCGCGCTGACCTCCCCGGACCTGGTCGAGGGCATCCGCGCCCAGGTCATCGACAAGGACCGCGACCCCCGCTGGTCCCCGCGCTCGCTCTCCGACGTGTCGGACACCGACGTGGCCCGCTTCTTCGCCCCGCTCGGCCGACGGGAACTCGGCTTCGCCCCGGACGACACCGCCCCCGACGAGAACGGAGCACAGCGATGACCGACACCGCCACCGAGGCGCCGTACGAGACCGTCCTCGTCGAGCGCAGGGGCCGGACCGCGCTGCTCACCCTCGACCGGCCCAAGGCGCTCAACGCCCTGAACCTCCAGGTCATGCGGGAGGTCGTGGCCGCCACCGAGGCGCTGGACCGTGATCCCGAGGTCGGCTGCATCGTGATCACCGGGTCCGCGAGGGCCTTCGCCGCGGGCGCCGACATCAAGGAGATGCGCCCCCGGGACTACATGGACATGTACCTCGACGACTGGTTCGGCGCCTGGGACCGGCTCGGCCGGCTCCGCACCCCGACCGTCGCCGCCGTCTCCGGCTACGCGCTCGGCGGCGGCTGCGAGCTCGCCATGCTCTGCGACATCCTGCTCGCCGCCGACACCGCCGTCTTCGGCCAGCCCGAGATCAAGCTCGGTGTCATCCCAGGGATCGGCGGCTCCCAGCGTCTGACGCGTGCCGTGGGCAAGGCGAAGGCGATGGAGCTGTGCCTGACCGGCCGCACCATGGACGCGGCGGAGGCCGAACGCGCCGGTCTGGTCTCCCGGATCGTCCCCGCCGACCGGCTCCTCACCGAGGCCCTGGCCGTCGCCGAGACCGTGGCGGGCATGTCCAAGCCGGTCGCCATGATGGCCAAGGAGGCCGTCGACCGGGCCTTCGAGACGACCCTCGCCGAGGGCGTGCGCTTCGAACGCCGCCTGTTCCACGCGGTGTTCGCCACCGCCGACCAGAAGGAAGGCATGGCCGCCTTCGCGGAGAAGCGTCCGCCGGTGTTCACCCACCGCTGAAGGAACCGTGCGGCGAGCGGGCCGACGGGGCGGATCCGCCCGTCATGACGTTCTCGGTCAGGCCCCGTGAGGGCCTGCCGCCGCTCTCCGGCCCGGTGTCCCCGGTCCCCCCGTTCGGGGGTGCCCGGCGCCGGGCCTTCGTGATGTGATCGGGCGGTCCCGCGAACACCGTACGTCCGCGGACACGCCCTTACGAACAGGAGAGATCCGCACGTGGAAGCCACACCGCTGCAGGACCTGGCCGCGCCCGACGGCGTCTGTTTCGGCTGTGGGAGCGCGCACCCGACCGGTCTGCGGATCCACAGCCACTGGGACCCGGACGGCGTTCATGTGCGCTGCGTCCACCGCCCCGCCGCGCAGTACACGGGCTGGCCGGGGCTGGTCTACGGCGGGCTCCTCGCGATGCTGGTCGACTGCCATTCCAACTGGACGGCGATGGCGTACCACTACCGCGCCGAGGGCCGCGAGCCCGGCGGCCTGCCGCGCATCGAGTGCGTGACGGGGGAGCTCGGCGTCAAGTTCCTCAAGCCGACGCCGATGGGGGTGGAGCTGACCCTCACCGCGCGGGTCGAGGGCCCCCTGGCCCGCAGGAGCCGGGTGATCTGCGAGGTCCACGCGGGCCCGACGCTGGTCGCGGTCGGCGACTCCGTCTTCGTCCGGGTCGACCCCGCGCGGCTCGCGGCGGACGCGCACGGTACGCCGCCCGGCTGACCCGACCACTCGCGGCGGACGGACACGGTACGCCGCCCGGCCGACCCGGCCTGAAGTGGCATGGTGCGCCGGGCACTTCGAGTCACCACTCCCGTGCACGCGACCGCGCCCGCGGCCCCTCCGATGTGTCGGCATCGGAGCGGCCACGGGCGCGGAGTGTTTCTCCGGCGGCTCGCGGGTCAGCCCTTGAGGTCCGGGAAGTCCGACTCCCAGTACTCGTTCGGGCGGCGCTCCTCGTCGCGCTGCTGCTCCTGACCGCGCAGTTCGACGCGGCGGATCTTGCCGGAGATCGTCTTGGGCAGGTCGGCGAACTCCAGCCGGCGGACGCGCTTGTAGGCGCTGAGCCGGTCGCGGGTGAACCGGAGGATGTCCCGGGCCAGCTCGGGACCCGGCTCCCGGCCGCCGGTGAGGACCACGAAGGCCTTGGGCACCGCGAGCCGCACCGGGTCGGGCGAGGGCACCACGGCGGCCTCGGCCACCGCGGGATGCTCGATCAGCACGCTCTCCAGCTCGAACGGGGAGATGCGGTAGTCGCTGGCCTTGAAGACGTCGTCGGCGCGGCCCACGTAGGTGATGTAGCCCTCGGCGTCCTGAGAGGCGACGTCGCCCGTGCGGTAGTAGCCGTCGCGCATGGCCTCGGCGGTGCGCTCCTCGTCGTCGCGGTAGCCGCGCATCAGACCGGCCGGGCGACGGGCCAGGTCGAGGCCGATCTCGCCCTCCTGGGCCGGCTTGCCCTCCGGGTCGAGGAGGGCGATGTGATAGCCGGGCAGGGGCCGGCCCATCGACCCGGGCTTGAGGGGCTGGCCGGGCGTGTTGCCGATCTGGGCGGTGGTCTCGGTCTGCCCGAAGCCGTCGCGGATGGTGAGGCCCCAGGCCTTGTGGACCTGGTCGATGACCTCCGGGTTGAGCGGCTCCCCGGCGCCGACCAGCTCGCGCAGGCTGACGTCGTACGCGCCGAGGTCCTCCTGGATGAGCATGCGCCACACGGTGGGCGGGGCACACATCGTCGTGACCCGGCAACGGACCAGGACGTCCAGCAACTGGGCCGCGTCGAAGCGCGCGTAGTTGAACACCAGGACGGTGGCCTCGGCGTTCCAGGGCGCGAAGAGATTGCTCCAGGCGTGCTTCGCCCAGCCCGGCGAGGAGATGTTCAGATGCACGTCCCCGGGCTGGAGACCGATCCAGTACATCGTGGACAGGTGCCCGATCGGGTACGAACTGTGGGTGTGCTCCACCAGCTTCGGCTGGGACGTCGTGCCGGAGGTGAAGTACAGCAGCATCGGGTCGTCCGCGGGGGTCTCACCGTCCGGGGTGAAGTCCTCGGACGCCGAGTCGGCCGCCGTGTAGGACAGCCAGCCCTCGGGCGCCCGCGCTCCCACGCTGATCCGCAGGTCCGCGCCCGGCAGTCCGGCGAAGCGGCCGGTGACGTCCTGGTCGGCGATCACGGCACGCACCCGGCCCCGGTCCAGCCGGTCCGTGAGATCGTCGGGGCTGAGCAGCAGGGTGGCCGGGATGACCACGACACCGAGCTTGATCGCGCCGAGCATCACCTCCCACAGTTCGGGGACGTTGCCCAGCATCACCAGCACACGGTCGCCGCGCCGCAGCCCGAGGGACCGGAGGTGGTTGGCGACCTGGTTCGAGCGCAGGGACAGCTCCGAGAATGTGCGACTCTGTTCGCCGCCGGTCTCGTCGATCACCCAGAGCGCGCGCCGGCCGTTGCCTTCGGCGATCCGGTCGAAGTAGTCCAGGGCCCAGTTGAACGTCGTGGGCCGCGGCCATTCGAACGCGCGGCGGGCGGCGTCGTAGTCGGCCCGGTGGCGCAGCAGCACCTCGCGGGCGGAAAGGAAGTCATCGACCGAGCCCATGGCCCATCTCCTTGATGTTTCGATACCGTCACCCCGATATTTCATCCCCCCGGCCGATTCCGGTTCCTCCAGGTGGAGAGGAGAGTTCATCAACGTGGTCCACGTTTCCGCAGGACAGACCATTCGGCTCCTGATCGTCGACGACCACCCCGTCGTCTGCGACGGGGTCCGCTCGCTGGTCCGTGACGCCCCGGACCTGGAGGTCGTCGGCTCGGCCCGCACGGCGCGCGAGGGCATCGAGCAGGCCGCGAACCTGCGTCCGGAGATCGTCCTGCTCGATCTCAGGCTCCCGGACATGCTGGGCAGCGAGGCGCTGCCGCGCGTGCTGGCCGTCTCGCCCGCCACCCGGGTGGTGATCTTCACCGCGTTCGAGGACCACGCGGCGCTGGACGCGGCCATGTCGGCCGGGGCGCACGGCTGTCTGCTCAAAGACGTCACCCACACCGACCTCGTGGAGCAGCTGCGGCGTATCGCCGCGGGCGTCCGGGTGGTCGACCCCCGGCTGAAGGAGTCGGGCGGGGCGATGCTCCAGGCCCGCCTGTTCCAGCTGTCGCTGAGCCGCCGCGAGTACGAGGTCGTACGCCTCGCCGCGACCGGCAAGACCAACCCGGAGATCGCGGAGGATCTGGGGCTGGCCCGGAACACCGTGAAGACCTACCTCCAGACGGCCATGCAGAAGCTGGGCGCCCGCAACCGCGTGGAGGCGGTGCGGCGGGCCCGGGAGGAGCATCTGCTCTGATCCCGGGGGAGCCGGACCCGCCGCGCGGACGCGGCCCCCGTGATACGGCCGGTGGCCGGGGATCCGGATGCGCCGCGCGCACGCGGCCCTGTCATACGGCCGGTGGCCGGGGGAGCGGGATGTCGCACCGCAGGGTCGTCCCGTCCTCCTCCCGCACCAGCCGCAGCGCCCCGCCGAGCCGTTCCACCCGGGCGCGCAGGGCGGGCAGTCCGGCGCCGGTGGCCCTCGCGGCCGGCACGCCTCCCGCCGTCCCCGCGTCGGCCGCGCTCCGCTCGCCCGCCGGTTCCTCCGGCTCCGGGGAGCCCGTGCCGTCGTCCATGACCGCGACGCTCACCCGGTCGTCATGGGCGGCGAGGGTGACCACCACGGAGCGCGCCGAGGCGTGCTTCTCCACGTTCAGCAGCGCCTCGCCGACGGCCCGCACCAGCACCGCCCGGCGTTCGGGGTCCAGTTCCGGGGTGCGCCCGACCGGCACGAAACTCGCCGGGACGCCCGTACGGACCTCGAAGCTGTGCACGAACTCCGCGACGTCGGCGGCCAGCCGGCCCGGGTCGTGGTCGGAGTTCGTGTCCCGCAGCCGGGAGACGGACTCGCGCAGGGTGCTGCCGGCCAGGGACAGCTGGTGCTCGATCAAGGCGAGGCGCTGGGCGACGTACGGCGTCTCGCGTGCCTCGGTCTGGAGCCGGCGCAGGGAGGAGCCGATGCCGAACAGCATCGCGCCGACGCTGTCGTGCAGGGACTCGGCGATGCGCCGCCGCTCCGCGGCCACCGAGGTGTCGGCGAGGGTCGCCGCGCCGTCGGCCACGTCCACGGCCAGGGTCGCCAGCCGCGCCAGCCGGCCCAGGGCGTCCACCGTCCGGTCGCCGATCTCCGCGGAGTCGCGTTTGGCGCCGTAGATGACACCCCGGGTCGTGCCGCTGCCGATCGGCAGGCCGATCATGCCGGTGACCCGTTCCCGGCTGACCTGGGAGTCGAAGTCATGGGTGATCCGGGTGGAGCGGCAGTAGTCGCCGACGACCACCGGACGTCCGACGGCCGCGACCCGGCCACCGACCCCGAGCCCCAGCGGAACGGGCAGGTCGTGCAGGGCGTCGAACTGTGTGCCCGACCAGACGCGCAGCACCAGGGCCCGGTCCTCGACAAGGCCCGCGAGGGCGATCTCGAAGTCGTGCTCATGACGTATTCGGTCGGCGAGGGCGCGCAGCACGGCCTGGGTGTCGAGGAGGCTGAGGCGCTGCTCACGCTCCGTGTCCAGACGCAGCAGGACGTCCAGGGAATCCAGGACCTCGTGCTCGCGCTCGCTGTGACCGCTCATGGGGGAGCCCTTCTCGCATCGGCATCGTACGCGCGGGCCCGTCTCGGCAGCCAGAGGCGTCCGACGACGGCTCCGCGGCCACCTTTGCGTGGCGCGCGTCACAGCACCACCCCCAGACGGAGAGGTCGCCTCCACCCCACGCCCCCGACCACGCACGCGCCTCTCCATCCGGGGGTGGCGGAGCGCCAGGGGGCACCGGTATGCCGCACGAAGGGCGTGGCGGGACCGGGCGGGACGGCCGCGCCGCACCAAGGGCATGGCCGGTCCGGGCGGGTGGGACGGCCGTGCCGCACGAAGGGCATGGCCGGACCGGGTGGGCGGGAAGGCTGTGCCGCAACACGAGCGGAGGCACCCATGCGGACACCGGACGAATCCTTCATCGCCGAGGCGGGGCTGCGGCCGGAGATCTCGCAGTCGTGGCGCCGCTCCCTGCTCAGCGGCCTGCGCCCGGACACCGCGCTCGCCCTGGAACCGAGCGAGGACTTCGACCGGCGCGGCCGGCTCCAGACGGCGGCCGCCCCGGTCCTCGACCAGCTGGCCGCGGAGCTGGCGGGCAGCGGATTCGGCATCCTCCTCGCCGACAGCAGAGCGCGGATCGTCGACCGGCGTTTCGGGGTGGACCACCTCGCCGGGGCCTTCGACCGGGCCGGGGTCGTCGTCGGCAGCCGCTTCCTGGAGGAGAACACCGGCACCAACTCCATCGCCACCGTCTTCGAGATACGGCGTGGTGTCACCGTGCGGGGCGAGGAGCACTACATCGAGGCGCTCAAGGCCTTCACCTGCTACGGCCATCCCCTGGTCAGCCGCGTCACCGGACGGCTGGAGGGCGTGCTGGACATCAGCTGCCCGGCCGAGCTGGCCAACCCGCTGCTGGCGCCCTATCTGGTCCGGGCCGCCCGGGAGATCGAACAGCGGCTGCTGCAGGGCGCCCGGGAGTCCGAGCAACGGCTGCTGGCCGCCTATCAGTCGGCGTCCGTCGGCGGGCGGCGCGCGGTGGCCGCGCTCACCGAGGGCGTGGTCATGGCCAGTTCGGCGGCGATGGAACTGCTGGAGCCCTCCGACCACGCGCTGCTGCGCTGTCTCGCGGCGGAGCTGCCCGCCCGCAGGCCCGCCCGCCGGGAGCTGCGGCTGTCGTCCGGGCGGACGGTCGTCGCCGACTTCCGGCCCGTGCCGGGCACGGGTGGGGTGCTGGTCGCCCTGGACGACCCGGCGCAGACCCGGGCCGCGGTACCCCGCGGCCGGGAACGGACCGCCGCGGCCCCGTCGGCGGAGCACGGCGGCGAGCTGGAGCGGCATCGCCTGGCCCGCAGACCGGTCCTGGTCAGCGGTGAGCCCGGCACCGGCCGGACCACCACGGTGGCCGACCTCACCCGGGGCATGTCGGTGTGCCGGCTGGACGCCGTCGAACCGGCCGGGGCCCTGGACCTCGCGGAACGGATCGAGGCGGCCGGCGCCGATGTCGTCGTGGTCGAGGACCTCCAGCTGCTGTCGCCCGCGCAACTCGCCCAGGTGGCCCGGCTGCTCGGCCGCGGCGACCTGTGGACGGTGCTCACCAGCGCCCCCGTCCCCGAACTGGGCCCCGAGCACGCCGCCCTCGCGTCCCGCTGCCTGGCCCGGATCGACCTGCCGCCGCTGCGCGCCCGCCGGGAGGAACTGCCGTCCCTGGTGGGCGCGTTCGTGGCCCGGCTGCGTCCGCAGGCCCGGCTGCGGTTCACCGCCCAGGCCATGCAGGCCCTGGCCGCACACCCCTGGCGGGGCAATCTCCACGAGCTGCGCGAGGTGCTGCTGCACGTACTGGAGAACCGCTCGGCCGGGGACGTCACCCGGCGGGACCTGCCGCCGACCCTGCGCGAGGCCGCCCGCACCCGCGGCCTGAGCCTGCTGGAACGGGTCGAGTACGAAGCGATCGTCACGGCGCTGCGCGACTGTTCGGGCAACAAGGTGCACGCCGCGCGACGGCTCGGGCTGAGCCGCGCCACGCTCTACCGGCGCATTCGCGCGCTGGGCATCGACGACACGGCCGCCGGGACGGGCTGAGGTGTCTCGGATTGCGACAGTTACAGCCAGGTGAACGGATGGATATTCCCTGTCACGCCCGTGTGACAGCCGACACACGGGGCCTCCTCCTCTCTTTCGGAGACTCACGTGACAGAACTTTCCCGTCCCGCGCTGCTGAAGCCGGTGCAGGACTTCGTGTCGACCGGGCGGCAGCTGCTCATCGGCGGCGAGTGGGTACCGGCGCTCAGCGGCGAGACCTTCTCGACCTACGACCCCGCGACGGGCGAGCGGATCACCGACGTGGCCAAGGGCGGCGCGGCGGACGTCGACCGGGCGGTCGCCGCCGCCCGCAAGGCCTTCGAGGAGGGCCCCTGGCCGCGGTTCACCCCCTCCGAGCGGCAGCGGCTGATCTGGAAGATCGGTGACGCGCTGCTGGAACGCGCGGAGGAGTTCGGGCAGTTGGAGGCCCTCGACAACGGCAAGTCGGCCGCGGTGGCGCAGGGCGTCGACGTGGTGTGGGCGGCCGACCTGTTCCACTACTACGCGGGCTGGGCCACCAAGATCGAGGGCCGGACGATCCCGGTGTCGGTGCCCTGGGTGCCCGGCGGCCAGTTCCACGCGTACACCCTGCGCGAGCCGGTCGGCGTGTGCGGCCAGATCATCCCCTGGAACTTCCCGCTGCTGATGGCCGCGTTCAAGATCCCGGCCGCGCTCGCCGCGGGCAACACCGTGGTCCTCAAGCCCGCCGAGCAGACTCCGCTCACCGCGCTGCTGCTGGGCGAGGTCATCAACGAGATCCTGCCGCCCGGCGTCGTCAACATCGTCACCGGCTACGGTGACGCGGGTGCCGCGATCGCCGCCCACGACGGGGTGGACAAGGTGGCCTTCACCGGTTCCACCGAGGTCGGCAAGAAGATCGTCGCGGCGGCCGGCGGCAACCTGAAGAAGGTCTCCCTCGAACTCGGCGGCAAGAGCCCGCAGATCGTGTACGCCGACGCCGACCTGGAAGTGGCCGTACCCGGCACCGCCAACGCCTGGCTGTTCAACCACGGCCAGTGCTGCGTGGCCGGCACCCGGCTGTACGTCGAGGACAGCATCTTCGCCGAGTTCACCCGCGCGGTCGCCGACTTCGCGGCCCAGGTGAAGATCGGGCCCGGTCTGGACCCGGCCACCCAGCTGGGCCCGCTCGTCTCGCAGGACCAGCTCGACCGGGTCACCGGTTACGTCCGCCAGGGCCTGGCCGACGGCGCCCGCGCGCTGACCGGCGGCAACCAGGTCGGGGACCAGGGCTTCTTCGTGGAGCCGACGGTCCTGGTCGATGTGAAGCCCGACATGAGCGTCGTGCGCGAGGAGATCTTCGGCCCGGTCGTGGTCGCGGCTCCCTTCAACGCCGAGCGCGGCGCCATCGCCGAGGCCAACGACTCGCCGTACGGCCTGGCCGCCGGGGTGTGGACCCAGGACGTCTCCAAGGCCCACCGCGTCGCGAAGCAGCTCCAGGCCGGGACCGTCTGGGTCAACTGCTACAACGCGTTCGACACCGCGATGCCCTTCGGCGGCTACAAGCAGTCCGGCTGGGGCCGTGAGCTGGGCGCGGCCGCACTGGAGCAGTACACGCAGACCAAGGCCGTGAACATCCAGCTGTAGAGCGGTAGTTCCGGAGTTCCCTTCCCGCAGCCACGGGGTGCCTGGGTGTCCCCGCTCAAAGGAGAGCCGCATGAAAACCCGAGCCGCAGTCCTCACCGGAATCGGCAAGTCCTTCGAGATCGTCGAGATGGACCTCGACGAGCCCACCACTGGCGAGGTGCTCATCCGCTACGTCGCCGCCGGCCTGTGCCATTCCGACCTCCACCTCAGCGACGGCGATCTGCCGCCGAGGTTCCCGATCGTCGGCGGGCACGAGGGCGCCGGCGTCATCGAGCGCGTCGGCCCCGGCGTCACCAAGGTGAAGCCCGGCGACCACGTCGTCTGCAGCTTCATCCCCAACTGCGGCCATTGCCGCTACTGTTCGACCGGCCGCCAGAACCTGTGCGACATGGGCGCCACCATCCTCGAGGGCAGCATGCCCGACGGCACCTTCCGCTTCCACCGGGACGGCGCCGACTACGGCGCGATGTGCATGCTGGGCACGTTCTCCCAGTACGGCGTGATCTCCGAGCACTCCGTCGTCAAGGTCGACCCGGGCCTGCCCCTGGAGACCGCCGTGCTCGTCGGCTGCGGAGTGCCGACGGGCTGGGGCACGGCGACCAACGCCGGTGGCGTCCGGGCGGGTGACACCGTGGTGATCTACGGCGTCGGCGGTCTCGGTATCAACACCGTCCAGGCGTCCGCGATCTCGGGCGCCACCCATGTGGTGGCCGTCGACCCCGTCGCCCTCAAGCGCGACACCGCGCTGAAGCTGGGCGCCACCCATGCCGTCGCCACCGCCGAGGAGG
The DNA here is from genome assembly GCF_055587025.1 of Streptomyces sp. NPDC048600. Classification (NCBI taxonomy): domain Bacteria; kingdom Bacillati; phylum Actinomycetota; class Actinomycetes; order Kitasatosporales; family Streptomycetaceae; genus Streptomyces; species Streptomyces sp. NPDC048600. The sequence continues at coordinate 121,922 of NZ_JBVJGZ010000004.1, read as the reverse complement.
CCAAGCGGCTGGTCGACGAGCTGACCCGGGGCCAGGGGGCCGACCAGGCGCTGATCCTGGTCGGCACGGTCACCGAGGAGGTCGTCTCGGCCGCCTTCGACGTCGTCGGCAAGGGCGGCACCGTCGTGGTCACCGGTCTCGCCGACCCCGCCAAGCTGACGATCCATGTGTCCGGCGCGGTCCTCACCCTCTGGGAGAAGACCATCAAGGGCACCCTCTTCGGCAGCGGCAACCCGCAGTACGACATCCGGAAGCTGCTCGACCTCTACCAGTCCGGGCAGCTCGAGCTGGACGAGCTGGTGACCCGGCGGTACACGCTCGACGAGGTCAACCAGGGCTACCAGGACCTCGTCGACGGCAAGAACATCCGCGGCGTGCTGGTGCACGACCACTGACGCACCGCGGAGCGCGGGGCGCCGCCGTGCGACCGGCGGCGCCCCGGTCCACCCCACCCCCTGCAGGGCCGCCCCGAGAGGACACGGCCCGTCCCGAAGGAGGAACACCGTGCCCGAGAACCCCCGACAGCACCAGGAAGAGCCCGAGTCCACCGACACCGAACCGGAGCAGGACCTGCTGATCGAGGACGTCTCGATCGACGGCATGTGCGGCGTCTACTGACGCCTTCCGAAGGAGGACCACCATGTTCGACCCGGACCGGCCCTACCGGTGCTCACCCCGTGTCGCCCTACGCGCGGAGCCGTTCGGCGCGCTGGCCTACCACTTCGGCACCCGGCGGCTGACGTTCCTGAAGTCGCCGGCCCTGGTCGACCTGGTGTCCGCGCTGGACGACCACCCCGACGTCCGCACCGCCCTGGCGGCCTCGCCCGTGCCCCCGGACCAGCACGGCTTCTATCTGACCGCGCTGGCCGGGCTCGCCGACGCCGGAACCATCGAGCCCGCCGACCGCCCAGCCCACCGCGCCGGAGCCGCACCATGAGACTCACCGAACACTTCAAGCACGGGCTGAACTCCCCGATCTGCCTCACCTGGGAGCTGACGTACGCCTGCAACCTGGCCTGCGTCCACTGCCTCTCGTCCTCCGGCCGGCGGGACCCGCGCGAGCTGGACACCGCCGAATGCCGCGCGGTAATCGACGAGTTGCAGCGCATGCAGGTCTTCTACGTCAACATCGGCGGCGGCGAACCCACCGTGCGCGCCGACTTCTTCGAGCTGGTCGACTACGCCGTGGACCACCAGGTCGGCGTCAAGTTCTCCACCAACGGCGTCCGAATCACCCCCGACCGGGCCCGGCGGCTCGCCGCCACGGACTATCTCGACGTACAGATCTCCCTGGACGGCGCGACCGCCGGGGTCAACGACGCGGTCCGCGGCCCCGGTTCGTACGCCACCGCCGTGCGGGCGATGGAGAACCTGGCCGAGGCGGGCTTCGGCGAATTCAAGATCAGTGTGGTGGTGACCCGCCACAACATCGGCCAGCTGGACGAGTTCGCCGCCCTCGCCGACCGGTACGGCGCCCAGCTCCGGCTCACCCGGCTGCGCCCGGCCGGCCGCGGCGCCGACACCTGGGACACCCTGCACCCCCTGCCCGCCGACCAACTCCGCCTCTACGACTGGCTCGTGGCGCACGGCGAGAAGGTGCTCACCGGAGACTCCTTCTTCCATCTCAACGCGCTCGGCGAGACCCCGCTGCCGGGCCTGAACCTGTGCGGAGCGGGCCGGGTCGTCTGCTTGATCGACCCGGTCGGCGACGTCTACGCCTGCCCGTTCGCGATCCACGAGCAGTTCCTGGCGGGGAACGTGCGCGACTCGGGCTTCGGCGCGGTCTGGCGCGAGTCCGAGCTGTTCGCCTCGCTGCGCACGCCCGGCACCGGCGGCACCTGTGCGTCCTGTCCGGCGTACGACTCCTGTCAGGGAGGCTGCATGGCCGCCAAGTTCTTCACCGGCCTGCCGCTGGACGGGCCGGACCCCGAGTGCGTCAAGGGCCACGGCGCCCCGGCCCTCGCCGCCGCCGACCGGTCGGCGGCCCCTCGCCCCAGCGGCGACCACTCCCGCACGGCACCCGCCCGCGCCCGCGCCGTCGCGCTGGGCATGCCCGCGCTGCGGACCGCGCCCGCGGCCCGGCACTGCGACGAGAACCCGCTGGCCGGGACCGGCCCGCGATGAACCACGGGTCCGCGCCCGCGGCCCGCCACCTCGACGGGAACCCGCCCGCAGGGTCCGGTGATCGCCACCGCGGCGAGAACCCGCCCGCAGGTACCGGTTCTCGCCTCGACGGGAACCCGCCCGCAGGGTCCGGTTCCGCGACGGACCACGGGACCTCGAACACCCGGCACCACGGCTTCGCGAAAGGACGACGACAGGCATGAGCAGTTGGTTCGAGACCGTCGAGGAGGCCCGCCGCCGGGCCCGCAGGCGGCTGCCGAAGTCGGTCTACAGCGCCCTGCTGGCCGGCTCCGAGAAGGGCGCCTCCTACCGGGACAACACCGAGGCCTTCACCGCGCTGGGCTTCGCGCCGCATGTCGCGGGGCTGTTCCCCGAGCGGGACCTGGCGACCCGGGTCATGGGCCAGGACATCTCCCTGCCCGTGATCATCTCGCCCACCGGTGTGCAGGCGGTGCACCCCGAGGGCGAGGTCGCCGTCGCCCGCGCCGCCGCCGCCCGGGGCACGGCCATCGGGCTGAGCTCCTTCGCCAGCAGGTCGCTGGAGGACGTCGCCGCCGCCAACCCGCAGGTGTTCTTCCAGCTGTACTGGATGGGTGACCGCGACGCGATCCTGCGACGCGTGGAACACGCCCGCGCGGGCGGCGCCAAGGGGCTCATCGTCACCCTCGACTGGTCGTTCTCGCACGGTCGCGACCGGGGCAGCCCCGTCATCCCCGAACGGCTGGACCTCAAGGCCCTGCTGCGCTTCGCCCCCGAGGGCCTCGCCCGGCCGCGCTGGCTGCTGGACTTCGCCCGGAGTCTGCGGCTGCCCGACCTGACCGCGCCCAACCTCGCCGAGGCCGGACAGCCGGCGCCCACCTTCTTCGGCGCGTACGGGACGTGGATGAACACCGCGCCCCCGTCCTGGGACGACATCGCCTGGCTGCGCGAACAGTGGGACGGCCCCTTCATGCTCAAGGGCATCGGCCGGGTCGACGACGCCCGGCGCGCGGTCGACGCCGGCGTCACGGCGATCTCCGTGTCCAACCACGGCGGCAACAACCTCGACACCACCCCGGCACCGATCCGCGTACTGCCCGCGGTCGCCGACGCCGTGGGCCACCAGGTGGAGGTCCTGCTCGACGGCGGCGTCCGGCGCGGCGGCGACGTCGTCAAGGCGCTCGCCCTCGGCGCCCGGGCCGTGATGATCGGCCGCGCCTATCTGTGGGGGCTCGCCGCGGGCGGACAGAGCGGAGTGGAGAACGTCCTGGACGTCCTGCGCGGCGGCATCGACTCCGCCCTGCTGGGCCTCGGCCGTTCCTCCGTCCAGGAACTGACCGCCGACGACGTGGTCGTGCCACCCGGTTTCCTCCGCCCCCTGGGCACGGCCTGAGATGGGGCGGCCTCGCGTGAGGCGCCGCCGGGCACAGCGGGCGGGCCGCGCCCGATGAACGGCCGGGTCGCAGTGGTCACCGGGGCGGCGCGCGGCATCGGCGCCGCCGTCGTCGACCAACTCGCCGCCGACGGTTGGCGGGTGGTCGCCGTGGACGTCTGCGAGGACCTGCCGGGCCTGAGCTATCCGCTGGCCCGCCGGGGCGAACTCGCCGCCCTCGCGCAGGCCTGGCCCGGCTCGGTCGTCGACATGGCCGCGGACGTCCGCGACCCCGAGGCCGTGGCCCGCGCGGTGGAACTGGCCCGGCGGGAGTTCGGCGGCCTGGACGCCGCCGTCGCGGCCGCCGCGGTGATGGCCGGCGGCGCGCCGCTGTGGGAGACGACCCAGGACGAGTGGGACACGCTGTTCGACGTGGGCGTGCGGGGTGTCTTCCATCTCGCCCGCGCCGCCGTCCCCGAACTGCTGGCCCGGCCGCAGCCGCGCGCCGGCCGCTTCGTCGCGGTCGCCTCCGTCGCCGCGCACCGGGGCCTGTGGCGTCTGGCCGGGTACAACGCCGTCAAGCACGCCGTGGTCGGCCTGGTCCGCGGACTGGCCTGCGATCTGCGCGGGACCAGGGTCACCGCGACGGCCGTCTCGCCCGGCTCCACCCGGACCCGGATGCTGCGGGCGACGGCCGACCTCTACGGGCTGGTCGACCCCTCGGACTTCGCGCGGCAGCAGCTGAACGAGCGGCTGCTCGAACCGGAGGAGGTCGCGGCGGCGGTGGCCTGGCTGTGCGGTCCGCACTCGTCGGCGGTCACCGGGACCGTGGTGCACGCGGACGGGGGCTTCACCGTATGAGGCTCACCCCCGACACCACCCTGCGGGTGCTCGCCGACGGCCGGACCCTCATCGGCGGCTCCCCGCTGCGGGCCGTACGGCTGTCCCCGGACGGCGCCCGGCTCGTCGGGCGCTGGCTGGCCGGCGAGCCCGTCACCGCACCGGCCCACCACGCCCTGGCCCGGCGGCTCGTCGCGGCCGGGCTCGCCCACCCGCGCCACGGCGCCGGCCGGTACCGCCCCGAGGACGTCACCGCCGTGGTCCCCGTCCGCGACCGGCCCGAGGAACTGCGCGAACTGCGCGCCTCCCTGGGGGAGTTGGACCACGTCCTGGTGGTCGACGACGGCTCCGCCGTGCCCGTGGCCGGCGCGGTGGCCCGGCACCCGTCGCCCCGGGGCCCGGCCGCCGCGCGCAACACCGGCGTGCGCTCGGTGACCACACAGGTCGTCGCTTTCCTCGACTCCGACGTCGTACCCCGCCCCGGCTGGCTCCGGTCCCTGCTGCCGCACTTCGAGGACCCGGAGGTGGCCGCGGTGGCGCCCCGGGTCCGCAGCCGGCCCGGACCCACGGCACGGGAGCGCTACGAGGCCGCCCGCTCCCCGCTCGACCTCGGACCCGAACCGGCCGAGGTGCGCCCCGGCGGCCGCGTCGGGCATCTGCCCACCGCCGCCCTGCTGGTGCGCACCTCCGTGCTGCGCGCGCTCGACGGCTTCGACGAGTCCCTGCGGTACGGCGAGGACGTCGACCTCGTCTGGCGGCTCCTGGAGGCCGGGCACCGGGTGCGGTACGAGCCCGCGGCCGAGGTGCTCCACCGCCCGCGCGCCGACTGGCCCGCACTGCTCCGGCAGCGCTTCGACTACGGCGGCTCCGCCGCGCCCCTCTCCCGCCGCCACGGCGACGCGGTCGCGCCCGCCCGCCTCTCCCCGTGGACGGCCGCCGCCTGGACCGCCGCCCTCACCGGGCATCCCCGCACCGCCCTCGCCGTCGCCACCACCACGGCCGCGCTGCTGCCCCGCACCCTGGCCCCGGCCGGCGTCCCGGCCCCCGAGGCGCTGCGGATCGCGCTGCGCGGGCACCTCGGCGCCGCACGGATGCTGGGCCAGGCCGCCCTGCGCACCTGGTGGCCCGTCGCCCTGCCCGCCCTCGCGGCCGCCCGGCCCGGCCGTACGGCCCTCGCGGCGCTCCTCGTCTCGCGGCTGCGCGGCCGGCCGAGGGACGTCCACCCCCTGCTCTGGTGTGCGGCCGGCCTCGCCGACGGCCTCGCTTACGGCGCGGGCGTGTGGCACGGCGCCCTGCGCGAGCGCACCGCACTCCCGCTGCTGCCCGCGTGCACCGGACCGGCCCGGGGGAATCGCCGCCCTCCGTGAGCCCGGCCGCCCGCCGGGTACTCGAACGGCGCGGCCGGGACGCCGCCCGCGATCCGGGCGTCCCGGACACCGGCCGGCCTGGGCGTGCCGCCGTCCGCGACCGGGCGTCGAGGGCACCGGCGGTCCGGTGCCCGTGGAGAGCGAGGACGAATGACTTTCGAGCATCCCGCCGACCGGGGCGGCGACCGCCGCAGGAGGTTCGAGCGGTTCTCGGAGTCCGCGTCGAAGTTCACCAGCTCACCCGTGTTCTTCCTGCTGTGCCTGGCCCTGGTCGCCTGGATGGTGAGCGTCCACGTGGCCGGGCTGGGCACGGAGTGGCAGGTGCTGGCGGGCGACTGCATGACGGCCGTGACCCTGATCCTGCTGGCCCTGCTGAAGAACTCGGAGCTGCGGGCCGAGCGCGCGATCCAGCGCAAGCTGGACGCCATCGCCGCGGCGCTGCTGGAGGCGCAGGAGGGGTCGCCGGGCAAGGCGCACGAGGACCTGAGGGCCGCCATCCGCATGGAGGAGGAGACCTGACCGTGCCCGGCGGCCGGGGCAGCGGCCGGGAGCGCGGTGCCGGGCATCGGACGCCCCGGCCGGGGAACGACGTTCGGGCCCCGGCGATCAGTTCTGGGGCACGGGACGCCGGTCGGGGGTCCCGGCCAGTACCCGGCCGACCCAGTCCGTGCGGGTACGGCGGGCCGAGACCGAGATCCGGGCCTCGGGGTACAGGGTGTCGAAGCCGTGGAAACCGCCCGCCCACACATGCAGCTCGGCCTGTCCTCCCGCGGCCCAGATACGCCGGGCGTAGTCGGTGTCCTCGTCGCGGAAGACCTCGGCGGAACCGGTGTCGACATAGGTGGTCGGCAGGCCCGAGAGGTCGTCGGCCAGGGCGGGGGAGACGTACACCGGCACCTGACCGTCGGCGAGGTCACCGAGGACCGCGCTCCAGCCGAAGGCGTTCATCTCGGCGGTCCACACGCCGGGCACGCCGGAGTACTGGCGGCTGGAGACGCTGGTGTTGCGGTGGTCGAGCATGGGGGAGATCAGCATCTGCGCGGCGACGGCCGGGGCGCCGAGGTCGCGGGCCAGGAGAGTGACACCGGCGGCGAGGCCACCGCCCGCGCTGGCCCCGGCGACGACGATCCGGGCGGGGTCGACCCCCAGTTCGGCGGCGTGCTCGGCGACCCAGAGCAGTCCCTGGTGGCAGTCGTCGACCAGGGTGCTGCCGGTGGCCTCGGGGGCGAGCCGGTAGTCGACGGAGACCACGACCGCGCCGAACCGGTCGAGCCACTCCAGCGGAATGTCCAGCTGCGCGAAGCGGTCGCCCATGACCATGCCGCCGCCGTGGATCCAGTACACGCAGGGCGCCCCGTCGGCGCGGCCGGTCCCCGCGGGGCTGAACACCGACAGGGGGATCCGCGCACCGTCCTTCGCGGGCACGACGACCTCGCGCCGGTCGACCCGGCGGTTCTCCAGCAGGGAGTCGACGGGTGCCGACGGCAGCCGGCGCAGTTCCGCGAGCACCTCCGCGTCGAGTCCGGGCAGCAGGGGCAGGCCGGCGAGCAGCTCCCGGAGTTCCGGGTCCAGGGACGGGCGCGGAGTCGTCATGGCCGTTGCCTTCCGTGACGTGGCGGGCATGTGTGGGGGTACGGGTTCCCGGACCGAAGAGTCTCGTGCCCCCTGGTGCCGCGATGAACCCACGCCTCTCGACGAGCTCCGCGCCCCACCGGACCGGAACGCGCGGCCCGCGCCCCCGCGGTCCGGCCGGCCCGGGCGAGGTGACGCGTCCCGCCGGGCAGGCCCCGGGCCGCCGCCCGGGACCGGCCCGGCGCGTCGGCCCGAGGCCTGCGCCAGGGCCCGGCGGGAAGGAAGGGCGGGCCGGATCAGCCCGCCGGAGCGGTGATCTCGCGCTTGAGGATCTTGCCGCTGGGGCCCGTCGGCAGCTGGTCCACCAGCCACACCGCACGCGGGTACTTGTACGCAGCCACCCGCTCCTTGACGAACTCCCGCAGCTCGTCGGGGGTGGCCTCGGCGCCGGGGCGCAGCACGACCGCGGCGGCGATCTCCTCGCCCAGGCTCGGATGGGCGGTGCCCACCACGGCGGCCAGGGCGACGGCCGGGTGCTCGTGCAGCACCTCCTCGATCTCGCGCGGGTAGACGTTGTACCCGCCGCGGATGATCAGGTCCTTCTTGCGGTCGACGATGTAGAAGTAGCCGTCCTCGTCCTGCCGCGCGAGGTCGCCGGAGCGCAGCCAGCCGTCCTGGATCGTCTCCGCCGTCTCCTCGGGACGGTTCCAGTAGCCCTTCATCACGTTGGGCCCGCGCACCGCCAGTTCGCCGATCTCACCGGGCGCCACGTCCTGGCCCTTGTCGTCCAGCAGCCGCACCTCGACGTCCTTGATCGGCGTACCGATGGAACCCGCCTTGCGCGGCCGGTCGGGGTGGTTGAAGGTGACGACCGGGCTGGTCTCGGACATGCCGAAGCCCTCCAGGACCGCGCAGCCGAAGCGCCGCTCGAAGCCGTGCAGGATCTCCACCGGCAGGGACGCCCCGCCGGAGATGCACATCCGCAGGCTCGACACGTCCGCCTCGGACGGGTGCTGGAGCAGTGCCGCGTACATGGTCGGCACACCCTCGAACACGGTGGCGCCGTCCCGCGCGATGGCGTCCAGGACCGCCTGCGGCTCGAAGCGGGGGATCAGCGTGAGGGAGGCGCCGCTGCCGAGAGCCACGCTCATCGTGCAGATCTGGCCGAAGATGTGGAACAGCGGCAGACAGCCCACCACCACGTCGTCCGGCGTCATCCGCTGCACCTCGGTCATGTTGACCTCGGTGTTGTGCCGCAGCCCCGCGTGGGTGAGCGCGGCGCCCTTGGGCCGGCCGGTGGTGCCGGAGGTGTACAGCAGCACGGCGACGTCGTCGCCGTCCGCCGGCGCCGTGCCGACGAGCGGCTCGTGCCCGGCGAGCAGCTCCGCGAAGGCCGCGGGCTCGACGGCGAAGTGCCGGACCCCGGCGTCCGCCGCGCCCTGCGCGCCCTCACCCGGCGCCTGGTGCCACTCCCACAGCAGCTCCGCCCCGGAGTCGGTCAGGTGGTAGGCCGTCTCACGGGCCTTCAGCAGCGGGTTCATCGGTACGACGACGGCACCCGCGCGCAGCGCGCCGTAGTAGAGGATCACGAACTGGGGGACGTTCGGCAGCATCAGGGCCACCCGGTGTCCCGGCCGCACCCCCTCGGCCCGCAGCAGCGTGGCGGCACGCGCACTGGCCTCCTCCAGTTCCGCGTAGGTGATGACCCGGTCGCCGAAGCGCAGGGCGGGCCGTGCGGGCTGCCGCCTCGCCGTCTCCACGAGAAACTCCGCCAGATTGGCCATGGTCCGCCCTCCACGAATGGTGCTGTTGAAATCCGCAGTTAACGTCGACGACATGGTGCTGTCGTGCCGGGCGGCCGCCTATGGCCGGCCGGACAGCGTCTCCCGTCACAGTTTGTTCCTGGACACAAGAAGGCGCCGCTAAGCTGGGGCGATGGTTCTTTCGGGAGTGGCCGCGGCACTGCACGCACGGCTGCCGGAACTCGGCGAGCGGATCGCGGAGACCATTCGCGCGGACGTCGAGGCGTACCAGGACGAGTCGCTGATCCCCTTCGAGTCGCTGCGCCGCTCCTGCACCGCCAACGCCGACCTCGTCCTCGGCCACTTCCACCGCAAGGGTGTCGCGGACCCCAGCCCGGCGCGCGACACCGGCCGTATCCGCGCCGAGCAGGGCATGCCGCTGGCCGACACCCTGCACGCGTACCGGATCGGCTTCGAGCTGCTGTGGTCGGAGATCCTCGAGGAGGCACGCGCGCATCCCGAGGTCTCCGACGCCGAGCTGGTGTCCCAGTCGGCGGACATCTGGGCCCTGTTCGGCCTCTACGCCGAAGCCGTCGCGGCGGCCCACCGGGAGACCTCGGCGGAGCTGACCCTCCAGCGCGAGGCCCGGCGCTCGGCACTGGTGGAAGCCCTGTTCACCGGCGTCATCGCCGACCGCAGCACCCTGTGGGAGGCCGCCCGCGAGCTGGGCCTGCCCGAGCACGGACCGTACGCGGTGGCCGTCGCGACCGCCACCGCGCCCGGCGAGGAACCCCTGACCGGCATCGAGACCGCGCTGCGCCAGTCCCAGCTGGCCTCCGCCTGGCGGCTGCTGCCCCACCAGCAGATCGGCGTGGTCGCCCTGACCGCGCCGGACGCCGAGCAGACCTGCGTCCGTGTGCTGCGGCGCGCCCGCGCCCGGGTCGGCCTCAGCCCGGGCGTCGCCTCCCTGCGCGACGTCCCGCAGGCCCTGCGCTTCGCCCGGCTGGCACTCGCCGGGCTGCCGGGCACCGCGCCCGGTGTCGCACGGTTCGACGACAACCCCCTGGCCATGCTGGTCGCCGCCGCGCCCGCCGAGGCGGCCCAGCTCGTCGAGACCGTCCTCGGGCCCGTCCTCGCCCTGCCCGCGGCGGAGCGCGCCCGGCTGCTGGAGACCCTGGAGCACTGGTTCGCCGCGGCCGGCTCCGCCGCCGACGCCGCCGGGTCCCTCTTCGTTCACCCCAACACGGTCCGCTACCGCCTGCGCCGCGTCGAGGAACTGACCGGCCGGTCCCTGGCGGACCCGCGCACCGTGGCCGACCTCGGCGCCGCCCTCGCCGCCGTGCGCAGCACCGGCGTGGACTGAGCGGGTACCGAGCCGGTACCGCACTCCGCCGCACCGGTGTGGACCGAGCCCGTGCCGCACCGCCACACCGGTGTCGTCCGAGCCCGGCGGACCGGCTCATCCTCCGCACGGCCCCCGTCACCCAACCGCCACGGGCACCGGGCGCATCCGCCCGCGACCCGCGCAGGGTAGTGATCGGTGACGGAGTCACGACCGGGCTCCGGCGACGACGGCAGGCTGAGGCGGCGGCATGGGCGACGAGCGGAACACCGGGACCGGCGCACACCCCTCGCTCGGGCGGCACTCCCTCACCTGTCTGGTGACCGGCGCCAGCGGCTACATCGGCGGGCGGCTGGTGCCCGAGCTGCTGGCAGCAGGGCATCGGGTGCGCTGCCTGGCCCGTACCCCGGGCAAACTGCGCGACCACCCCTGGGCCGGCCAGGTCGAGATCGTCCAGGGAGACGTCATGGACGCCGAGTCGACGGCCGCGGCGATGGACGGCGTGGACGTCGCCTACTACCTGGTGCACGCGCTCGGCACCGGCGACGACTTCGAACGCACCGACCGCGAGGCGGCCCGCGTCTTCGGCGAACAGGCCCGCCGCGCCGACGTCGGTCGCCTCGTCTACCTGGGCGGACTCACCCCCGCCGGCGTCCCCGAGACGGAACTCTCCGCCCATCTGCGCTCGCGCGCCGAGGTCGGCCGCATCCTCATGGACTCCGGCGTACCGACCGCCGTCCTGCGCGCCGCCGTCATCATCGGCTCCGGTTCCGCCAGCTTCGAGATGCTCCGCTACCTCACCGAGCGGCTCCCCGTGATGGTCACCCCGCGCTGGGTGCACACCCGCATCCAGCCGATCGCGGTACGGGACGTGCTGCGCATCCTCGTCGGCTGCGCCGGACTGCCCCCGGACGTCAACCGCGCCTTCGACATCGGCGGCCCCGAGGTGCTCACCTACCTGGACATGATGCGCCGCTACGCCGTCGTCGCCGAACTGCCCCGGCGGCTCATCCTGGCCGTGCCCGTGCTCACGCCCGGACTGTCCAGCCACTGGGTCGGGCTGGTCACGCCGGTGCCCGCCTCCATCGCCCGCCCGCTGACCGAGTCCCTGCGCCACGAGGTCGTGTGCCAGGAGCGGGACATCGAGAAGTACGTGCCGAACCCGCCCGGTCACCCCCTCGGCTTCGACCGCGCGGTCGCCCTGGCGCTGCAGCGCATCCGGGAGGCCCAGGTCGTCACCCGCTGGTCCTCCGCCTCCGTGCCGGGCGCGCCCAGCGACCCGCTGCCCACCGATCCGGACTGGGCGGGCGGCAGTCTCTACACGGATCTGCGCGAGCGGGAGGCGGACGTCGCTCCCGGAGCGCTGTGGCGGGTCATCGAGGCCATCGGCGGGGAGAACGGCTGGTACTCCTTCCCGCTCGCCTGGGCGGTACGCGGCCGACTGGACCGCCTGGTCGGAGGCGTCGGACTGCGCCGTGGCCGACGGGACGCCCGCCTGCTGCGGGCGGGCGACTCGCTCGACTTCTGGCGGGTGGAGGAGATCGAACGCGGACGGCTGTTGCGGTTGCGTGCCGAGATGCGGCTGCCCGGACTGGCCTGGCTGGAGATGCAGGTCGACGGCGGCGAGGACGGCGGGCCCGTCCGGTACCGGCAGCGGGCCCTGTTCCACCCGCGCGGCCTGCTCGGACACCTGTACTGGTGGAGCGTCGCGCCCTTCCACGCGATCGTCTTCGGCGGCATGGCACGCAACATCGTCAAGACCGCCGCCCGCGCCCGCGACGAGGCGCGGGAGCAGGAGCGACGCGAGGAACGGACGGCGGCCGGGACCGCATCCGCACACCCCGTGACGGCGGAAGACAGTGCCGTCCGCACCGGCCGACGCCGTCCACCGGAGAGAAGCTGAAGCCCATGCACGTCTCAGTCGTCCTGTTCACCTCCGACCTGCGCCTGCACGACCATCCGCCGCTGCGCGCGGCCCTGGACTGCGCGGACGCCGTCGTCCCGCTGTTCGTCCGCGACCGCGCCGTGGCCGCCGCGGGATTCGACACCCCCAACCGCGCCGCGTTCCTCGCCGACTGCCTGGCCGACCTCGACGCCTCGCTGCGCGAGCGCGGCGGACGGCTCGTGGTGCGCTCCGGCGACCTGGTCACGGAGGTCTGCCGCGCGGTGGCGGAGGCGGACGCCGACGAGGTGCACATGTCGGCCGCCCACAGTCACTTCGCCACCCGCCGCGAGGACCGGCTGCGCCGCGCGCTGGAGGCCGACGGCCGCCGTCTGTTCGTCCACGACGCCGCCACCGTGGCCGTTCCGCCCGGCGAGGTGACGCCCTCCTCTTCGGACCACTTCGCCGTCTTCACGCCGTACTACCGGCAGTGGTCGCAGGTCCGGCTGCGGCCCGTCGCGGGCGCCCCGCGCCAGGTGCGGGTCCCCGACGACGTGAAGGGCGAGCAACTGCCCGCACGCGACGAGGTCGGCGGCGTCTCGGCCGGGCTGGCCGCCGGCGGCGAGAGCGAGGGCCGCAAGCGGGTGACCGCCTACTGGCGCCGCGGCCTCGACGCCTACGACGACACCCGCGACGACCTGGCCGCCGACGCCACCTCGCAGCTCTCCGCGCATCTGCACTTCGGCACCCTGTCCCCGGTGGAACTCGTCCAGCGGGCGCGGCGGCACGGCGGCACGGGCGCGGAGTCGTTCGTACGGCAGCTCGCCTGGCGCGACTTCCACCGCCAGGTGCTCGCCGCCCGGCCGCAGGCCTCCCACGCCGACTACCGCACCAAGCACGACCACTGGCGCACCGAGCGCGGCGCGCGAGCCGACATCGAGGCCTGGCGCGAGGGCCGCACCGGCTATCCGGTGATCGACGCGGCGATGCGCCAGCTGCTCCACGAGGGCTGGATGCACAACCGGGCCCGCCTGCTGACCGCGAGCTTCCTGTGCAAGACCCTCTACGTGGACTGGCGGATCGGCGCCGCGCACTTCCTGCACTGGCTGGTCGACGGCGACGTCGCCAACAACCAGCTCAACTGGCAGTGGGTGGCGGGCACCGGCACCGACACCCGCCCCAACCGCGTCCTCAACCCCGTCACCCAGGCCAAACGGCACGACCCCGACGGTGTCTACGTCCGCCGCTGGGTGCCCGAGCTCAGGGACGTCGACAGCCGGGCGGTGCACGAGCCGTGGAAGCTGGCCGGGCTGGACCGGGCCGCACTCGACTATCCCGATCCGGTGGTGGAGCTGTCCGAGGGGCTGGACCGGTTCCGGCGGGCCCGCGCCCGGGAGGACTGAGCGGCTCCCCGGTGCGGGCTCCCGGGCGCCGGCACTCCGGCGTTCAGTGCGTCCGTACGGTCGGCGCGTCGTCCTGGTAGAGCCGGGTCAGGGTCTCCACCGCCTCGCTCAGCCCGGCACAGCGCGGGAAGCCCGTGGACGCCCGTCGGTCCCAGCCCGGTCCGGCGGGCAGCACCAGCGGTCGCCCGCGCGCGCCCGCCGCCCCCCACTCCAGACCGGCGAGATGCCGGGCCAGAGGCACCGACGCCGTGGAGCGGGCCTGCGCCCAGAGCACCACCGCGGCCGGTCCGGTGCGCCGTACGCTCGCCAGCAGCGCCTCCGCCGGCACGGCCGCGCCCAGCATCCGGGTCGGTACGCCCCGCTCGCTCAGCGCGGCCGTCAGCGCCTCGAGCGGCAGCGAGTGCTGCTCACCCGGCGTACAGGCCAGCACCACCGGGGCGGCCCCGGGGAGCGGCCGCGCGCGGGGCAGCAGCATCGGCATGCCGCGCAGGGTGCAGGAGACGTGCCAGGACAGCAGGTGCTCCACCTCCACATAGCGGTCGCCGGACGACTCCCACTTGCGGCCCACCGCGTGCAGCGTCGGCACCATCACCTCCTCCCAGGCGACGGTCAGCCCGTGCCGTTCCACGGCGGCCATGAGCTGCCGCTCCAGCTCCGGGGCGTCCAGCCGGACCGCCGCACGGGCGAGGCCCCGGCACTCCTGGCGCACCTCGCCGAGCGGGAGCCCGCTGCCCGCGCCGCCGGAACGGGCCGCGTCCGTGGCCGGGGGGAGCGCCGCCGCGTCCGGCTCCGGACCGTCCCGGTCCTGGCCGCCCGGCAGATCGTCCGTGCCGTGGCGCAGCCGGGCCACCCGGGCCGCCTCGGCGGGCGGCGCCCCCGTCGCCGTCAGCCGGCACATCTCCTCCACCATCGCGATGTCCGCGGGAGCCCACCGGCGGTGCCGGCCCTCCGCGCGCAGCGCCGGGCCGATGCCGTAGCGGCGGTCCCACGAGCGCAGCGTGGTCGGGGAGACACCCAGCCGGCGGGCCAGCGCCCCGGTCGTCACACCGGCGTCGGCGGACATGGTGTCCATGGCCCCGGTGTCCTCGGACGCGCTCTCGGCGGACCTGCTCTCGGCGGTCATACGGCAGCCGCTTCCTGTTTCGACGCGGTATCGATGCGAGATCCTCCCATGATCCTTCGGCGCGCGGCGCCCGGCAAGGTCAGGATGGATCTGAGTGCGTAGTCGCTCCAGGTTGGGGAACCAGGGGCGGAGGGAGAGATCAGAGGCCACACAGTTCGCAGTGAAACGGCCGGGAAGGTGCGATGTCGACCGAACCGCGATGGAGCGACCAGCCGTCGTCCGGACACACGCTCGAGTGCGTCGCCGCGTTCGCGGGGCGCCTCGAGGACGTCACCGACGCCAGAGTGACGGCGGAGCTGTTCCTCGCCGTCCTCGGCAGGACGCAGCCGCCCTCCGCCCCGGAGCACTGGGACGACATCCTGCTGGTGGTGACGGAACTGGCGGCCAACGCCGTCCAGTACGCGCCCGGACCCTTCCGGCTGACCCTGCGCAGGACCTTCGACGGCGTGCACGTGACCCTGGGCGACACCAACACCACCCCGCCCGCGCCGCGCGCCTTCCGCCCCGGCAAGGGCGGCGGGGGCATCGGCTGGTACCTGATCCAGACCCTGTGCGACCAGGTCAGCGTGGTGATCCACAAGGAGCCCGAGAACCCCGTGCACCCCGGGAACCCCGAGGACCCGTCCGGCGGGACGGGCGAGGGCGGCGGCGCCGAGGTCGCGGGCGAGGTGGGCAAGGACGTCCACGTGTTCCTGCCCTGGTGACGCCCCCCCTGGTGACGCCCCGCCGGGCCGGCGAACGCCCCCCTGGCCCGGCGCCCGCGGCTCAGACCAGCGGCACCAGGACGCTGATCGCCTTGCCGCCCTGCGGACGGCGCTCGACATGGATCTCGCGGGCCAGGCGGATGATCAGCGGCCAGCCGAAACCGCCGCTCGCGTTCGGCAGCGGGAACGTGCCGTGGCCGAACGCGGCCGGGGGAACCGTGCCGCTGTGGTCGTGCACGTCCAGCCGTACGCCCTCCGCCACCGGTGTCACCTCGAAGCGGGCGAGGCCGCCGCCGTGGCGGATGGCGTTGGTGACGAGTTCCGAGACGACCAGCAGAAGATCGACGACGGCCTGCTCGTCGGCCGGGCCGGACGGTCCGCGCCAGCGCTCCCGCACCAGGTCCCGGACGTACTGCCGCGCGGCGGCCGCGCTCCCGACCACGGCGGGACCGCCGACGGGGGCCGGGCGCACGGCCGCCGACCCGCCGCTGCCGGCGGCCGAGGGCTCGGCGGGCTTCATCGCTCTCCGTCCGTGGCCGTGGCCGGCGGGCCGTGCGGGGGAGCGGCGGCACCGCCGGTGCCGGGAAGCGGATGCGTGGTGGGGGAGAACAACTGCCTTCGCACCTCCGTCACATGCCACTCGTGGACGGACCCGAGTGTGGCCCACCCGCCCGGGTCGGTGCCACGGGGCGCGCCCGCGCGACGGTCACCGGCGCCGCCCGCCGCCGTCGGAGCCGGGCTTCAGCCCCAGGGCCTCCTGCCGCACCTGTGCGCAGCAGCGGTTGATGAGCCGTGAGACATGCATCTGGGAGATGCCCAGCCGGTCGGCTATCCGCCGCTGCGTCATGTCCTCGAAGAAGCGCATGTAGAGGATGGCGCGCTCGCGTTCCGGCAGCCGCCGCAGTCCCGCCTTGGCGGCCTCGCGGTCGACGACGACGTCGTACGCCTCCTCGCGCACGCCGAGGGTGTCGCCCAGGCTGTAGCCGTCGTCGTCCCCGGGCCCCTCGGCGTCGAGGGACAGTGTGCGGTAGCTCTCCAGTGCCTCGGCGCCCGCCTTGACCTCGTCCTCGGTCAGGCCCGTGTGGGCGGCGATCTCGGTGACGGAGGGCTCGCCGCCGCCGGCCGACTGCAGGAGCTCGCGGCGGGCGAGCCGCACCTTGTTGCGCAGGTCCTGGACGCGACGGGGCACGCGCAGGGCCCACATCCGGTCCCTGAAGTGCCGTTTGATCTCCCCGGTGATGGTGGGCACGGCGTAGCTCTCGAAGGCCCCGCGGCCCGGCTCGTAGCGGTCGATGGCCTTCACCAGGCCCAGTGCCGCGACCTGGCGCAGGTCCTCGAGCGACTCGCCGCGGTTGCGGAAGCGGCCGGCGATGCGATGGGCCATGGGCAGCCAGGCCTCGGTCAGTTCCTCGCGCACGGTGTCCCGTTCGGGCCCGGCGGGCAGTGCCGTGAGCCGGGCGAAGGCCGCCCCGGTCTCGGGCGCGTCGTCGTGGCGGTGCCTGCGCGACGCGGCGGGACGGGGGGTGGGACCGGAACCGTGTGCGGACGTCTCAACCAGCATGCGAAAACGCTCCTGAACGAAGGTGTCAGGCAGTTGCGTGGGAAACGCGGAGGGGCTGTCGGCAGCCCTGGACGGGCGCGGCGCCTCCGCCGGTGCCTCTGTTCCGAAGCACGATCTGGCGCCTGCCCCGCCCTCGGCCGGGCAAACAGGGCGAGCTTCGCGGCGACCGGACGGGACGTCGTGGAAGGGAGGATTCCGGCCAGAACCGGGTGCCGCCCCGGTGTTCACGCACTGGTGGGGAGTGAATCCCGCGAAGCCGGGCAGTCGGGGGGATGACATTCGGATCCGGCACAGGGGAGGGCGGCATGGCAGCCGTGACGGCGGCACGGACGACGGCCACGGCGGGGGAGACGAGCACGGCGGACGGGGCGGCACTGCCGCTCATCGAGGATCCGGCCGCGGTCGGGCCCAAGGACGCGCGGGAACTGTCGCGCCGGTTCTTCGACCGCCTGGCCGTGCTGGAAGAGGGCACCCCCGACCACCAGTACGTGCGCAACACGCTGATCGAGATGAACCTGTCGCTGGTCAGGTACGCCGCCTCGCGCTTCCGCACCCGCGGGGACTCGCTGGAGGACGTCGTCCAGGTCGGCACCATCGGGCTGATCAAGGCCATCGACCGTTTCGAGGTGTCGCGGGAGGTGGAGTTCACCACCTTCGCGGTGCCGTACATCGTGGGGGAGATCAAGCGCTTCTTCCGCGACACGAGTTGGGCCGTCCATGTGCCGCGCAGGCTCCAGGAGGCCCGGGCGGAGCTCGCCAGGGCGACCGACGAACTGCGTTCCCGGCTGGGCCGCACCCCGACCACACGGGAGCTGTCCGAGCTGATGTCCCTGTCCGAGGAGGACGTCATCGAGGCGCGCAAGGCGGCCAACTGCTACCAGTCCGCCTCCCTGGACGCGGCGCTGTCCACCGAGTCGGAACGGGGCGACACCGTGCTCGCCGACCGTCTCGGCGAGGAGGACCCGTCGCTCGAACTCGTCGACGACCTGCACTCGTTGGCGCCCCTCGTGGCGAGCCTCGACGAGCGGGACCGGCGCATCATCCACCTGCGGTTCGTGGAGGAACTCACCCAGGCGCAGATCGCGGCCCGGCTGGGCGTCTCCCAGATGCATGTCTCACGGCTCATCAGCCGCATCATCAAGCGGCTGCGCAAGGGGCTGCTGGAACCGGGCGTGGCCTGAACGGCGCCGGCCGCTCAGCACCGTCCGTGCCGGACGCGCCGACCCCGGCGCCACCGGCCGCACCCGGGCGACCGGGTGCCCCGACGCATGGAATCCGCCCGACGGGACACCCGTCCCGTCCGCCAGCGCCTGTGGGAGGCCTCGTGTCCGAAGCTCAGAACGCTCTGTCCGTCAAGGTGGAGGTGCTCCGCGAGGACGCCGTGCTGCTCACGGTCGCGGGAGACCTGGACTCGGCCACGGCGGCCGAGCTGAACCATCACCTCGCCAACCAACTCCACCACGGGCGGCGCCACTTCCTGCTCGACATCCGCGACGTGCCCTTCATGGACTCGTCCGGCATGAACATCATCCTGCGGGTGTACCAGGAGGTCCGGGAGGACTCCGGCGGCGTCTATGTGATCTCCCCGGCGCCCGCCGTCCGGCGCATCCTGGACCTGACGGGCGTGAGCCTCACCGTCCCGCTGCTCGCCGATGTCGACGAGGCGCTGTCGGCGGCGGCCGGCTGAGCACCCGCGGGAGGGGCTTCACCTCGTAAGGATTGCAACGGATCAACGCTTCCCTACAGTGGGGTGCGGCCCGCACGGAACCGGTTCCGCGGTCCTGTCGGCGCGGAACAGAGCGACAAGGAGTGACGTAAGTGCCGGAACAGCCGAGGCCAGCGCAGCCGATGCCGCCGACGGAGGAGGTCGCGGAGTTCCTCCGCAGACGGCGGGAGCAGATCGCCCAGCGCTGGGCCGACGCGTCGCTGTTCCGCACGGTCTTCACGGTGTCCCGGGACGAGGCGGTGGAGGCGGGCCGCGCCGTGGCGGAGGCGCTGGCCGCGGTCGCCGCCGCCGGGCGCCCGGAGGACGCGGACGCCGGGGCCTTCGCCGTCGTACGCGACCAGCTGGCGCGGACCGCCGACGCCCGGTCCCGGGCCGGTGCCGACGCCGCCCGGATCTCCGCCGAGGTGGACGCCCTGCGCCCGCCGGTCACCGACCTCCTCGCCGCCGAGCTCTCCGGGGCACCGGCGGAGCACGTCCTCGAGTGCACGACGACGCTGACCGTGCTGATGGGCACGCTCCGCCTGGTCGTCCAGGACACGGCGCTCAGCGCGGGACGGGACGTCATCGACCGCCAGCGGCTGCAACTCCTGGAGGTGGCCACGCCGGTGATCCGGCTCTGGGACGGCATCGTCGCCGTACCGCTGATCGGCACCCTCGACAGCGCCCGCAGCCAGGTGGTGATGGAGACGCTGCTGAACGCCGTCGTCGACGAGCAGGCGCACTTCGCCATCCTGGACATCACCGGCGTCCCCACCGTCGACTCGCTGGTGGCCCAGCATCTGATGAAGACCGTGGCCGCGGCGCGTCTGATGGGAGCGGAATGCATCGTCTCCGGAATCCGGCCCGCCATCGCGCAGACCATCGTCCATCTGGGCATCGACCTGAGCTCCGTGCTCACCCGGGCCAGCCTCGCGGACGCGCTGTCGTACGCGCTGCGCCAGCAGGGCGCCGACATCGTGCACCGGGCGGCGCACGCCACGGCACCGCGGTGACCGGCGTGTTCACCTCGCCCTACGAGAGCCGGGTGCCCGTCCTGAGGCTCGGCGGTGTCCTGCTGGTCACCCTCCAGGGCGATCTGCACGACGGCACGGCGGAGCAACTCCAGCAGGACATCGGCGAGATGGTCGCCGACAGCGGTGTCGCCGGGGTCGTCATCGACCTGTCCGGCGTGGAGATCATCGACTCGTTCATGGGCCGGGTACTCAGCGACATCGCCTCCCAGACACGGCTGCTGGCCGCCCGGACCGTGGTCGCCGGGATGCGTCCCGCGGTGGCCATCACCCTGGTCGAACTCGGTCTGACGCTGCCGGGGCTGCGTACGGCGCTCAGCACCGAGGCGGCCATGCGCGACCTCGGCGCCGACGCCGCGCACAGCCTTCTCGGGGACGGCCGGACCCACCGGGAGCGTCCGTGACCCACACCGGCGGCGAGGTCTCCGCCTGCCTGCCGATCCACTCCGACCTCGATCTGGTGTGGGTGCGCCAGCAGGTCCGCCAACTGGCCGTCACCGCCGGATTCGGCCTGGTCGACCAGACCAAACTGGTCACCGCCGCCAGCGAACTGGCACGCAACGCCCTGGTGCACGGCGGTGGCGGCGAGGTGGAGTGCGCCCTGGTGAACCGGTCCGGGGTGGCGGGCCTGCGGCTGGCCTTCGCCGACGAGGGCCCCGGCATCGCCGACCTCGACCAGGCCCTGTGCGACGGCTACACCTCCGGCGGCGGACTCGGCATGGGCCTCGGCGGCGCCCGGCGGCTCGTGCACGACTTCGCCGTCGACAGCCGCCCGGGCGGCGGCACCGTCGTCACCGTCACCTCCTGGGTCGACCGGCCGCCCCGCCCCCGCGAGGCGCGCTGATGCCCCGCGTCCGGGAGGTGCCCGTGCACGACTCCACCCGCGTCCGTGACGTACGGGTGGCAGCCGAGGC
Organism: Streptomyces sp. NPDC048600; assembly: GCF_055587025.1. NCBI lineage: Bacteria > Bacillati > Actinomycetota > Actinomycetes > Kitasatosporales > Streptomycetaceae > Streptomyces > Streptomyces sp. NPDC048600. The sequence goes on along the minus strand of NZ_JBVJGZ010000004.1, from coordinate 101,261 downwards.
CGTCGCTGTTCTGGCCGGGCTCGACGAGGACCGCACCGCCGAGGCCGCCCTGGTGGCCACCGAGCTCGCCACCAACCTGCTCAAGCACGCCGGCGGCGGCCGAGTCCTGCTGGAGGCCGTGAGCCCGGCCGTGCCCGCCCACGGCGACACCGAGGCGGCCGTCGTACAGATACTGGCCGTCGACCACGGGCCCGGCATCGCCGATGTCGCCGCGGCGCTGCGCGACGGGCACTCCACCGCCGCCTCCCTCGGCGCCGGACTCGGCACCTGCCTGCGCACCGCCGACGACTTCGACCTGCACAGCACCCCCGGCAGAGGCACGATCGCGCTGGCCCGGATCGCCCCCCGCGGTGCCCCGCGCCGCGCCCGCGCGTCCGGTACCGCGCGGGCCGGAGGCATCAACATCCCCTTCGCCGGAGCCGAGTTCTCCGGCGACGCCTGGGCCTGGGCCCGCTCGGGCGACCGGCTCACCCTGATGCTGGCCGACGGCCTCGGACACGGCGAGCACGCCGCGCGGGCCTCCTCCGCCGCCGTCACGGAGGTCCGGCGCCGCGCCGATCTGCCCGTGGACCGGCTGCTGCGCACCCTGCACGAGGCCCTGCGCGGCACCCGCGGCGCAGCCGTCGCGGTCGCCCAGCTCGACACCGCGACCGGGCGGCTGTCCTTCAGCGGTGTCGGCAACATCGGCGCCAGGCTGCGCCGCGGCGACCGCTGGCAGCCACTGCTGTCCCGGCCCGGCATCGTCGGCGCCCATCTCCCGGCCACCCTCCCGTGCCAGGTGGAGGAGTGGACCGGCGACTGCCTGCTCGTCCTGCACAGCGACGGCCTGCCCAGCCGCTGGAGCGCCGACCCCTTCCACCACGACCCCGCCCGCGACCCCGCCGCCGTCGCCGCCGCGATCGTGCGCGACGCCAGCAGCCCCGCCCGCCCCGTGCGCGACGACACCGCGGTCGTCGTGCTGACCCCCACCCCGCCGGACCGCCCCTGATGAACCCCACCTGGAACGTCCGCGGCGTCACCGACGCCGCGCGGGCCCGCATCGCGACCGCCCGGCTGGCCGCCGCCTGCGGAGTGCAGCCCGTCGAGCGCACGCGCCTGATGGCCGCGCTCACCGCCCAGCTCAGGCAGTGCCTCATCAAGGGCGGTGCCTGGGCCGTGACCGCGCGCACGGACGCGCCGCCCGGCGAGATGCGCCTCACCGTCGAGGTACGGCCGGCCGACGGGCGACCCGTCTGGCAGGCGTCCGTCGTCCGCTTCCCGGACCCCGACGCCGCCCCCGTTCCCGCCGCACACGTCCCGGACGACGAAGTCACCCTCGCCGAGGCCCTGTTCTCCGCCGACGAGGACGCGGGCCTGCTGCTCGACCAGCTCGACGAACAGCAGGCGCTGGTCGGCTTCCACCGGGAGGAACTCCACCAGACCAACCAGGGCGTCGTCGCCCTGCACGCCGAGCTGGACGCCGCCGGAGAACGCCAGCGCGAGCTGTTCGCCGCCGAACAGAGCGCCCGGCGCGAGGCGGAGAACGCCCGGGGCAGGCTCACCTTCCTCGCCGACGCCAGCGCCGTCCTCACCGCCTCCCTGGACCCCGACGCCGTCGTACGGCTGCTCCCGGATCTGCTGGTGCCGCGCTACGCCCGCACCGTGGACGTCTGGCTGTTCGACGCGCCGGACGACCCGCACCGCGCGATGGCAAGGCCGGCCGCCGCGGTCGTCGCCGCCCGCCGCGGCCGCCCCCAGTACGCCGCCGACCACGCGGGCGGGCTGCCCGGCGTCGACGACCGGCCGCCGTCCGCGCTCGCCCCAGACCGACCCCTGCTCTGCATCCCCCTGCTCACCCACCGCACGACCCAGGGCGTCCTCACCCTCACCCCGCCCGAGGAGCGCTGGGACCCCGACGACGCGGTCATGCTCGTCGAACTGACCCGGCGGGCCGGTATCGCCCTGGAGAACGCCCGGCGCTACGAGCACAACCGCGACATCGCCGAGACCCTCCAGCGCGCCCTGCTCACCGACCTGCCCACGGTCCCCGGCATCGACCTCGCGGCCCGCTATCTGCCCGCCACCCGCGGCATGAACATCGGCGGCGACTGGTACGACGCCTTCCGCCAGCCCGACGGCAGCCTGATCACCGTCGTCGGCGACGTCACCGGGCACGGACTGCACGCGGCCGTGATGATGAGCCAGCTCCGCACCGCCCTGCGCGCCTACGCCGTCCACGGCGCGGGCCCCGGCCGGCTGCTGACCCAGCTGCACCAGTTCCTGCACCACCTGCGGCTCGACCTGTACGCCACCGCGGTCGTCGCCCGGTTCCGTCCCGGCACGGCCGAACTCACCTGGGCGGCCGCCGGACACCCGCCGCCCGTGCTGCACACCCCGGACGGACAGGTGCGCACCCTGGACGCCCGGCCGGGCGCGATGCTCGGCATCCCCCTGGACCAGGAGATCGCCGAGCACACCGAGCCCCTGCCACCCGGCTCCACGCTCGCCCTCTACACCGACGGCCTCGTGGAACGCCGCACCCAGGGCATCGACCCCGGGATCGAGCGGCTGGCACGCGCCCTGTCCGCCGTCCGCCCGGGAGACCTCGCGGGGGATCTCGACGGCTGCGCCGACGGGCTGCTGCAGCCGCTGCTCGACGACTCCGAGCACGACGACGACGTATGCCTGTTGCTGTGCCATGTGCACGACGCGGAGAGGGCCCGGACGGGGGAGGGGCGGGACGGCGTGCCACGGGCGGGCCGGTGACGGCGGGCGGAGCCGGGCGGGCCGCCCAGTACGCTGACCTCGTGGCCAGGGGACAGCAGAACGAGACCGGCGGCGCCGTCGCCGGGAGCACACCGACCGACCCGCAGGGGTTCGCCGTCGCGCTGCGGCGGACCATCGGGGAGATCAACCGGCTGGTCCACGGCTTCGCCCTGGCACAGGGACTGCACCCCACCGACGTCCAGGCGCTGTCCTTCGTGCTGGACAGCCCGCAGCCGCCGACCCCGGGCATGCTGCGCGAGCACCTCGGTCTGACCTCCGGCGCGGTGACCGCCTGCCTCGACCGGCTGGAGAAGGCCGGACACATCCGCCGCCTGCGCGAGAGCGCCGACCGCCGGGTCGTCCACATCCACTACGAGGAGGGCGGGCGGGCCGCCGCGCGCACCTACTTCATGCCGCTCGCCCAGGCGGCCGAACAGGCCCGTGTCCAGTTCAGCGAGGACGAACTCGCCGTGGTGCTGCGCTACCTGGACGCGCTGAACACCGAACTCGGCGAGGTACGCGTACCGCGACGCTGATCCGTCGCGACCTTCCGTACGGCGTCCCGGGCGCGACGGCACGGCCGCCGTGCCCGTGCTCCTCGCGGACGTCACCAGCCGGTGACGTCCGGGCGCATCCGCCGGAGCCCTTCGAGGGGAAACGGGGACAGGTGCCACTCGACAGGAAGGGAGCCGTCGTGGTGGAGGCGGACGCGGCCGTCCGGGAAGCGGGAGCCGCAGGGCTTTCCCGGGCGCGCCGGGCGAGCGGACACGTCCCGGGAACACGGCCCCCCTTCGTGTTCCCGGGACCCACCGCCCGGCCCGCCGCGTCCGCCGCCGCGCTCCGGGTGCCCCCGGGAACCCGGCCACGGCAACCCCGACAGCACCGCCCGGCCACGCCCGCGCGACCGGCGGCCGACCCAAGTCCCCGTCGAGGACGGCGTCCCGCCCCTGAGGTACGAGCGAAGAGGTGGTCATGTGGCCGCGGTCCGGGAGACGACGGACGTGCTGGTGATCGGCGCCGGGGTCGCGGGGCTCGCCTGTGCCCGTGACGTGGCGGACGCGGGCCTGCGGGTACGGGTGGTCGAGGCCTCCGACGAGGTCGGCGGGCGCATGCGCTCCGACCGGGTCGAGGGCTTCGTGGTGGACCGCGGCTTCCAGGTCGTCAACACGTCCTATCCGCAGCTGCGCCGCAGGGTGGTCCTGAAGGACCTGAGGCTGAGGCCCTTCACGCCCGGGGTCCTCGTCCACACCCCGACGGGCCGGCTGCGGTTCAGCGACCCCACCCGGCGCCCGCGCTCCCTGCCCGACCTGCTGCCGGGACGTCTCGCGGGCCCCCGCGACCTGGCCGCCCTCGCGGCGCTCACCGCCCGCGACCTGCTCGCCCCGCCCCGGCGCCTCAAGAGACTCCCGGACACCACGACCCGTACCGCCCTCGCGGACGCGGGGATCTCCGACGCGCTCGTGGAACGGTTCCTCAGGCCCTTCCTCGCCGGGGTCTTCCTGGAGGACGACCTGGCCACGTCGAGCCGCTTCTTCCACCTGGTGTGGCGCAGCATGCTGCGCGGCACCCTGTGCCTGCCCGCCGACGGCGTCGGAGCCGTCCCGCGCGCCCTGGCCGCCGCCCTGCCCACGGGCACGGTCCGGCTGGAGACCCCCGTGGAACGCCTGACACCCGGCGGTGCGCTGACTGCCGACGGCCGGGAGCTCCCCGCCCGCGCCGTCGTGGTGGCCGCCGGCCCCCGGTCCGTCACCGGCCTGCTCCCCGGCGTCGACGTCCCCGCCTACCGGGTCGTGACCACCTACTACCATGCCGCGCCGCGCTCCCCGCTGGGCGAGCCGACCCTGCTCGTGGACACTCGCCGCCGGTTCCTGAACACCTGTGTGCTGAGCGACGTCGTGCCCGGTCACGCGCCGCCCGGCCTGGCCCTGATCGCCACCTCGGTCCTCGGCCCGGACGCCGAGGGCCGCGAGAACGGCCTGCGCTCCGCGCTCGCCGAGGCGTACGGCACCGGCACCGAGGGCTGGCATCTGCTGACCGTGCGCACGGTCCAGGAGGCCCTGCCCGTCATGACACCGCCCCAGCCCCTCAGCCGCACCAGCCGGGTCTCGCCCGGCCGGTACGTGTGCGGCGACCACCGGGCGACCGGGTCCGTCCAGGGCGCCATGGCCTCGGGCGCGCGGGCCGCGCGCGAGGTGCTGCAGGATCTGCGGCCCTAAGGCCCTGGGACCAGGAGCCGGAGCGGGCCCCACCGCCGAAACCGACCGTCCCCGGCGGCCGCACCCGGCCGTCGGGCCGAGGCGGGAGACGAACGTGGACATCGAAGGAGCACGGGTCCTGGTACCCGGCGCCGGCGGCGTCATCGGGAGCGCGCTGGCCGCACGACTGCACGGGCTCGGCGCCCGGGTCGCCCTGGCCGGCCGCACCCCTGCGCCCCTGACACGCGCCGCCGCATCCTGCGGGGGAGCGCCGGTCCACCGGATCGACGCGTACGACCTGGAGGGCTGCGCCCGCACCGTGCCCTGGGCGGCGGACGCGCTGGGCGGGCTGGACGCGGTCGTCGTCTGCGTCGGCGTCGCCGGGTTCGGCCGGGCCGACACCGTGCCGGACTCGGTCGCCGAACACCTCCTCACGGTCAACGCGCTCGCCCCGATGGCCCTGCTGCGGGCCGCGCTGCCCGTCGTGCCCCGGGGCGGTGCCCTCGCGGCGGTGACCGGTGTCGTGGCCGACGCCGCACCGGCGGGCATGGCGGACTACGCGGCCTCGAAGGCGGCGCTCGCGGCCTGGCTGACGGCCGTCCGGCGCGAGCGGCGGCGCGAGGGAGTGGCCGTCCTGGACATCCGGCTGCCGCATGTCGAGTCGGGGTTCGCCGCCCGCGCCGTGGCCGGGTCCCCGCCCGCGCTGCCCCCCGGCCTGACGGTCGCCGCGGCGGTGGACGAGATCCTCGACGCCCTGCTCCGGCCCGCCCCGGCCGCGGCAAGGCACACCGCGCACCGCCCGGAGTGAGACGGCCCGCCCGCCCCGGAGTCACGACACCCCGCGGCGCCCGGGGGCACCGAGCGCTCCGGGCAAAGCGATGCAAAGACGTTGCGACTTGTGGGGCGAGTTCCGCGCCGAGCACGGTGGAGATGCCGCAGTCGCTCCGGGCTACGGACGTCCGGCGGCCGGCCGCCGAGGACGCGGTCCGGGCCGATCCGCCCGGGGGCGAGGCGGCCCGGCCACCGCCGCACGAGGAGTGGACACCATGAGCGCAGTGCAGGCCCCCGACCGCGTAGCCGACGCGGCTCCCGCGAGGCCTCGGGGCGGGGACCACCCGGACGACGAACTCGCGGCCGGCTTCGTCGCGGGCGACGAGAGCTGCCTGGAAGCGGTCTACCACCGGTGGGGCGCGCTGGTGTACACCCTGGCGTGCCGCTCCCTGGGCGACGCGCGGGAGGCGGAGGACGTCACCCAGACGGTGTTCCTGGCCGCGTGGCGAGGGCGTTCGGGGTTCGCCCCGCAGCGCGGCGCCCTGGGCGCGTGGCTGGTCGGGATCACCCGGCGCAAGGTCGCCGACGCGCTGTCGGCCCGGACCCGCCGGGCGGAACTGGTGACGGCGGCGGGGACGAGGCTGGCCCTGGAGCCCGCCGACCGGCAGGAGCAGCCAGAAGGTGTGCTGGACCGCGTCGTGCTGACCGGGGAGCTGTGCAAGCTGCCCCACGCCCAGCGGCGCGTGCTGACCCTCGCCTTCTACGACGACCTCACCCAGACCCAGATCGCCGAGCTCACCGGCTGGCCCCTGGGCACCGTCAAGAGCCATGCCCGACGGGGCCTGCTGCGGCTCGCGCGCTGCCTGGAGGCCGACGCCGTCCGTGGATGACGTCCGGCGGCGAGGGGCTCGCCCCCGCTCGGCGTCGCGGGCCGCGCGGGGCGGCGTGCGAGCCCACCCGTACGGGCCGAACGAGGGGTGGCGCGCGGCCTCACCCGTACGGGCCGCGCGGGCTGGTGGCCGGGAGGGGCCGGTGTTGCGCTGGGGACATCGTCCGTGATCCCCGGAGGCACCCGTCATGATCCGTCGCCCGTCCCGTCCCGCTCGTGTCGCCGCCGCCGTCCTGGCCGCGGGAGTCCTGCTGGCCACCGGGGCCTGCTCCGACGACGGCGGCGACGAATCGACGGCCGGGGAGAGCACCAGGTCGCCGTCCGACACCGCCTCACGCCCCGCGGTCCCCGAGGCCGCCACGCCGTCCGGCGCCCTGACCGAGGCACAGGCCAAGACGGCACTGATCACGGAGGCGGACATCGAGGACGAGTGGACGCAGGTCGACGACGCGGCGAAGTGGCGGGACTCGCTGCTGGCCGGTTCCGTCGACGTCGACGACTTCCTCACCGGCAAGGCGGACGCCTCCGACTGCCAGCGCCTGATGGACGGCCTCTACAGCGAGGATCTGCTCGGCAAGCCGTCCGGGGCGTCCGCGCTCACCGGCTTCGAGGAGGGTGACTCGCGCCTCCTCTACCAGGTCGCCGCCTACAGCGGTTCCGGCCTGGACGACTCCATGGACTGGCTGGAGTCCCTGCCCCAGAAGTGCGACGAGTTCACCGTGATCGGTTCCGGGAACTCGAAGCGCACCGTCCAGGTCATCGAGACCACGCTGCCCGACGAGGGAGACGCCCGGCAGGGCCTGGAGGTCACCGTCCAGGGCACGGCCGACGGCGCTCCGACGACGTTGACGCTGAACGTCGGCGTGGTCCGCGTCGACGACAACGCGATCACCGTGACGGCGGGCGGCCCGGACGGCGGACAGCCGGACTCCGTGGACACCGCCGTGAAGCAGGGCACCGGCCGGCTCGAGACCGTCCTCGAGGGCGGTACACCCGCCGCGTCCCCCACGCAGGGCGACTGACCGGCCACGGCGGTCGTCGCGCGTGTGCGGGCGGGTGGCGGGGCGCGGGCGGGACTCCTCCGGGCCAGGGTGGATGATGTCTGTACATCGACAATCATCCTGGGGGGACGATGAGTTCGCGCACCACCCTGTCCGCCGTCGGCCTGCTGCTCCTGGCCGTCACCGCCTGTGGGGCCGGGGACGGCGAAGGGACCACCGCGGGCGGCGACGAGGCCGCCTGCAAGGCCGCCCTGAGCCGGCAGGCCGATGAGTTCGCGCGGGCGGGCGGGCCGCCCGCCGACGCCGAGGACCCGGCCGCCTGCGCCGGACTGGACGAGCGGACTCTCCGGCGCGTCCACACGGAGATCATCGGGGAGGTCGTCGGGGGCGACGAGTTCCGCGAGCACGTCGAGGACGCCCTCGGGGACCCCGCGCTGTCCGGCCTCCCCGAGCCCACGGGAGCGTTCGGGACCCCCGGTCCCGACGAGCTCGAGGAGGAACTCGCCGACCTCCAGGACGAGATGGACGCGATGGAGAGCGCCCTCGCCACCGCGTCCCCCTGACCCCGGCCGGGGCGGGAATGCGCCGCGGCGAGGGATGGGCCGACGATCCGCGGGTAGACGCGTCCTTACACCCGCTCCGCGCCGCCGAGGCCGGTGCGGGCCTTGTCGTCAACCGTCCCAGGAGGTCAGCCGTGCCAGGCATGCTGGAGAAGCTCATGCGGTTCAGCCGGAGCCCACAGGGGCGCCGCGCCGTGGAACAGGTGCGTCGCGCGTCCGCCGACCCGCGGCGCCGGGCCCAGGCGCAGCGGCTCCTCGGCAGGCTGCGGCGGCGCCCCTGAGGGCGCGGCCCGGCGGTGACGACCGGGGCGGGGCGTCCCTCGTGGCGTCCTGGCCCGCGCCCGTCCGGCCGCTGCCCGCATCCGTCCCGGCGTCGGGAAGCGAATCGCTGCACGACACCGGTCCGGACGGCGTGACCGGCGCGGGCCGGCGCACGCCGGCCCCGAGGAGGCGAGCATGCAGGGTGTGACGGCGTACGGGACACAGGCGGATACCCCGGGGTCCGAGGCGCGGTCGGTGCGGGAGAACCCCGCCGACGTCTTCCGGGCCTGGCGCAGCATCGGGCTGCGGACCATGTCGGCGATGCTCGTCCTGTCTCTTCGGCGGGTGGGCGCCCGCGCGTTCGAGGCCCGCTGCCAGTGGCCCCGTCTGCATCCCCTCAACGAGCGCCGCGTTCCCGTCGCCCATCACCCGCTGATCATGGTCGAGTCGCTGCGTCAGCTCGCCGCGCTGCTGGAGCGCGGGTACGCCCGTCAGGCCACTGTGCTGGAGCCCGTCTCGGTACGGCTGGGGCTGCGGGCCGACGCACAGCCGCTGGAGTCCGGCGACGCCACGGACGTCGATGTACGGCTGACCGTGGCCGACATCCTCCGTGAGGAAGACGGGGTCGCCGCCTGCCGTGTCTCGGCCGACTATCTGCACGACGGCGGCACCTTCGGATCGTGCACCATGCGTCTGGTCCGCCGTCCGCCGGACACCGGCGCTCCGGACCCGGCCGGTGCGGCGCCGCCCGCCGGTCTGCTGCGTCCCGGCGCGGAGGCCGTGGGAGCCGCGGCCGAGACCGATGTCCTGCTGGCCCGCACCCCGCAGGGCCGGCTCGTACTCTCCCCGCGCGACCCCGGCCATCCCGTGCTCCTGCCCGGACGGCCGCCCTTCCTCCCGGCGGCGGCCCTGCTGGAAGCCGGACGCCAGGCGATGCTGCTGGCCTCGGGGAGGCCGGCCGCCGCGGTGACCGGCCTGAGCGTGGACCTGCACAGCCCCGTGCCGAGCGGCGGCAGCGCCTTCGTCGAGCTGACCGGACAGGCGCTCAGCGCCCGATTCGCCGTTCTCACCGACGGACGGCCGGTGGCGACGGGGACGGTCGGTCTGCTGGGGGCCTGAGGGAGCACCTGGAACGGGGCGAGTGGTGAACCGGGCGAGTGGCGCGGCGACGAACCCCACCACCCGCCGGATGTGCCCGGGACGGCGGTCGCCGTCGCCCGTTCACCTCCTGCCGCTCCTGGGCCGGTACGCCAGCCACACCAGCACGGCTCCGCCCGCGGCCGCCGTCAGCACCACGACGCGCCGGCCGCGCAGCGCCCGCGCCCCCTGGACCGCCGTGCGGCGCACAGGCTCGGGCGTCCGGTCGCCGAGGAGACGACCGGCCCGCGCGGTCTTCGCCCGGGCCTGCCGGGAGACCTGACCGGCCTTGTCCTTCACGGGGTGGGCGACCCTGTCCTCGACGGCATGGGTGACATCGGCCGCCTTGGTCCTCAACCGCCCTGCCTTCTCGGCCGCTTGCTGCTTGACCTCGGCCGCCTTCTGCCGTGCCCTGGCCCCGACGTCGGTCTTGGCGGCCAGTGCCTGGACGGTCCGGCCGAGGTCGCCGCGGACGTCCTCGACGTGCTCGCGCAGTTCCTCGCAGGACGCGGTCCGCCCGTTGCGGGATGGCTGGTTCATCGTCGTGCACTCTCCTTGATCTCGTTGAGGTCGGCCTTGAGGCCGTCGATGGCCTGTCGGGGTGCGGGCGGCGAGCCCTGCGCGACCTGCTTCTTCCCCCCGCGGGCCAGCACCGCGGTGACCAGGCCCAGGACGGCGGTGACGATCAGCGCCGCCGCCCAGACCGGCAGGGGCACCGCCAGCGCGGCCACGGCCGTGGCCACCAGGGCCTGCAAGGTCAGGAAGCCGGACACACCGGCTCCGCCGAACATCCCGCCGCCCTTGCCGTACCGCCTGCCCTTCTCCTTCATCTCCTCCTGGGCCAGCCGCAGTTCGCCGCGCACCAGCTCCGTCAGCTGCCGCGTGGCGCGCTCCGCGAGCTCGCCCGCCGACTCGTCGTCCGAGGGCCGCGCACCGGGCCCGGCCTCGCGGTCGAGGGGTCGTGCACTCGACACGACGATCACCTTCCGTCTCTCACGTTCGCGCCGATTCCGTTTCGTTCCGGTTCTCCGGACGCCGTACGTCGCGAGCGGTGCCGCTTCCATGTGCCACTTCCGTACGGCGCGTGAGGTCGCGAGTACCCCGAACGCGCGGGATCACGGCACCCGATCCGAGACGGCCCGCGAGGCCCGGCGGACGGGCCCGGCGGGGCGCCGCATAGGATCGCCCGGTCCCCGTCACCCCAAGGAGTGCCCGCCCGGTGAGTGCCGTCGTCCCGCCCCGTACCGCCGCCGGCCCGCTGGAGTTGCGGGAACTGACCCGCGTCGAGGACGGCGAGACACTGCACGCCCTGCTGTGGCGCGCGGGCGGCGGCTGGCGGATGGTCAGCAGCGCGGTCCTGGGCGGCGGTCTGGGGGAGCGGTCCTGGGTCCTCAACGCCCAGGTCTCCCACGGCTACCGCCGTACCGACCCGGACCGGCACCTGGCCCGACTGGCGGCCGACGCGGGCGCGTACGGCCCGGGAGTGGGCCTGATGACGGCCGCCGACGTCCAGGCGTACGGCCGTGCGCACGACGGCGGTGTCCACGCCGTCGCCACCGCAGGACTGGGCGTGCGCGGCTGGGCCGCCGCACCGGCAGAGGGCGCGTACGGGCAGGCTCCGCCGGGCACCGTCAACATCGTGGTCGCCCTCCCGGTCGCCCTCACCGACGCGGCCCTCGTCAACGCGGTCGCCACCGCCACGGAGGCCAAGGTCCAGGCCCTGCTCGACGCCGGGTACGACTGCTCCGGGACGCCGACCGACGCGGTGTGCGTGGCCGCGCGCCGACCCGGTGGCGAGGCGGAGACCGTGGCCTTCGCCGGTCCCCGTTCGGTCTGGGGCGCCCGGCTGGCCCGGGCGGTGCACGGCGCCGTGCGCGCTGCCGCCGCGCCCGGGGCGTGACACACCCGGCGCATCCGTTCACGGCCCTCGGAGGGAACTCAGCACAGCCCACCACCACGCGAGGAGGCAGACCATGACCGCCCACGCACCCGGCGACGCCTTCGACCCCGCGACCACGGTGTCGTTCCGCGCCCTCTGGCGGGTCGCGCCCGACGCCGGCCGCCTCACACCCCCGCGCTGCGCCCATCTGGACGCACCGGCCGTGCCCCGCGACCTGGCCTGGCCGGCCTGCGCGCAGTGCCTGGCGCGAGGGTGGACCTGGCGGAGGCTGCGGTGGTGCGCGACCTGTGGGCACGTCGGCTGCTGCGACAGCTCCCGCGGCGCCCACGCCTTCGGCCATCACGTGGAGACGGGCCATCCCGTCGCCGCGTCCCTCGCCTCGGACGAGGACTGGGCCTGGTGCTTCGCCGACGAGGTCTTCCTGCTCCCCGAGCCGTGAGGTGAGGGCGGGGCAGGAGGTGTCCGAGGGGCGGGGGTTCGGGGTGTCCGAGGGGCGCGGGGAAGAGCGCTTCCGTCCCCGCGCCCCGGTGCGTCAGTCCACCAGCACCACGCTGTGCCGCACACCCTCCGGCCGCGCGGACGCCAGTCCGAAGTTGCCCTCGACCTCCGCCTTCTCGGCCGCGTCGGGGTACGGGTTCGTGCACGGCACACCCGCGCTCGAGCCCGACATCAGGCTGGAGCACGGGCCGGGCTTGCGGTCGGGGAGCCCCAGGATGTGCCCGAGCTCGTGGGACGAGATCCGGACCGTGTTGTAGCCCTGGTCGACCGCCTGCCGGCCGATGTAGACGGTGCCGTTGCCGAGCGAGGTGGTCAGCGCCCTGGGCCAGCCGTTGTCGGCCAGGACGCGGATGTTGGCCCGCTGTCCAGCCGCGACGGGGCGCAGCTCGACGTTGTCGACGCTCTCGTTCCAGATGGCCGCGCCACGGTCGACGGCTGCCCGGAACTCCGCCGACGCGCTCGCGTCGTAGGTGACGACCCGGGCGGCGAGGGGGCGGGCGTCGGCCTCGGCGGGCGCGGCCTGGGCCTGGCCCGCCGTGATCAGGCCCGCCGCCAGGGTCGCGGCGAGGATGGGGACGAACGTGCGTGCTTGCAAGGTCGACCTCCTGTGGGGAAGGAAGGTGGGCGTGCTCATGCCACGTTCTGCGGGGCTCTCTGCCCGTGCTCGACGCGCCCCAATCCGGTAATCGGCCCGGGCCGTGCGTCGGCACCGGACGGGCGGGGCGGACCGCGGCCGTGAGCGGCGGTCCGGGTGGCCGCCACGGGCGACGGGTGCCGGATGCGGGACCGCCGAAACGCCGCCGCCCCCGCGGGCAGCCGCCGTGGAGACGTCACCGCCCCGCTTGCACCCCGGCGGGCGCCGTCCCATAGTGCGAGGTATGGACGCGCGCGACGCGGCGCTCTCCCAGGCCCACCGCCACGCCGAACGCTGGCTGGCGGGCCTGTCCGACCGGCCGGTCCCCCCGCGTGCGCAGGTCGAGGACATCGTGCGTGCGCTCGGCACGGATCTGCCCGCCGGGCCCACGCCCGCCGCCGAGGTGATCGACCTGCTGGCCACGGCCGGTGAACCGGGTCTCACCGGCTTCCCCGGCGGCCGCTTCTACGGCTTCGTCGTCGGCGGCACCCACCCCGCCGCGCTCGCCGCCGACTGGCTGGTCAGCGCCTGGGACCAGAACTGCGTGATGCGTGCCGTGACCCCCACCTACTCGGCGGTGGAGGACATCGCCTCCGCCTGGCTGCTCGATCTGCTGGGTCTGCCCCCGGACAGCGGGGTCGGCTTCACGACCGGTGCCACCATGGCCAACTTCACCTGCCTCGCCGCAGCGCGGGACACCGTGCTGCGCAGGGTCGGCTGGAGCGTCGTCCGTGACGGGCTGGCCGGCGGGCCGCCGGTGCGCGTCGTGGTCGGCGAGGACCGGCACATCTCCGTCGACCTGGCCCTGCGCTACCTCGGCCTCGGCACCCCGGAGACCGTCCCCGCCGACGCCCAGGGGCGCATCCGCCCCGACACCCTGCGCGAGGCGCTGGCCTCGGGCCCGCCGGTGCCCACCATCGTGGTCCTCCAGGCCGGCGACATCCACACCGGCGCCTTCGATCCCTTCGAACCCGCGGTCCACCACGCGCGCGAGGCGGACGCCTGGGTGCACATCGACGGCGCCTTCGGGCTCTGGGCGGCCGCCGGACCGCGCCACGCCTCGCTGACCGCGGGCTGCGCGGACGCCGACTCCTGGGCGACCGACGCCCACAAGACCCTCAACGTCCCCTACGACTGCGGACTGGCGATGGTCCGCGACCCCGCGGCGCTGCGCGAGGCGATGGGGCACCAGGGCGCCTATCTGATCCACGACACCCGCGGCGACCCCATCGACACCGTCCCCGAACTCTCCCGCCGCGGCCGCGCCTTCCCCGTCTGGGCGGCCCTGCGATCCCTCGGCCGTTCGGGGGTCGCCGACCTGGTCGACGGGCTGTGCCGGCACGCGGAGGCCTTCGCCCGCGGCATCGACGCCATCGACGGGGCGACCGTGCTGAACGACGTGGTGTTCACCCAGGTCTGCGCCGCCTTCGAGGACGACGCGCGCACCGACCGGGTCATCCAGCGGCTCCTCGACGACGGCACGGCCTGGATCAGCGGTTCCACCTGGCGGGGCCGCCGGGTGCTGCGCATCTCCGTCAGCAACTGGTCCACCCGCGACGACGACGTCGTACGGTCGCTCGACGCCCTGCGGCGCGCGGCGGCCGGTGCCTAGACCGGTACGTCAGCGGCGGGCCAGGCGGCGTTCGCCGCGCGATCCGGTGGCGTAGTCGAGCTTGTAGTGCGCGAACACCGGGGGCTCCTCCTCGGCCGGCAGGACCCCGTCGGTGCCGATGGAGGGGGCCTCCTTCACGAGGGCCCTGTCGTAGGGGACCTTCACATAGCCGGGTCCCACGGTCGCGTCGGTGAGGGGGACGAAGACCAGCCGGTGCCGGGTCAGCAGTCCGACGGTGACGGTGGCGAACGACGGCTCGTCCGTGGCGGTGTCCACGTAGACCGATTCGAGCGTGCCGATCTTCTTGCCCCGCTGGTCGACGACGTCGTGGTTGCGCCACTCCCGGATGTCGGCATTCTGGATCATCCTCTGGCCTCCGTGTCCAGTGCGCCCGCCGTCCGCGGTCCCTGTCGGCCGGGTGACCGCGTCGCGGCGGCTCATGCATCCAGGGTGCGGGGAAAGCCCCCGCCCCGCGCGACGGAACGATCTGCGGGAGTGGGTCCCGCCCGGGGGCACGTCACGGCCAGGGGCCGGGTCACACGACGCGGCGGCGGGCCGTGCCGGGGCACATGGGCACAGTGGCGAGCTGGGGCACACGATCGCGGCGGCGGGCCGGTGGCCTCACCGGCGTCCGCGGGAACCCGGCCGGTCGGGCCCGGCCGGCGGAGGGCCGCAGGTCACCGGTGAGCGGTCCGGGAGCTGCCCGTGGCCGTGCGGCGTGGGACCCGGGCCGAGGCTCGCCCAGGTGCCCGGCGTGCCGGGGGCGTTCCGGGCGAGGGGTGAGCGCGTCCGCTCCAGCCACTCCAGATAGGCGGGCGCCTGCCGGGCCACGTCCCAGTACGCCTCCTCCAAGGCCGGGTACACCTCGTCCAGTTCGGCCTGAGAGCGGGCGGCCAGCAGCAGCCGTACCCCGATCGGGTCGCCCTCCAGAGGACGGATCGCCAGCTCGGGGCGGGGATGCGCGGTGGGCTGGCTGACGGTGACCACCTCGCCGATGGCGGCCAGGGAGTACGCGCTGAGGTAGTCGCCGTGCAGCAGCTCGGGCTCCAGCCCGGCGGCCCGCAGCACCCGGGACAGGCCGTCCCATTCGCCGTCGACCGTGGAGTCGACCATCCACCGGTCTCCGGCCAGGTCGGCGAGCCGCACCTGCCGCCGCGACGCGGCCGGGTGGTCCGCCGAGAGCGTCACGAACTGCGGCTCACGCTCGACGAGTACGCGCAGGGCGAGACCCGGCGGGATGCGCAGCGGGCTGCCCTCCACCTCGTGCACGAACGCCATGTCCAGCCGGCTCGAGGCGACCATGGCCAGCAGGGAGTTGGCGGACACGTTCATCTGCAGGGCCGGTTCGAGCCGGGGGGAGCGCGAGCGCAGCCGGCTCAGCCAGCCCGGGACCGCCCGGCTGGCCGTGGCGCCGATGCGCAGCCGGAACCCGCCTGCGGACCGGGCGGCCGCGGCCCTGGCCTCGGTCACGATCGCCGCGAACTCCGCGACCAGCGGCCTGGCCCGGCTCAGGACGACCAGACCCAGCGGGGTGGGCCGGCAGCCGGTGCGGGCACGGACGAAGAGCTGGGCGCCGAGCGTGCTCTCGATCCGCCGCAGCTGGGTGCTCAACGAGGGCTGGGCCATGCCGAGTTCACGGGCCGCTTTGTGCAGACTGCCGGTGTCGGCGATGGCGCAGAGAACGCGCAAGTGCCTCACCTCGAGCTCCATGCAGGGAGCGTAGGGCGAGGCGGGTGGCCGCACCAGATGTTCAAGTTCCAACGAAAGTGGACGAGTCGGCCACCGATAGCTCCGCTCTATCCCCAAGTGCCATCATCCGCGGCCGGGTTGACTGCCTGAGAATCTCTGGCAACCGATCGTTCAACCCCACAGGACGAGTAGGAGCCCCCCGCATGCACATCAGCTCGAAGCACTCCACGAGACTTCTGGTCCTCGCGCTCGGCCTGGCGTCCGCCGCCCTCGGCACCGCGAGCCCGGCGAGCGCCCGGACCCCCGTGGAGGCCCCGGCCCGCACCGCCGCCGGCTATGTCGGCACCGCCGAGAACGCCGCCGACAAGGCGTTCTTCGAGGCCGTGGTGAACTCGGTCGCCAAGCGGCAGGCCGCCCAGCCCTCCCTGCTCGCGGTGACCGTCTACTACAACGCCACCAACGCCCCGAGCTTCCGCAACCAGATATCGAGCGCCGCCTCCATCTGGAACAGCTCGGTGTCGAACGTGAAGCTCCAGGCGACCTCGGGCAGCGGCGACTTCGCCTTCTACGAGGGCAACGACTCGCGCGGCTCGTACGCCTCCACCAACGGCCACGGCCGCGGCTACATCTTCCTCGACTACGCCCAGAACCGGCAGTACGACTCCATCCGCGTCACCGCGCACGAGACCGGCCACGTCCTGGGTCTGCCCGATCACTACAGCGGCCCGTGCAGCGAACTGATGTCGGGCGGCGGCCCCGGCACGTCCTGCACCAACCGCTACCCGAACGCCACCGAGCGCGCCCGGGTCAACCAGCTCTGGGCCAACGGTCTCGCCAAGGCCCTCGCCCGAACGGCGCGCTGACCCCTCGCACCCACCCCGGCTGACCCCACAGCAGCCGGATCCGGCCGGCTCCCGCACCCCGGCCACCTCCGGTACGGACCGCGGCGCCGACCGCGGTCCGTACCGGCGCGTTTTTCAGGGCCTCGGACCCGGTCCGGCAGGGGGGCCTAGGCCGGGACGAGCCGCTCGCCCAGGCCGCTCTGCCGGGAGGTGGGCCCGGCCGGCGTTCGCGGACAGCTCGCCGCCGCTCCCGCCGCGGCCAGACGGAGTTCGATGATGCCCCGGACCGCCGGCCACTCCTCGTCGAGGATCGAGTAGAAGGCGGTGTTGCGCACGACGCCGTCGAGGCCCCGGGAGTGGGCGCGGCGCACGCCCTCGCAGGTCGCGCCGAGCCGTTCGATCGCGGCGCGGGAGCGGAGGTTGCGGGCGTCGGCGCGCAGGGAGATCCGGCGGACGTGCCAGGTCTCGAAGGCGTGCCGCAGCATGAGGAGCTTGGCCTCGGTGTTGATGCCGGTGCCCTGGGCCTGGGAGGAGAGCCAGGTGTTGCCGATCTCGGCGGCGTCGGGGACGGCGGAGAGCGGGTTGCCGGGAGGGGCGTCCGGCACGGCGGGCCACACCAGGGGGCCCTGCCAGTAGTGCAGCCGCAGGAAGCGGGTCGAACCGACGACGCGTCCGTCGTCCGCCCGGACCACGGCATAGGGCACAGCTCGGCCCGCCGCCTGATCGGCCAGCGCCTGATCCACGTAACCGAGAGTCGCGTCCAGGCCGTGCGGCACGGGCGTGAACGCATACGAGGTCCGGTCCTCGGCCGCAGCCTGGACGAGGCCTTCCACGTGATGCGGAGCGAGGGGCTCCAGCCGCGCCAGGCGGCCGCTGAGTACGACGGAAACGGGCACGGGGCCTTCGGTCTTTCTGGGGGGAGGGGAACGCTGCAACTCACCGGCGCCCCGGTGAGAGGGAAAAGGAAAAAAGGGATGTGCTCGACGTCCCGTTGCACGAGGAACGAGGACGTGAAGGACAGTAGAAGGCCACAGGGCACCCCTCCACAAGCCCCACGCTCCGTTGTCGACCACAGAATTCACCCGGCCGTCGGAGGATGGTCGTGTCCCCCCGCTCACCTGCGCCTCTGTCCCGCCGCCGACGGCCCCGAACCGCACTTTCCGGCGCCCCCTCCTCGCGTTCCCGGTCGGACTTCGGGCATACGTACGGCAGGCCGTCCGGCGCCCGGAGCGGCACGGCGCGATCACCCTGACACCCGGGCCCCCGCGGCCCCCGCGGACCTCAGGGCAGTGGCGCGCCACGCTCAGGGGCGTGCCGTGTGATCGGGGTGTCCACGGGTGCGGCGGGACTCCTTCATCTCCGCCTCGTACAGGTGGTCCCGCCCGCCCACGAGTTCCCCCACCGCGCCCCGCTCCAGCCGCCGGAACGGCTCGTAGTACGTGTCGTCGTAGGCCTCGACGATCTGGAAGGTCCAGTGCCCGGGGATGACGTTGCGCCCCAGGATCTCCTGCTCGATCCGGTCCGCCCACTCCGGATGCCCGGCCTCCCGCAGCAGGCGCACCGCGCGGTCCAGCTCGGCGTCCGCGCCGCCGGTGAGCTGGTGGAAGTCGTAGAGGCGGCCACGCGCGCGTTCGGTGGTCTCCAGCGCCTTGGACAGTGAGCCGAGCGCCTCGACGGTCCTGTCGTCGACGCCGTCGGGCCGCCGGTGCGCGCGGTCGGGGCCGTCCTGGTGGTCGCTCATGCAGCTCCCCTCTCCGGTCGTCGTCCCCGCCTCCGGGACATCCCGAAGGCGTGACGGATGCCCCGCGGGTTACCCGGTGACCATGGCCAGACTGCATCTTCCCCACAGACACCGCGACCCCGACGAGGCCCGGGGGCCGGAGACCGGTCCCGGTCCGGCGCCTGAGACCGGCCCCGCCCCGGAGGTCGAGCGGCAGGCACCCGACGCGCCGACCGAGCTGCCCAGCAAGGCCTGGGGCCGGGCGTTCAAGGGCGCGGTGCGCGAGTTCAGGGACGACGAGCTCACCGACCGTGCCGCGGCCCTGACCTACTACGGGGTGCTGTCCCTCTTCCCGGCCCTCCTGGCGCTGGTGTCCCTCCTGGGGATCGTCGACAGGTCCGCCACCGAGAAGGTCGTGGACAACCTGGAGCAGCTCGCCCCCGCCTCGGCCCGCGAGATGGTCACCTCGGCCGTCGAGCAGGTGCAGGGGCACGCCGGGGTCGGCTCGCTCACGGCCGTGATCGCGCTGGTCCTGGCGGTGTGGTCGGCGTCCGGATACGTGGCGGCGTTCATCCGCGCGTCCAACGCGGTCTACGACATGCCCGAGGGCCGCCCCGTGTGGAAGATCCTGCCGATCCGGCTCGGCGTCACCGTCGTGCTGATGATCCTCGCCGTGGCCAGCGCCCTGATCGTCGTCTTCACCGGCGGCCTGGCGCGCCGCGCCGGGGACGTCCTGGGGGTCGGGGACACCGCGCTGACGGTGTGGTCCTACGCCAAGTGGCCGGTCCTGGTCCTCCTGGTGATCGTCATGCTCGCGATCCTGTACTGGGCGAGCCCCAACGCCAGGGTGAAGGGCTTCCGCTGGGTCACCCCGGGCAGCTTCCTGGCCCTGGTGATCTGGATGACCGCCTCCGCCGGATTCGCCTTCTACGCCGCCAACTTCGGCTCCTACAACAAGATCTACGGCACCATGGCCGGGGTCATCGTCTTCCTGGTCTGGCTGTGGATCACGAACCTGGCGATCCTGCTCGGCCTGGAGTTCGACGCGGAGACCGCGCGGCAGCGGGCCATCGCCGGCGGACACCCTCCGAAGGCCGAGCCGTACACCCGGCCGCGCGACACCCGCACCTGGGACGAGGAGGATCTGCGACGCCTGCGGGACGGCGCCGTCTGACCGGGCGTACCGTACGTCGGCCCCGCCCCGCCCCGCCCCGCCCCCCGCCTCCCGGGCCGGGGCCTTCGACTCCACTGTGCGGGGGCCCGCGTGGAATGCTGGGCTTACGGCTTCGCCGGTCCGGACTCGGGACAGGGAGGTGGAACGCGATGGACTGGGCTCACTTCGCGCAGCAGATGGCGTCGATGGCCCGGGACCTGCTGGCGCAGACCTCGGTCGACGCCACGCTGGAACGGATCACCGGCTCCGCCACCGAACTGGTGGAGGGCTGCGACGCCGCCGGCATCCTGGTGCTGAACGGTACGAAGGTGGAGTCGCTGGCGCCCTCGGAGCAGCTGGTCGTCGACAGCGACCGGCTTCAGGAGCGGCTCGGCGAGGGTCCCTGCTTCGACGCCGCCCGCACCCGGCTGGGCGAGCGGGTGTTCCGCATCAAGGACTTCACCCAGGGGCAGCCGTTCTGGCCCTCCTTCACCCCACAGGCGCGTGAGCTCGGCATCGGCAGCATGATGGGCTTCCTGCTGTACACCGAGGACGAGGAACTGGGCGCGCTGAACGTCTACTCCCGTAAGCCCGGTGCGTTCACCGAGGCCAGCGAGCTGATGGGCTGGCTGCTCGCCTCCCATGCCGCGGTCTCCTTCTCCGCCGCCCGCACACACGCCCAGATGGAGCACGCCCTCGCGACCCGCCACAACATCGGTGAGGCCATGGGCATCCTCATGGGCAGCCACGACCTCACCGAGGAGCAGGCCTTCGACGTCCTGCGGCGCTACTCCCAGGAACGGAACATGAAGCTCCGCGAGGTCGCCCGGCTGATCTGTGAGCAGGGCGGCCTGTCCTGACGGTGCCCCGGTGTGGCGTTGCGTGGCATTGAGCTGGCACCCGATGGTGCTCCACGTGGCACCACTGGGCGCCGGCATGGCGCCATCAGGTGTCAGGTGGTGCCACTGCGCACCCTCGGGGGACTGTGAAGAGGTGTGACGTCACCCCGGTGCCCGTCATTTTTCAGCTGTTTCAGCAGGTGGGATGGGCTGGCGTCACTTTGCGGCCCTGAGTGGTGCCACTGATGCTTGCCTTTGGCGCCAAAGTGATGCCATCATTGCGTCATGGACCTCACCCCGTATGTCGACACCCTTCGTCGCGAACTCGCGGTGGCCGCCGAGGCCGGCGGCGAAGATGCCCGTGAGCTGGCCGAGCGGCTCACCGCTCCGCTGGAGTCGGCGACCCGGCTGACCATGCTCCATGTGCTCTCCGCCGCGATGGACGAGATCACCCGTGAGCTCGCCCCCGGCTCGGTCGACGTACGGCTGCGGGGGCTGGACCCCGACTTCGTGGTGACGCTGCCGCCCGTCGGCGACAGCGCTCCCGCGGAGCCGGCCGGGCCCGCCGAACCGCTCCGGGCGCAGGTGCCCGTCGAGGGGGACGACGGTGGCACGGCCCGCGTCAACCTGCGTCTGCCGGCCCAGCTCAAGGCCCGCGCCGAGGAGGCCGCGAACCGCGAGGGCCTGTCGGTCAACGCGTGGCTCGTCCGGGCCGTCTCGGCCGCGGTCGACGGCGGCACCCGGCCGCGTGCGACGGAGAGGTCCCAGAGCATCGGCCAGAGCTTCACGGGCTGGGTGCGCTAGCCGCCCGCGCCGCCATCCGGGCAAGGGCGCTGCGCTCCACCACCCCCGCACCACTTCACCCACACCACGTCCCACCAGCAGGGACGCCCCGAGGACTCAAGAGGACGGGACAGTCATGCCTTCTTTCGAAACCCCCGAAGCGATCACGGTCACCGCTCGTGTGGAGGCTGGTTCCATCCAGTTCACCGCGAGCGAGCGCGCCGACACGGTGGTCGAGGTGCGGCCCCGTGACCCGAAGAAGGACCTGGACGTGCGCACCGCAGGGCAGACCGAGGTCACGTACGTGGGCGGTGTCCTCAACGTCCGGACGCCCAAGTCCGGCCTGTTCGGCCGCACCGGTGTCGTCGACGTGTCGGTCGAACTGCCCGTCGGCTCGCGGATCGACACGTCCGGGTCCTGGACCCAGGTGCTCGGTGAGGGCCGGCTCGGCGAGGTCCGTGTGAAGACCTCGTCCGGCGACGTCCGCCTCGACGCGACCGGCCCGCTGCACCTGACCGCGTCGCACGGCTCGATCACCGTCGACCAGGTCGAGGGCAAGGCCGAGATCACCACCAGCTCCGGCAGCGTGCGCGTCGGCCTCCTCGACGGCCCGGCCGTGCTGAAGAACTCGCACGGCAGCACGACCGTCGGGGCCGCGACCGCTGAACTCCGGGTCAGCGGCGCCAACGGTGACATCGACATCGCCCGTGCCGACGACTCGGTCACCGCCACCACCGCCCACGGCACCCTCCGGGTGGGTGAAGTGGCCCGTGGCACGGTGCAGTTGGAGACTTCCTACGGCGCGATCGACATCGGCATCCGGCAGGGCACCGCCGCCTGGCTCGACGTCAGCGCGGGCTCCGGTCAGGTGCGCAACTCGCTCACCGCGTCGGACACCCCGCAGGAGGCGGAGGACACCGTCAAGGTCCACGCCCGCACCCGGTACGGCAACATCGACGTCCGCCGCGCCCGCGCCTGAGCTCTGGTCCTTGGGCGGTCCTCCCTGCCGGCCGCCCTCGGCGCACTCCGCCTCCAGCCCGTCCCACCCCACCCCTTCCACCGGAGGGCCCCATGCCTTCATCTGTCATGCCCACGTCCAGGCAGGGGGACGGTCACCCGTCACCCGCCGCTCTCTCCGCGACCGGTCTGCGCAAGTCCTACGGCGACAAGACCGTCCTCGACGGCATCGATCTGCACATCCCCGCCGGTTCCGTGTTCGCCCTGCTCGGCCCGAACGGCGCGGGCAAGACCACGACGGTGCAGATCCTCTCCACGCTCATCTCCGCCGACTCAGGACAGGCCCGGGTAGCCGGGCACGACCTCGCCACCGCCCCGCAGTCCGTGCGCGCGGCGATCGGTGTCACCGGCCAGTTCTCGGCGGTGGACGGTCTGATCACCGGCGAGGAGAACATGCTCCTCATGGCGGACCTGCACCACCTGTCCAAGGCCGAGGGACGCCGGGTCGCCGCCGAGTTGCTGGCCCGCTTCGACCTCACCGAGGCCGCGGGGAAGCCGGCTTCGACGTACTCGGGCGGGATGAAGCGCCGCCTGGACATCGCCATGACCCTGGTCGGCAGCCCGCGGATCATCTTCCTCGACGAGCCGACCACCGGCCTCGACCCCCGCAGCCGCCACAACATGTGGGGAATCATCCGCGAGTTGGTCTCGGACGGCGTCACGGTCTTCCTCACCACGCAGTACCTGGAGGAGGCGGACGAACTCGCCGACCGGATCGCGGTGCTGAACGACGGAAAGATCGCGGCCGAGGGCACCGCGGAGGAGCTGAAGCGTCTGATCCCCGGCGGCCATGTCCGGCTCCGCTTCACCGACCCGGCCGCGTACCGGTCGGCCGCCGCCGCCCTGAGCGAGACCACACGCGACGACGAATCCCTCGCCCTGCACATCCCCAGCGACGGCACCCAGCGCGAGCTGCGCTCGATCCTCGACTGGCTGGACGCGGCCGGGGTCGAGGCCGACGAACTGACCGTGCACACCCCCGACCTCGACGACGTGTTCTTCGCCCTGACCGGCGGCACCGTGCCGGGGCAGCCGAACCAGACCAAGGAAGACGCCCGATGAGCTCCCTCCTGGCCCCCGCCCGCCCGACCAGGCTCACCCTCGCCGTGCGCGACTCGGCCACCATGCTGCGCCGCAACCTCCTGCACGCCCGGCGCTACCCGTCCCTCACCCTGAACCTGCTGCTCACGCCCGTGATGCTGCTCCTGCTGTTCGTCTACGTCTTCGGTGACGTGATGAGCGCCGGGATCACGGACGGCGGTCCGGACCGCTCCGCCTACATCGCCTACCTCGTCCCCGGCATCCTGATGCTGACCATCGGCGGCACGACGATCGGCACGGCGGTCTCCGTCTCCAACGACATGACCGAGGGCATCATCGCCCGCTTCCGCACGATGGCGATCCACCGTGCGTCGGTCCTCGTCGGACACGTCGCCGGCAGTGTGATCCAGTGCGTGATGAGCGTCGTCCTCGTCGGCGCGGTCGGCGTGGCCATCGGCTTCCGGGCCGAGGGCGCCACCGCCCTGGAACGGCTCCTGGCGCTGGGGCTGTTGGCGCTCGTCGCCCTGGCGCTCACCTGGATCGCGGTCGGCATGGGCCTGGTCAGCCCCAACGCCGAGGCGGCCAGCAACAACGCGATGCCGCTGATGATCCTGCCGCTCCTGTCGAGCGCCTTCGTCCCGGTCGACGCGATGCCGGGCTGGTTCCGGCCCTTCGCCGAGTACCAGCCCTTCACCCCGGCCATCGAGACCCTGCGGGGCCTCCTCCTCGGCACCGAGATCGGCCACAACGGCCTTCTGGCCGTCGCCTGGTGCCTGGCCCTCACGGCACTCGGGTACGTCTGGTCGAAGTCACTGTTCGACCGCGACCCGCGGTAGAGGCGGGCCTCAACGAGGCGCACCTCGGAGAGACGGACCTCGTCCCTCGTCACGAGCAGGGACCGCGCCCCGGCGGACGCCGTCGGGGCGCGGTCCCGTGCGTGGAGCGCGTCAGCGGGTCTCCGTGTCCTTCTCGGCGGCCACCGCCGACGCCGAGACCAGTGTCGCGGTGGCCAGGCTGCCCCACAGCGCGGCCGGGCCGTGCGGGGCGAGTGCCGTGATGACCGCGGGGGACACCGCGAGGCCGAGGCCCGTGGAGAGTTCGAAGCGGGCGAGGGTGCGTCCGAGGACCCGGGCCGGGGCCAGGACGGTGACGAGGGCGGTGGCGCTCCCGGCGTAGACGATCTCGCCGAGGGTGCACACCACGGACACGGCGGCGACGGCCGGGGCACCCCAGCCGGGGCCCAGCGAGGCGGCCCCGAGGAACCCCAGGTAGGACACGGCGAGTACGACACCGGCGAAGGCCAGCACCGTCCGCCGGGGGAAGCGGGACAGCGCGACGGTCACCGGGACCTGGAGGGTGACCACCAGGACGGTGTTGGTGACGAAGACGGCCGCCGACCACACCGGGGACGCGTCCAGCTGCGTGACCAGGATCAGGGGCAGCGCGATCTCGGGGACGTTGAGGCAGAAGACGTAGACCACGTTGGCGGCCAGCAGCGCGCGCATCCGGGGCGCGGGCCCGTCGCCCTCGGCCGGTCCGTCTGCGGCCGGATGCGCCCGCAGACGGACCGACCCGGCCAGTGCCGCGGCGGCGAGGTAGGCGACACCGGTCACGGCCGCCAGCGCCCGCAGTGCCGTCGTGCCGCCCGCCAGGCACACCATGGCGAGCAGTGCGCCCACGCCCAGGGCGGCGTTGCGCAGGGCACGGCCCGCCGCGAGGGCGGTGTCGCGTTCCCGGCCCCGGGCGACGGTGGCCACGAGCGCCGCGTGGGCGGCCGGCCAGGCCTGGTTGCCGATCCCGAGGAACAGCGCCGCCGTCGCGAACAGCCAGACATGCCCGGCTGGGGTCGCCAGCAGAAGCGCCACACCCAGCACCCGCACCAGCATCGACGCCGCCACGACCGTGCTGCGCGCGCCCCGGTCCAGCCAGTGGCCCACCGCGGGCATGCACACCAGGCCCGCGACCACACCGGCCGTCATGGCGAGGCCCGTGACCGGCGCGGACAGCTTCAGCACGGTCACGCCGTAGAGCAGGAGAAAGGGCCGCAGCAGTCCGGTGCCCAGGGCGTCGACGGCCAGGGCGACGGCGTAGCGGGGGC
Source organism: Streptomyces sp. NPDC048600 (assembly GCF_055587025.1). Classification (NCBI taxonomy): domain Bacteria; kingdom Bacillati; phylum Actinomycetota; class Actinomycetes; order Kitasatosporales; family Streptomycetaceae; genus Streptomyces; species Streptomyces sp. NPDC048600. Next base: position 75,876 of record NZ_JBVJGZ010000004.1, on the reverse strand, counting down.
CTCCGGAGGCGCGGACGAGTGCGCGGGGGCCGGTCTTGGTCAGGGTTGCCATGGCGTCACACGGTGCGCGGGGCGGCCGTGCCGGGCACGTCGGTTGACGGAGACCGTCAATCGACGCTGCAGTCGGCCGTCGCGACCGTGATGATCGGAGGATGACGTTGAGGATCGACATCGGCGGACTGCCGTCCGAGCGGCTGCTGTTCGCCGCGTCCCCGCTGGCGGAGCTCACCGCGATGCTGCATGTGCTCGCCGAACCCGGGCACCATCCGCAGCTCGCTGACTGGGCCGCGGACGTGTGGGCCGCGCTGCCGCCGGAGCTCGCCGAGCGGTTGCGGGAGGCCGAGTTCCTCTGGCGTTCCTCGCAGGCCGACTTCCTGATCCCCGCCCGGCCGCGGCCGACCCTCGCCGAGGAACTCGACGACGTGGACCGGATCGACGACGAGCGGTACGTGACCGCGGCGCTCGTCATCACCTGCGGCGGCAACCGGGCGCACCTCGCCGTTCCGTCACCGCTCACCGACGCGGCCGCGCGCGAGCGGGCCCTGGACCTGGCACAGGCCCGCGGCCCGCGTCAGGAGGCCTTCGCGGAACGCCTGCTCTCGGACCCGGCCGCCGTGCGGGCACGGGTGCGCCGGACCCTCGAACAGTGCGCCGAGGCGTTCTTCGACGCCGCCTGGGCGGGTGTGGCCGTGCGCCTCGCCGGCGATCTGCGCCTGAAGAACGACCTGCTCAGACACCAGGGCGTCGCCGCGGCGCTCGCGTCGGTCTCGGGCGCGGTCACCCTGGCGCCGGACGGCGACTGCATCGTCGTCGACAAGCTGCAGGACAAGGCGACCTCCGCCCAGGGCACCGGAGTCACCTTCGTCCCCAGCGTCTTCGGCCGCCCGCACCTGGCGGTGGTGCACGCGCCCGGCTGGCAGCCGGTGGTGCAGTACCCCGTGGCCGAGCCGACCCCGTCGGAGCCGGTACCGCTGGAGACGGTCACCCTGCGGCTGGAGGCCCTCGCCCATCCGGTACGGCTGCGGCTGCTGCGCACCCTGGCCCGCGGCCCGCACACCACCGGCGAACTCGCCCACGCCTGGGAGCTCTCGCCGCCGGAGGTCTCCCGCCACCTCGCCGTGCTGCGCCGCGCGGGCCTGCTCACCGCCCGACGCCACGGCCGCTACGTCCGTCACACCCTCAACGTGCCCGATCTGACGGCCCTGGGCACCGACCTGCTGGCGGCCGTCCTGCGCTGAACCGCCGTCCTCGAGCGCCACCATCCCAAGTGGCCGTGCACTGCCTCTAACTGATTGATTGTCAGTGGAGCCCATCAGTGTCGATCAATCCGGTGTTTGGCTGAAATGTGACGACACAGCTGTGCGGGGCGCCTTGCAGGCGCCCCGCGCTGTCTCATCACCAGCCCCCCGGGCCGCGCGGCGGGTCCGGCAGAACACCGAATCGAGGACGAGAACAGTGAGTGTCACGCAGGCGGTACAGAAAACAGATCGCGCGCCGGGCGTCTTCGCCGTGGTTCGCGCGACACCGGTCTCCGTGCGGTATCTGCTGGGCGGAGTGCTCGTCAACCAGATGGGCGCCTTCGTCCAGACCTTCCTGGTGCTGTATCTGACGGCACGCGGAATGACCCTGGGCCACGCGGGCCTCGCCCTGACCGCGTACAGCGCGGGCGCCGTACTCGGCACGCTGCTCGGCGGCGAGCTGATCCACCGCATCGGGGCCCGCGCCACCATCGTCACGGCGATGGCGTCCTCCGCGTCGGTCCTGGCACTCGTCCCCTGGCTGAGCAGACCCTCGCACTTCGCCTACCTGCTGGTCGCGGTCACCGCGGCGGGCCTGGTCACCCAGTCCTACCGCCCTGCCGCGGCGCTGATGCTCAGTGAGCTGATGCCCGCCGAGCACCGCGTGATGGCCTTCTCCATGATGCGGATCGCGATGAACGCCGGTGCGGCCGTCAGCCCCCTCATCGCGGCGGGTCTGATCCTGATCGACTGGAACCTGCTGTTCTGGCTCGACGCCCTCACCGCGCTCGCCTGCGCGGTCGTCTCCTACACCCTGCTGCCGAACCTGCCCTCCGACAGACCCCCGGCGGCTGCCGCGGGCGACGCGGAACCCGCCGCGCACCGGCGTTCCGTGTACGCCGTGCTGCTGCGCGACACCAAGTACCTGCTCTTCCTGGCCTCGGTCCTGCTCGGCTCGCTGATCTACGTGCAGTACACGGTCGCCCTGCCCCTGAAGATCACCGCGGACGGCGGGTCCGCCGGAATGTACAGCGCGGTGCTCACCGCCTCCTCCGTGATCCTCATCCTCTGCGAACTGAAGATCACCAGCTACGTCAAGCGCTGGCCGCCCCACCTGGCCGGTGGCGTCGGCACCGCGCTGATGGCGCTCGGGGTGACCGGGTACATCCTGGAACCCGCCGTCCTGCTCATCCTCAGCACGGCCGTGTTCGTCGCCGGCGTGATGGTCAGCGGGCCGACCATGTTCGCCCACCCGTCCACCTACCCGGACCCGTTCAAGGCCCGCTACATCGCCGCCCACCAGGCCACGTTCGGCCTCGGCATGGCACTGGGACCCACCCTCGGCGTCCTCGCCTGGGCCACGCTCGGCAACACCGTCTGGCTGCTGTGCGGTGCCGTGGGCGCCGTCGCCGCGCTCTGCGCCCACCTCGGCATGCGCGACCATCTGCCGTCCGAGGACTGAGCCCACGGCCCGCCGCTGCGCCCCGCCGCCCGAACACGGCGTGGGGCGCTCCGGCACCGCGAGCCGCGGCACGACGGCCGTTTCCCGGGCGCGGGCCATCCGGGCGGGATGCCCGGCCCCGTACGGCACGGCACCCCGCACCGCCACCCCGCCCGGGGGACGCTGAGACCTCCCCTGCGCAGGAGAGACTCGTGATCGCTCCCAGCTCCCGAACGGCGCGGCGGCCGGTGTCCGCCGCGCCGGGCGACCCCGCTCCCGATCCCGGCGTCATCGGCATCGGACTCGCCGCCGTGCTGACCTTCGCCCTCGCCCAGGGCTCGTGGCAGTGGTTCGCCGCGTTCATCGGCGTGACGCTCCTCGCCGTGATGTCCGCCTTCGAGCGCCGGGCGCTGTGGTCACCGAGGCTCCGCTCGCCGTACCTGCGCGCGCTGGTGGCGTACGCGCTGGTCGTCGGTCTGTGCGCGGCGATCGCCCTGGCCCCGCTGCTGCAACGGCACGACTGGCTGTTCCCCGTGCCCCAGGCCCGCAGCGACTGCCAACTGCTGGGCAGGTACCAGGCGTTGGAGGCACAGGCCACGCTGGGGAACCTGGCCGGGCAGGACGAGACCGCCCTGGCGTTCGCGCGGCGGGAGCAGTCCCGCGAGGCCGTCGACGACTGCCTCGCGTCCACGACGACTCGGTGGCTGCCGCTCTACGGGACGGCTGTGGCAGTGCTGGTGGGGACGCTCTGCTGGTTCCGCGACCGCGACCGCGACCGTGCCCGGTCACGGACGCGGTCGGGCGCCGACGGGTAGGGCCCCGGGCGGTCGGGGCCGGTGCACGGGACGGGGCCTGTGTACGGAACCGGGCCGGTGTGCCGGGACGGGCCCGCTCACCGCCCTCAGCTCCCGGTCGGGTCGAGGCCGCACGTTCCCGACCTCGACACGCCGTCCGTACCGCTGAGCCGCACGGTGGCCAGTCCGCTGCCGCGCTCGCTGTAGGCGATCGTGCAGATCAGCTGGCGCAGGGCCGTGCTGTCCAGCCCTTCCAGCGCGATCGGCAGCTCGGCCCTGATCGCCCCGGTCCGCGCGACCTCCACCTGGACGCGCTCCTTGACCTGGGCGGTGGGCAGCGCGGTGTCGAGACCCGCGGCCCGGTCCCTCTCGTCGGGACCGAGCAGCAGCAGGGTGACCACCTTCTCGGCCGCGACCGGCGTCCCGTCGGGGTCCTGGCCCACGGAACCCGCCCAGGTGCCGCCGTCCGGGCCGATCCCGCCCGAGGAGAAGGTGGACCGGACCACCGGATTGAGGCCGCCGTCGGGAGAGCGGAAGAACAGCAGCACGTCGTAGTCCCGGTCGACGAAGGCCTGGACGCTCGCCGGAGCGCCCGCCTCGATGACATCGGTCTCCGGGATGCCGCAGCCGCCGAGCGGCAGCACAGCCGCCACGACGGCGACCACGCCCCCGCGCCGGCGCGTGCGCGCACGCCTCATTCCCCCGCCTCCTCCGCGTACAGCGGTATCTCGACGGTGAAGACGGCCCCACCCTCCGGCAGGTTCCCGGCGCGGATCGTGCCGCCGTGCAGCCGCACGTTCTCCAGAGTGATCGCCAGGCCCAGGCCGCTGCCCGCCGACCGGGTACGCGCCGCGTCGGCCTTGTAGAAGCGGTCGAAGATGTGCGGCAGCACGTCGGGCCGGATACCGGGGCCGCTGTCGACGACCTCGGTGACCAGCACGGGCGCGTCGGGGGAGCGGGCCTCCACGCGCAGACGCACGGTGACCGGCGCGCCGCCGTGCCGCAGGGCGTTGCCGACGAGGTTGGCGATCACGAGGTCGAAGCGGCGCGGGTCGAGCCGGGCGCGGATGCCGTCGGGCAGCTCGGCGCGGACCCGGCCGTCGGTCCAGTGGCGGTTGGCCAGGCTCTTGGCGATGGTCTCCGCGACATCGACCTCGTCGGCGTTGAGTTCGGCCGCCCGGGCGTCGAAGCGGGAGATCTCCATCAGGTCCTCGACGAGCACGGCGAGCTTGCCGGTCTCGGCGCTGACCAGCCGGACCGCCCGGGCGGTGTCGGCGTCCAGCCGGTCGGCGTCCTCGTCGAGGACCTCGGTGACGGCGAGCATGCCGGCGAGCGGGGTGCGCAGTTCGTGCGAGACGTCGGACGCGAAGCGGCGGGCCCGGGCCTCCGCCTCCCGCAACTCCGCCACCGACAGCTCCAGTTTGCCGGCGGTCTCGTTGAAGGTACGGGCCAGTTCGGCCAGTTCGTCGCTGCCCCGGACGGGGATGCGGGTGTCGAGCTGTCCGCTGCCCATGCTCTGGGCGGCGCGGCGCAGTTCCCGGACCGGACGCAGCACACTGCGCGCCGCGAACAGCCCGGGGACCAGAGCGATGACGAGGCCGGGCAGGGCGCCGTCACGGGCGGCCATGAGCATCGCGTCGATGTTGATCTGCTCGTCGGTCATCCGCATGACGGCGTAGACGACGAGTCCGCTGGGCAGCAGGGTGTCGGGGCCGGTCCTGAAGACGGTGGGCATGGCGATCGTCAGGTAGGGCACACCGTCCTTGACGACCCGCTCGAAGGAACCGTTGGGGTTGGCCCGCGCGGCACGGCGCAGTCCGGGCGTGATGACGGTCGAGACGGGGTTCTCGCCGGAGGAGACGCGCATCGAGCCGTACTCGGCGAACACCACCCAGGGGTGCGGCTTTCCCCTGCGGGCGATGTCGCGGAGGACCAGCTCCATGCCCTCCTCGCCCACCGGCAGGCGCCAGCCCGTCTGCTGGACCTGCTCGCGGAACGAGGAGACCGCGGTGTCCTGGGCCGTCTCCAGCAGCGCGTTACGGGCCTCGCGGTAGGTCAGGGCGGCCGTGGTGCCCGCGCTGACGGCGGCGACCACCAGGAAGGCGAGCACCAGCCGGGTGCGCAGCCCGAACGCCCGGGCCCGCATCCGCACCGGTCCACGGGAGCCGTCGGCCGGACCGCGCGCGTGGCGGCGGGGCCGTTTCCGGGCGGGGCCGAGGATCACAGCGGTCCGAAGCGGTAGCCGAAGCCCCGCAGCGTCTGGACGTAACGGGGGCTGCCCGCCTCGTCCTCGATCTTGCCGCGCAGCCGTGCCACGCACGCGTCGACCAGGCGCGCGTCCGCGTGGTAGTTGTGGTCCCACACGTGCTCCAGCAACTGCTGCCTGCTGAAAACCTGTTCAGGGGCCGAGGAGAGGTGCAGCAGGAGCTTGAGCTCGGAGGGCGCGAGCGTGAGCCGCCTGCCCGACTTGGTGACGGTCAGTCCGACGCGGTCGATGGCGAGTTCGCCGTGGAACTCGACGGCCGGCCGGCCCGGCTCGGTGTCCTCGATGCGGCGCAGCACGGCGCGGATACGGGCCTCGATCACCTCGGTGCGGGCGGGTTTGACGATGTAGTCGTCGGCACCGGCCTCCAGGCCGATCACCACGTCGAAGTCGTCTCCGCGCGCGGTGAGCATGATGATCGGCAGCTGGCTCTGCTCACGGACCCGCCGGCAGACCTGGACGCCATTCATGCCGGGCAGCATCAGGTCCAGCAGCAGCAGGTCGGGGCGGAACTCGACCAGCGCGGCGAGTCCCGCCTCGCCGGTCGCGGCCGTCCGTACGTCGTGGCCACGGCGGCGCAGACCGAGCTCGACCCCTTCGCGTACCGAAGGGTCGTCCTCGATGAGGAGCACGCGGGGCATGGATGGTTCTCCCTAGGGTGGTGGTCAGGTCCGGGCGGCTCTCCGGCGGACACCGGAGATCAGCGCGTCGAGTTCGGTCAGGCGCAGCGGACGGGCGAGCAGGGCGAAGGTGAGCACGACGACGACCCCTCCGGCGGTTGCGGCGGCCGGGGAACCCGCCCTCGCGGCCTCCGACGCCACCCAGTGACCGAGTGCGGTGGCCGGCACTGCGGCGACGAGCAGCCGGGCGTGCGCGCCTGCCGCGGAGGACCGCAGCGGCCGGGCGACCGCGAGACGGCGGCCGAGCACCCACGCCGTCACCGCCCAGCCCACGCACAGGGCCAGTGAGTACGCCGCCGCCATCCCCGTCACGGCCCAGCGGGCGGGCAGCAGTTGGGCGGCCGTCACGGACAGGCCCGCGTTGAGCGTGACGATCACGAGGTTGAGCAGGAACGGCGTACGGGTGTCGGAGAGCGCGTAGAAGGTGCGGGAGAGCACGTACTGGCCCGACATGGCCACGAGTCCGGGCGCGAAGGCCATCAGGATGCCGGCCATGGCGGCCGTGTCGCCGTCGCTGGTCCTGCCGTAGCCGAAGACCAGGGCCATCACCGGCTGCGCGAGGGCGAACAGCATGCAGGCGGCGGGCACCACCGCGGACGCCGAGGTGCGCAGGGCCTGGGAGACGTCCCGCCGCAGCGTCGCGGTGTCGCCGTCGACGGCGGCCGCGCTCATCCTGGGCATCAGCGCGGTCACCAGCGAGACGGTGATGATGCCGTGCGGTACGGCCCACAGCGCGTACGCGTTGTTGTAGGCGCTGTATCCCGGCCCGCCGTCCAGGCCCGCGGTCGTGGCCAGCCGGGTGGTGACCCAGTAGGCGGCCTGGTTGGCGAGGACCAGCAGCACCAGCCAGAAGGCCGACCGCAGCGGGCGGGTCAGTCCGCTGCCGCGCCAGTCGAACCGGGGCCGCCAGCGGAACCGGGCCGCGCGCAGCGCGGGGAGCAGGGCCAGTGCCTGTACGGCGATCCCGGCGGTGGTGCCCCAGCCGAGCACGGCCGTCTCAGCGGCGCCGAGTGTGTCCCCGCCGCCCGTCGCCAGGGCCAGATACAGGCCGAACACCGTGATGACGACCAGGTTGTTCAGGACGGGCGCCCACATCATCGCGCCGAACCGGCCGCGCGCGTTGAGGACCTGGCCGAGCAGGGTGAACAGCCCGAGGAAGAAGATCTGCGGCAGGCAGTAGCGGGCGAACGCGGTGGTCATGGCCGCCTGCCCGCCCGTGTAGTCGGTGTACCCGTCGACGATCAGCGGGGCCGCCCACACCGCGGTCGCGGTGAGCGCCAGCAGGGCGACGACGCACACCGTGACGAGCCGGTCGGTGTAGGCGACACCTCCGTCGGCGTGCTCCTTGGCCGCCTTGACCAGCTCGGGCACGAAGACCGCGTTCAGCGCGCCGCCCAGGAGCAGCATGTAGACGATGGTGGGCAGCGAGTTGCCCACCGCGTAACCGTCGGCGGTCGGTCCGATCGTGCCCAGCGCCGCCGCGACCACGGCCGACCGGGCGAAGCCGGTGGCGCGGGAGACGACCGACCCGGCCGCCATCACGGCGCTGCTGCGCGCCGCGGAGGCCTTCTTCGCGGCGGCGTGCCGCGCCCGGGGGCGAACGACCGTGCCTGCGGGGGCGGTACCGGCGGAGGCACTGTCCGGGCCGGTGTCCGTGGTCGGCTTCACCGGCTTCACCGGCGGTTCAGGTACGCCTGGAAGGCGCGGTAGAGCGCCTGGTTGGCGGTGCCGCCCAACGGTCTCTCCCATTCCCCCAGCGTCTCGACGACCTGTCCGCCGGTGCCGAGCTTCCACCGCAGCAATCCGTACGCACGTTCGTCAGGGTCGAGAGTGGAGGGTACCCCGCGCATGTCGTACACGTCGGCGCCGAGGGCGTGGGCGTCCAGCAGCATGCGCCACTGAAGGGCGTTGGAGGGCCGCACCTCACGGCGGTGGTCGGCCGAGGCACCGGTCTGGTACCAGACCCGGCGGCCGACCCTGATCATCGTGTGCGCGGCCAGGATCTCGCCGTGGTGCCGGGCGAGGTAGAGCTTCATCCGGCCGGGCTCCTCGGCGTTGAGCGCCGCGTACTGACGCTCGTAGTAGGCGAGCGAGCGGCCGAGCCGGAAGCCGTCGCGCCGCTCGGTGACGCCCAGCAGACGGTAGAACTCGGGGAGTTCGGCGGCGCTGCCCACCACCACCTCCACACCCTCCTTCTGCGCGCGGCGGATGTTGCGGCGCCACTCCTGGTTGAGTCCGGACCACAGGTCCTCGGTGGTGCGTCCGGCGAGCGGCACCTGGAAGACATGGCGGGGTTGCGCGTCGCCGTCGTCCCCGGTGCCGTCGCCGCCGCAGCGCCGCCAGTCCCGGGCCCGCAGCCGCTCGGCGACCGCCGTGCCGAGCGGGTCGACCTCGCTCGCGAGGACGTCCGCCAGCCGATGCCCTGCGCCCGTACGGGACTTGAGCAGAGCGGCGTCCCAGCGCCGGTAGGCGGGGGAGGGGCCCATGCGGACGGCGAACGCGCCCGTGCGGCGCAGATGGTCCAGCAACGGCGTCAGCCAGCCGTCGATGCCGGGATCGCTCCAGTCGGCGACCGGACCCTCGGGAAGGTAGGCGAAGTACTTGCGGGTGCCCGGGAACTGCCGCAGCAGCACCAGGGCCACACCCGTCAGCCGCCCCGCCGCCGGATCCGGACCCCAGCCGAGGAGCTGCGCGCGCCAGCCCTCCTTGACCTCGGCCCAGGACGGGCACTGGAGAAAACCGGCGCCGAGCGAGGCGCCGGCCGAGGACGCGAGGAAGGCGCGGTAGACCTCGGCGGTGACAGGTCCGAGGACGACGTCCGCGTTCCCCGCCCGGGGAATACGGCCGGGCGGTACGAGCAGCGCTGACACGGTGTGAGCCTCTCCTTCTCCCCGGTTCCGCAGCGGGGACGCAGAGGATGCTCACAGCGGCCCATGACCGCGCCGCGCGGCGAATGTGATGGGAGCATGACCGTTCCTCACCAATGGCCGTCACACTGCTCCACAGCGGATGACCTGGTGTTTTCCAGGCCTACAGTCACGAACATCCCCCGCTTCGGCACGTTGTCGTTCGTCATGGAGGTCCCGTTGCACCGCACATCCGTGTTCGCCCACGCCCCGGTACGCGCCGCCGTCGCGGCGGCCCTGCTGGCGCCGCTCGCCGCCTGCTCCTCGGGCGGCACTCCCGCCGGCCCCGACGCGAAGGGCACGAAGGACGCCGGCAACCGCCCGGTCACGGTCACCGTCACCCCGCAGGGGCGCGACGCCGCCCCGGGCGCGCCCGTGACGGTCAGAGCCGCGGGCGGCCGGCTCACCTCCGTGACCGTCACCGACGCCGAGGGCCAAAGGCTCGCCGGGAAGGTCGCGGCCGACGGCGGCTCATGGGTCTCCGACCGCAAGGCCGCCCCCGGCACGGCCTACACGGTCGCGGCCGCGACCCGCACCGAGGGCGGCACAGCAGGCAGCACCAAGGCCTCCTTCACCACCGCCGCGGCGGACAAGGTCAACAAGGTCGACTGGCGGCCGGGCACCGGCACCACCGTCGGCGTCGCCCAGCCCATCTCCCTGGTCTTCGACAACCCGGTGAAGAACCGGGCCGAGGTCGAGAAGCAACTGAAGGTGACCACCTCGGACGGCACCGAGGGCTCCTGGGGCTGGATACGCGACTGGTCGGGCCGCGACCGCGTCGACTGGCGCCCCCGCACGTACTGGAAGCCGGGCACCGAGGTCACGCTGAACGCGGAACTGAACGGCACCGACTCGGGCGACGGCGGCTGGTTCGTACGCGACTACACCACCGCCTTCACCGTCGGCGCCCGGCAGATCGTCCAGGTCGACCTGGACAAGCACCGGCTCACCCTCGTCCGCGACGGGCGGACCGTCCGGACCCTCCCGGTCTCCGGCGGCACACCGGGCGGCGACAAGCGCTCCTGGCGCGGCACGGCGGTGCTCATGGCGAAGGAGGGCACGATCAACATGAACTCCGAGACCGTCGGCCTCGGCGACGCCTACGACAAGATGGTCGAGCATTCGATGCGGCTCACCTGGTCGGGCATGTACGCGCACGCCGCCCCGTGGAACGCCCGGTACTTCGGCAACGCCAACCGGAGTTCGGGCTGCATAGGCATGAGCGACGCCGACGCGGCCTGGTTCTACGAGCAGGTGCGGCCCGGTGACCCGTTCGAGATCACCGGCGCCGACACCAAGGGCGTGGTCGAGCCGGGCAACGGCTTCGGGGAGTGGAACCTGTCGTGGGCCGACTGGCAGGGCAGGAGCGCCCTGCGCTAGCCAGGGCTCTCAGCGCTGCGTTCCGCGCGGGAAGCGGAACTCCGTGCGGCGACGGCCCGTCGTGCCGGGGAGCAGCACGGCGCTGGGGAACGCGGGCCGGTTGGGGGCGTCGGGCAGATGCTGGGTCTCCAGACAGACGGCGCCGTGGCGGCGCAGCGGGCGGCCGTCGGCGTCGCAGAGCGAGCCGTCGAGCAGGTTGGCGGTGTACACCTGGAGGCCGGGGGCCGTGGTCCACACCTCCATCACACGGGTCCGGCCCGGCGCCGTCAGACGCGCCGCCCGGCGCGGCGGCCCGGACTCGCCCTCGGCCAGGACCCAGCAGTGGTCGTAGCCGCCGGCCTGGCGGAGCTGGTCGTCGTCCGAATCGAGCTGTGCGTGCAGCAGTTGAGGGTCCGTCAGGTCGAACGGTGTCCCCGTGACGTCCTGGAGCGGGCCGAGCGGGATGCCGTCGGCGTCGACGGGGAGGAAGCGGGTGCCGTCCACCTGGAGGGTGTGGCCGAGGACGTCCTCCCCGTCGCCCGTGAGGTTGAAGTAGGCGTGGTTGCTCAGACTGACGACGGTCGGGCGGTCGGTGACGGTGGTGAACTCCAGCGCGAGCGTGCCGGCGGCGTCGAGGGAGTAGGTGGCCGTGACGTCGAGCGTGCCGGGGAATCCCATGTCGTCGTCCGCGCTGCGCAGGGTCAGCCGGAGCGCGGCCGTGTCGCCGTCCACCACGGGATCCGCCCGCCAGACCTTGGTGTCGAAGCCGCCGGGTCCCCCGTGCAGGGCGTGGCCGCGGTCGTTGACGGGGACGTGGTGCGCGGTGCCGTCGAGCACGAAACGGCCGTGCGCGATGCGGTTGGCGAAACGGCCCACCACCGCACCGAGGTACGGGCTCTTCTCCGCGTACTGGTCGAGCGAAGGCAGCGAGAGGACCACGTTGCGCGTGCGGCCGTCGGCGTCGGGGACACCGAGGGCGTGCAGGACACCTCCGTAGGTGAGGATCTCGGCGTAGGAGCCGGAGGGAGATTCCAGACGCCACAGCTCGACGGCCTCCCCGTCGGGGGCGGTGCCGAACGGCCGGTGGCGCAGGCTGGGTCGGGGCATGGTGAGTCCTCGGGACGGCTTCAGGCGGTGGTGGGGCCGCGGCGGTCGTGCGTCCTGCGCGCGCGGTGGGGCGGCGGTGCGGTGCGGGTCAGCCGCCGGTGGGCGCGGCGTCGTCCCGCGGTGCGGCGGTCACGCTGTGGTCGCCGCCGGTGGACTCCCGGACGACGAGCCGGTAGCCGGGGCGGATGCGCCGGGGCTCCGACACGGGACCGCCGGCCAGCCGCGCCACGAGCCGGTCGACCGCGTGGCGGGCGATGGCCTGCTTGTCGGGGGAGACGGTGGTGAGGCTGGTCGCGTTGTAGCGGCTCTCCTCGATGTCGTCGAAGCCGACCACGGCCACGTCCTCGGGGACCCCGAGGCCGCGTTCCATGAGGGTGCGCAGGGCACCCAGGGCGATGAGGTCGTTGTAGGCGAACACCGCGTCGGGCCGGGCCCCCCGGTCCAGGAGCGTGGCCATGGCCGAGGCGCCGTCGCCGCGGCCGTAGCCGTCGGTGGCGACGACGAGCGACTCGTCCGGCTCCAGGCCGGCGGCGATCAGCTCCTCGCGCCAGCCCCGCAGCCGCAGATGCGCGGGCTGGCGCTCGCGGCCGGTGCGCGAGCCCAGGAAGGCGATCCGCCGCCGGCCCAGGTCCAGCAGATGCCGCACGGCGCTGCGCGCGGCCGCCACGTTGTCGATGGCGATCTGGTCGTACGGGGCGTCGTACTCGCGCTCGCCCAGCAGCACCAGCGGTGAGGTCTCCTGCCGGGCGAGCAGATCCTCGTTCTCCAGATGGATGGGGCTGAGGATCAGCCCGTCGATGACATGGGACCGGAACTCCTGGCTGACCAGCAGCTCCCGCTCGCGCAGCCCGGCGGTGTGGTCGACCAGCACGGTGTAGTCGTGCTGGGCGGCCGCGTCGATCACGGCGCCCGCCAGCTCGGCGAAGTAGGGGTTGCCGAGCTCCGGCACCGCGAGGGCGATGATGCCGGTACGGCCCTTGCGCAGGTGGCGGGCGGTGAGATTCGGACGGTAGCCGAGCTCGTCGATGGCCTGCTGCACCTTGGCGCGCATCTGGGGCGTGACGTGGGGATAGTTGTTCACCACGTTCGAGACGGTCTTGATCGACACGCCTGCCCGCTGCGCGACGTCCTTGAGGCTGACCCCCACGGAACTCCTCCGGTTCGGCTCTGATCGGTGCGGATCGGCCGGGCCGGTGCGGCCCTGGCCCTTAGCGGGGGCCGCACCGGCCCGGGGTTCCGGGCGTCGGCTGGGTCCCGCCTGCGTCAGAGCGTTCTTCTGCTGCGTGAAATGTACCGCTGTGTGACAACCACCAGAATCAGGAAGCCGCCGCTGACCACCGACTGGTAGGAGGAGTTCAGCGAGCCGATCTGGTTGATCAGGTTCTGGATGACGGCCAGCAGCAGCACGCCCCACAGCGTTCCGCTGACCGCCCCGGCCCCGCCGACGAGCAGGGTGCCGCCGATGACGACCGCGGCGATCGCGTCCAGCTCCATGCCGGTGCCGATGATGGTCACCCCGGAGGACAGCCGGGCCGCGTTGACGGCGCCCGCGAAACCGGCGAGCAGCCCGCTCAGCACGTACACCAACACCTTGGCGCGGGCGACCGGCAGCCCCATGAGGGTGGCGGCGTCGTTGCTGCCGCCGACGGCGAACAGCGTCTGTCCGAAGGAGGTGCGCTGGAGCAGCAGACCACCGGCGCCGAAGAGGACGAGCGCGACCAGGATCGGATAGCCGAACCCGCCGACGCTGCCCTGCCCGAACTCGGCGAACGCGGACCCCTTGGGGACCAGATAGGTCGTGGCGCCCTCGTCGGTGATCGCGAGCAGCAGACCGCGCGCCCCCAGCAGGGAGGCCAGGGTGACGATGAAGGGTGCCATCCCGGCGCGGGCGATGAGCAGACCGTTGAGCGTGCCGATCGCCCCGCACACCACGAGCGGCAGCAGCAGGGCGGGCAGCAGACCCCACTGGGAGGCCCAGGCGGCGAGCACCCCGCCCAGGGCGAACACCGACCCGACGGACAGGTCGATGCCGCCGGTGATGATGACCAGGGTCATGCCGAGCGCCACGATCGCCAGGAACGAGGCCTGGACGAGCACGCCCCGGGCGTTGTCGAGGGTGGCGAAGGTCGGATACGCGAACGAGGCGATCACGACGACGAGGAGCAGGACGGCGAGCACACCCTGCCGCTGGACCAGGGCCGCGAGGCGTTCCCGCCCGGAGCCCTCGGCCCCGGAACGGTCCTTGGCGGGCTTGCCCCCGGCCTCGGGCGCCGGGGAGACCGGTCCCGGGGCCGTGACGGATGACGTGGAGTTCATCGGGATCGGCGCTCCCGTGCGACGTAGACGGCGGCCACGATGATGGCCGCCTGGGCGATCTGGGCGGTGGAGTCGGGCAGGTCGTGCTTGACCAGCGTGGCGCGCAGCAACTGCATCAGGAGAGCGCCGGCCACGGTGCCCAGCACCCGGACGGAACCGCCGCTGAGCGGGGTGCCGCCCACCACCACGGCGGTGATGGCGGAGAGTTCCATCAGGGTGCCGAGCGAGGAGGGGTCGCTGGCGGTCAGCCGCGCGGTGGCGAGCACACCGGCCAGGGCGGCGAGCACCCCGCACAGGACGTAGACGCCGGTCAGCACCCGCTTGACGGGCAGTCCGGCGAGGGCGGCGGCCTTGCGGTTGCCGCCGATCGCGACGACCTGGCGGCCGAACGTGGTCCGGTGCACCAGGAAGGCGACGGCGAGCGCGAGCAGGCCCGCGATCAGGACGACCAGCGGGATGCCGAGCACACTGTTCGTGCCGAGGGCCAGCAGGCCGGGGTTGGAGATCTGCTTCAGCTGCCCGTCCGCGAGCACCAGGGCCAGGCCCCGGCCGCCGACGAACAGCGCGAGTGTCGCCACGATGGGTTGCAGCCCCACCACCGACACCAGCGTGCCGTTGACCGCGCCGACCACCGCGCCCGCCAGCAGCGCCACGACCAGGGCGGGCACCAGGCCGTAGCCGAGGTAGAGCGGCAGCAGCGCGGCGGCCAGGGCCATCGCGGAGCCCACCGACAGGTCGACGCCCTCGGTGCCGATCACCAGCGCCATGCCGAGGGCGACGATGACGATCGGGGCGACCTGGATGAGCTGGGTGCGGAGATTGTCGACGGTGAGGAAGTGCTCGGTGAAGAACGCGTTGAACAGCAGCAGCGCGGCCACGGCCGCGTACACGCCGTACGCCTGGAACCACGCGGCGGTGGTCGGCCGCATGACGGGTCCGCGGGCCGGTGCCGCGGGGGCCTGGGTGGTCATCGGGGGGTCTCCTCGGCGCCCGGTCGCGGGGCCTTGTCCTGGGACGTAGTGAGAGAGGTGTTCGGGGACGCGTCGGCGGGCGGGGCGTGGTCGGCGAGGGCGGCGAGCAGCGTGTCCTCGGACACCTGCTCGCCGACGAGTTCGCCCACGGTGGCGCCGTTCCTGAGGACCACGATCCGGTCGGCGCCCTCGACGAGCTCCTCGATGTCGGAGGAGATCAGCAGCACGGCGAGGCCCTCCTGCGCGAGTTCGTCGACCAGGGCCTGGACCTCGGCCTTCGCGCCCACGTCGATGCCTCGGGTCGGTTCGTCGAGCAGCAGCACCTTCGGTTCCAGACAGAGCCAGCGGGCCAGGAGCACCTTCTGCTGGTTGCCGCCGGAGAGTTCGCCGACCTTCTGCTCGGGACTTGACGCCTTGATCCGCAGTCGCTTCATGAAGATGTCGACGACCCGGTCCTGCTGCGCGCGCGAGACGATCCCGGCGCGGGAGAGCCGGGGCAGGGCGGCGAGCACGATGTTCTCGCGGACCGAGAGACCGGGCACGATGCCCTCGGCCTTGCGGTCCTCCGGCAGCAGGCTGATGCCCGCCCGGATGGCGCTCGCCGAGGTGAACCGGCCGGCCCCGGCGGTCCCGGCGACCCGGACCTCCCCGGAGTCCAGCGGCAGGGCACCCGCCAGGGCCTTCGCGGTCTCGCTGCGGCCGGAGCCGAGCAGCCCGCCCAGGCCGAGGACCTCGCCGGGGCGCAGTTCCAGCGACACACCGTCCAGTTGGTGCCGGCGGGTCAGTCCGGTGGCGGTGAGGACGGGGTCGCGGGCGATGTCGTGGCCCTCGTCGCCGAAGCTCGTCACGCCGTGCCGGCGCACCTCGGAGATCTCCCGGCCCAGCATCATGGACACCAGCCGCACACGGTCCAGTTCGGCCAGATCGCCGGTGTGGATGTGCCGGCCGTCGCGCAGGACGGTGGCGCGGTCGCAGATCCGGTACAGCTCGTCCATGCGGTGACTGACGTACACGACCGCGATGTCGCGGCGGCGCAGGTCGCCGATGACCCGGAACAGCGTCTCCACCTCGCGGGGTTCGAGCGACGAGGTGGGTTCGTCCATGACGACCACCTGTGCCTCGATCGACACCGCGCGGGCGAGCGCGACCATCTGCTGCGTGCCGATGCCGAGCGTGTGCAGCGGCAGGCGCGGGTCGACCCCGACACCGAACCCGCCCAGCAGCTCGGCGGCCTCGGTGTGCATCCGCGGGAAGTCGATCAGCCCGAAGCGGTTCTTGGGCTCGCGCCCGAGGAAGATGTTGCGGGCCACGCTCATCAGGGGTACGAGGTTCACCTCCTGGTAGATCGTGGAGATGCCGGCCGCCTGTGCCTCGGCCGGGCGCGTGAACCGCACCGGGCGCCCGGACAGCAGCAGTTCACCGCTGTCGGGCCGGTGCACACCGGTGAGCACCTTGATCAGGGTGGACTTCCCGGCGCCGTTCTCCCCGACGAGCGCGTGGGTCTCCCCGGCGCGCAGGGTGAACGAGACGTCGTCGAGGGCGATCACGCCGGGGAAGCGTTTCCCGACACCGCGGGCCTCCAGCACCGTCGGGGCGACCGACGGATCGTCGCCGCGCGCCGCGGCCGCTGCGGCTGCCGCTGCCGCTTCGGGGGATGCCATGAACTGGGCCTTCCGGAGAGGGGTCTGGGGGAGGGGTGGGAGGGGCGAAGGACGGCGGGGGTCCGGGCGGGCGGGGCCGGGCTGACGGCCGCCCTCGGCCGACTTCGGCCGGGGCCGACCTCGGTCGTCGCCGACTTCTGCAGGGTCCGACTTCGGCCGGGTCCGTCCGCTCGGCCGGCGCCGACTTCTGCCGGTCCGTCCGCCGGGCCGGCACTTCACCGGACCACTCCGTTCGGCCGACGCCCGACTTCCGCCGGGGTCGCCCGCTCGGTCGGCGCCGGCTTCCGCCAGGACCGTTCCATCGGCCGTCGCCGGCTTCTGCCGGCTCCGCCCGCTCGGTCGTGTCCGGCTTCCGCCGGCACTGTCCGCTCGGTCGCCGCCCTGCGTGTGGACACGTCGGTCGAGGCGCGCCTCCACCCGGAGCCGGTCCGGCGAAGTACCGCTCCAGGACGGGGAGTTGCGCGGAACGAGTGCCGAGGCCGCGAGGGTGGGACCCCGGCAGGGTTCCCGGGACGGACCTCGGACGCGGCCGAGCCGGTCCAGGCGCCCGGCCGGAGGTCCCGCTGAGCCGGTCGCTCGGCTGGGTGGTCCCGCCGGGGCGGCTCCGCCCGGCGCGGACCGCCCGTACCACCGCGTCGGCCTGTCCCGGCCGGAGCCGTGCCGTGACGCGGTGCCCGGGGAGCCGGACACCCGGCACCGCGTCGCTCAGGTCTGCCCGGCGCCCGCTCAGTACGCCCCGCCGAGCGAGTCCTTCGCGTTGGACGGGTCGTACTCGCGGTCCGAGATGATGACGTCCTCGGGGATGCCCTCGCCGGAGTAGAACTTCTGGGCGGTGGCGAAGGCGAGCGGTCCGAAGCGCGGGTTGGACTCGATGACGGCGTTCAACTCGCCGTTGGCCAGGGCCTGTACGGCGTTGCGGGTGCCGTCGATGGAGACGATCTTGACGTCCTTGCCCGGGGTCTTGCCCGCCGCCTTGAGGGCGGTGACCGCGCCGAGGGCCATCTCGTCGTTCTCCGCGTAGACGGCGGTGATGTCGGGCTTCGACTGGATCAGCTGCTCCATGACCTGCTGGCCCTTGTCGCGGGCGAACTCGCCGGTCTGCTGGGCGACGATCTCCAGGCCGGGGGCCTCGGCCCCGACCTGGTCCACGAAGCCCTTGGTCCGGTCGGTGGTGACGCTGTTGCCCGAGGAGCCGAGCAGGATGGCCACCTTGCCCTTGCCGCCCGTCGCCTCGATCATCGCGTCGGCGGCGCGCTTGCCCTGCTCGACGAAGTCCGAGCCCAGGAAGGCCAGATAGTCCTTGCAGGCGGCCGCGTTGACCTTGCGGTCGATGGTCAGGACGGGCACCTTCTTGGCCGCGGCGGCCTGGAACGCGGGCTCCAGACCGTCGGAGTTGAGCGGCGCCACGATCAGGAACTGCGCCCCCTGCGCCAGCATGTCCTGGATGTCGCTGATCTGCTTGGACAGCTGGGACTGCGCGTTGGTCGTCAGCAGCTTCTTGACGCCGATCTTCGCGGCCTCGTCCTTGATGGACTGGGTCTCCGCGATACGGAAGGGGTTGGCCTCCTTCTCCGACTGGGAGAAGCCGACGACGGCGTTCTTGAGGTCGAGCTTCGGGGCGCCGTAGGTGCTCAGGGTGCAGCCTTCGCCGGCCGGCGCGGACGGCGTCTTGACGCTCTGCGCGCCCTGGCTGCTGTCACCGCTCGCGTTGTCCGTGGTCTCCGACTTGGAGCAGCCGGTCAGGGCCAGGGCGGCGGTGGCGGCGACGACGCAGGCGACGGAGAACGTGCGGGATCTGAGCGGAAGGGTCATCGAGGACACTCCTTGGCGGGGGACAGCACCGCCGAGCGGCGTGCGGTCGCGCTGGGTGGGAAGACGGAGCCGGTCTGGTGCGAAAAGACCGGGCGAAACCGGCTGCGAGCAGGCCGGACCGGCCAGGACCGGTCGCTGACCTGGGAGGACGAAGGACAGGAGCCGCCTTCCTGGAGGTCGGCGACTCCGGCTTTACAACGTTATAACCACGGCGTGGGGAGCTCGGCAAGACGCTGGCGCCACGTTTCCCGAACCTTTGGCCATGAACGATCGGCAAGCCCCGTCCGCCGTATGACGGTCACTCAACGCAGTGTGCGCACAGGGGGTGGACAGCCTCCCGGCGGCATGCTGTCATTCCGCTGCAGACAGATTTCCAACGTTGGAATTTTGGTGACCCGTCGCCCGTCGGCAGCTGCCGGCGAGGGCGTACGGGCCGTGAGCCGACGCCGTCGGCCGGTGCGCCGGTACACCGAAGGCGCAGTCGGTCGATACGCCGGTACGCCGAAAGCGCCGTCGGCCGGTACGCCGAAGGTGCCGTCGGCAACCGCCGGACGCCCGTGCCACCCGGAGGCGGACATGGCGCCTCCCAGTGGGCGGTTCAGCACGCCTCAGCTCCGCGGGGTTCCGGCTCCGATCCCCCTCTCCACGAGGAAAGACCCGATGACACGACGTAACACCCGTCCCCGATACGGAAGATGGGCGCTGCCCGCCGCGCTGGCCCTGCTGCTGTCCTCCGCCGCCCTCGTTCCCGCCGCCGCTTCCGCCGCCGAGCCCGTCGGCACAGCCGCCTCCGAGAGCGCCGCCGCCGCGGACATCGAGGTGCACGGTCTGAAGGGCGAGTACTTCAGCATGTCGGCGCCCGGCGCACGGGACTTCGCCACTCTCGGCGGCACCACCCTCGACCCGCAGATCAACTTCTCCGGCCTCACGGGTACGTTCCAGTCCCTCACGGGGCGCACCGAGCACACCACGGCGCGCTGGACCGGCCGGATCGAGGCCCCCGCGACCGGCGACTACACGTTCTACGCGATCGGGGACAACGGCTTCCGTCTGTTCATCGACGGCGAGCCGGTCATCGACCACTGGGTGCCCGACTGGGACCGGGAGCAGACCAGCGCACCGGTGCGGCTGACGGCCGGTGAGAAGCACGAGTTCCGTCTGGAGATGTTCCAGGACGTCGGCGGCGCGAACATGTTCCTGCGCTGGTCGACCCCGACCCTGCCCAAGCAGCTGGTGCCGGACTCGGCGTTCACCCCGCCGGACGACTTCGAGGTCTACCCGGTGGAGCCGACGGTGCCGGCGGACGGACGGCGGCTGCGGCTGCGGTTCGAGCATCCGGTGAGCGGGCTGTCCACCGTGAAGGAGCACCTCACGGTGGAGGCCGACACCACGCCGATGCCCATCAGCTCGGTCCGTGCCGTGTCCGGCGACCCCACCACCGCCCTGGTGGAACTCGCCGAGCCGATCCAGCGCGGACAGCAGGTCCGGATGGACTACGACGGCCAGGGCGGCCTGAAGAACGGCGACGAGACCGTCCCGCGCATCCTGCGCTTCGCCCAGAACTCCTCCACCCACCGGCTCACCACCGCGTGGGGCGACAAGGTGGACAAGCGGCACCCGCTGCCGGAGTACCCGCGCCCCCAGCAGGTGCGCGGCAAGTGGCGCAATCTGAACGGGCCCTGGCAGTTCACCGGCGCCGAGGCGGGTGAACTGCCGGTCTTCGGCAAGGACCTGGACGAGAAGATCGTCGTGCCCTACCCGGTGGAGTCGCAGCTCTCGGGTGTCGAGCGGCACGAGGACCACATGTTCTACCGCCGTCTGATCGAGGTCCCCAAGGACTGGAAGGTCGCTCCCGGCACCACGGGCAACCGGCTGAAGCTGAACTTCGGTGCGGTCGACTACCGGGCCACCGTCTGGGTGAACGGCAGGAAGGTGGCCGAACACACCGGTGGCTACAACGCGTTCAGCGCCGATGTCACCGATGCGCTGAAGGGCACCGGCAAGCAGGAGGTCGTCGTCGCGGTCACCGACACCGGCGGCGCGAACCAGCCGATGGGCAAGCAGTCCACCAACCCGGGCGGCATCTTCTACACCCAGTCCTCCGGTATCTGGCAGACGGTGTGGATGGAGCCGGTCGCTCCCGTGTCGGTCGACAACCTTGTCACGACCCCGGACATCGATTCGAGCAGCCTGGCGCTGACCGTCGAGTCCGGCGGGGCCTCGGCCCGCGCGCGGGTGGATGCCGTGGCCCGTGACACCGGCGGCCGCGTCGTCGGCCGGGTCACCGGTCCCGCCAACGAGGAGCTGCGACTGCCGGTGGCGAAGCAGCACCTCTGGAGCCCGGACGACCCCTACCTCTACGACCTCGAAGTACGCCTGACCGACGGGAGGTCGGCCGACCGGGTCGACGGCTACTTCGGCATGCGGAAGATCGGCATCGAGAAGGTCGGCGGCTTCCAGAAGCTCGTGCTCAACGGCAAGCCGGTGTTCTCCCTGGCCACCCTCGACCAGGGCTTCTGGCCGGACGGGCTCTACACCCAGCCCAGCGACCAGGCCCTCGCCTTCGACCTCGAGGCGCACAAGAAGCTCGGCTTCAACGCCGTGCGCAAGCACATCAAGGTGGAGTCGCCGCGCTGGTTCTACCACGCCGACCGGCTCGGTCTGCTCGTCTGGCAGGACTTCGTCTCCGGCAACATCACCGACACCACCGGACAGAAGGCGTTCGTCGACCAGGGGCGCGAGATGATGCGCCAGCATCACAACTCCCCGTCCGTCATCGGCTGGATCGTCTTCAACGAGGGCTGGGGCGAGTGGGACCGCGAGGAGACCGGGCGCATCACCGAGCAGGTCGAGGCGGCCGACCCGTCCCGTGTCGTGAACGCCCACAGCGGGGTCAACTGCTGCAACTCCAAGGGTGACTCGGGCAAGGGCGACATCATCGACCACCACGACTACAACAACACCGACCCGGCCTACCCCGACGCCCGGCGGGCGGCCATGGACGGCGAGCACGGCGGCTTCACCCTGCGCACCCCGGGCCACATGTGGCCGGGCGCCCCGACCGTGATCTACAGCGGCGTCGCCGACAAGGAGGCGCTGACCCGCAAGTACGTGGAGAACACCGAGCGGTACTACCTGGAGGCGGCCGGCGCCGAACTCTCCGGCTCGGTCTACACCCAGATCTCCGACCTGGAGAACGAGCTGAACGGGCTCTACACCTACGACCGGCGGGAGATCAAGGTCGACCCGGTCCGGGTCAGGGAGATCAACCTCAAGGTCATCGCGGCGGGCGCCGCGGCCGGCGACCGTGCCCCGCTGAAGGGCGGCGGCTCCTGGTCCCTCGACGAGGGCAGCGGCACCACCGCCGCCGACTCCGGCCCCAACTCCCTTCCCCTCACGCTGAATCCGGGCACGACCTGGACCGAGGGAGTGCGGGGCGGCGCCCTGAAGTTCGACGGCCAGGGTCACTTCGCCCAGACCGAGGGCCCGGTCCTCGACACCACCACCAGCTACACCGTCTCCGCCTGGGCCACCCTCGACTCCCTGCCCGGCAACTACGCGACCGTGGTCAGCCAGGACGGCCGCCGCCAGGAGAACCCCTTCTACCTCCAGTACGGACAGGGCGCGTTCGCCTTCAGCACGCCCGGCGCGAACCGCGCCCGGTTCGTCACGACCCCCGAACTCGGCCGCTGGTACCACCTGGTGGGCGTGCGGGACACCGAGAAGAACGAGATCCGGCTGTATGTCGACGGCACCCTCGTGGCCACGGCCGCACCCGGGCCGGCCGATGTCGGCACCGGCCCGCTCGCGGTCGGCCGGGCCAAGTGGGGCGGCGGGAACGTCGACTTCTGGAACGGCTCGATCGACCAGGTCCACGCCTATGACAAGGCACTTTCCACCGAGGAGGTGAGTGCCCTGTACACCGCCGAGAAGCGGTAGCCGCGACTCCTGGGACGAGCGGTGGGGGCCGCGCGTCCCAGGGCCGCCCCGGTCCGCGCACACCCTGTGGCGGACCGGGGCATCGGCATGCCCGGAGACAGGCCGCCCCGGTGGTCGCGTTACGGCCAAAATTTGGTATGGACCTGACAAGGGGGCAGGGTCTAGCGTTCCGGCAGGCGCTCTGAGAGCGCTCTCAGGTGGCTCCCCACCACTCCCCCCACCAGGAGGCCTCGTGAAACGCACCGTCACCCTGCGCGCCGTCGTCGCGGCCCTGCTGCTCGCGACCGGGCTCGGCACCGCCCACGCGGGCGCCGCCAGCGCCGCTCCCACCGCCACCCCGGCCGAGGACGCCGTCTCCGTCTCGCCCGGTCTGCTCGACGCCATGCGCCGCGACCTCGGGCTCTCGACACGGGAGGCGACCGAGCGCCTGCGTGCCGAGCGGGCCGCCACGGGCATCGAGAAGGCCGCCCGGTCGGCCGCCGCGGGCGCGTACGGCGGATCGTGGTTCGACGCGGCGACGGGCCGGCTCGTCGTCGCCGTCACCGACTCCGCCAGAGCCCCGGGCATCCGCGCCCTCGGCGCCGACACCCGGCTCGTGCGGCACAGCGCCGCCGCCCTGGACCGGGCCAAGTCACGGCTGGACTCCCTCACCGCCCCGGCCGGGGTGGCGGGCTGGCACGTCGACGCGCGGACCAACAGCGTCGTCGTCGACGTCGTGCGCGCCGAGCGGACCGCGCCCGCCGTGCGTGCCTTCGTCGAGCGGGCCCGCGCCACCGGCCCGGTCACCGTCGCGACGACGGCCGCGGCACCGCGCACCTACGCGGCGGGCACGGTCGGCGGCGACCCCTACTACACCGGCAACGTCCGCTGCTCGATCGGCTTCTCCGTGCACGGCGGCTTCGTCACGGCCGGACACTGCGGGCGGGCCGGAGCGGCCGTACGCGGCTGGGACGGGTCGGCGATGGGCACCTTCCAGGGCTCCTCGTTCCCCGGCGACGACTACGCCTACGTCAGCATCCACAGCGGCTGGTGGACCGTGCCGGTGGTGCTCGGCTGGGGAACGATCCCCGACCGCCTGGTCCGCGGCTCCGCGGAGGCTCCGGTGGGCGCCTCGATCTGCCGCTCGGGCTCCACGACCCACTGGCGCTGCGGCACCGTGCTGGGGAAGAACCAGACGGTCAACTACAGCCAGGGCGCGGTGCACCAGATGACCAAGACCAGCGTCTGCGCGGAGGGCGGTGACTCCGGCGGGTCGTTCATCAGCGGGGACCAGGCGCAGGGCGTCACCTCCGGCGGCTGGGGCAACTGCTCCAGCGGCGGCGAGACATGGTTCCAGCCGGTCAACGAGATCCTCGGCCGCTACGGTCTGACCCTGCACACCGCCTGACGCACGACCCGCGAGGTCACGAAGAAGGCCTGCCGGGAACGGTGACACCGTTCCCGGCAGGCCTGTGCCGTCGCTCAGTCGGGGCGGGACCCGGTCAGGGGGCCCAGGGCGCCTCCAGCGACCAGCTGCTGTCGGCGGTCAGGGTCTGCGGCCGGTCGAACCCGCCCGACCCGTTCCCCGAGGCGGTGTACACCGCCGACTCGAAGTGCCGCAGATACGATCCGGGGTGGTTCAGCGACTCGAAGGTGACCCCCGTCCCGCCGACGCCCGGCCGGGCGCAGAACGTGGCGTCCTGACGCAGGAGCGCCGTGCCGTCGTCCACGTCGGTGCGCACCCTGTTCGCCGAGTGCCGCAGATAGCGGCCGGGGTAGTTCACCGACTCGAACGAGTAGCAGGACGAGTCGGCGAGACCGCGCCGGACGGTGAACGTGGCGTCCTGCTTCAGCAGCGCGCTGCTGCCGGAGTCCACGATCTCGGTCCAGCCCAGGCTGTCGGCGTGGCGCAGATAGCGGTCGGTGTGACCCCAGGTCGTCACCCGCAGCGAACGCCGTACGTCCGTCGGCAGGATCACCGAACTGCGCCACAGCGCCGGGTCGGCCGTGTTCCAGATGGCGTCGGCGGCGAACGAGGACGCCGTGTCCCACGGGTTGGGCCCGCCGCTGCGGGCGAGATACACCTGGTCCGCGTAGTGCCGCAGATAGGAGCCGGGGAAGTTCAGCGACTCGAAGGAGGTACCGTCGGCCGCGAGACCGCCCCGTGAGCACCAGGTCGCGTCGGCGGCGAACGAGCCGCCCGTGTCGGCGTCGATCCGGACCCGGCCCGAGGCGTGCCGCAGATACCGGCCCGGCTGGTTCACCGCCTCGAAGGAGTAGCAGCGCGCGTCCCCGAGCCCGGCGACGGTCCGGAACGAGGCGTCCTGACGGGGGCCGTCGGCGGAGGAGCCGGTCAGGACGTCGGTACGGGCGGCCGAGTCGGCGTGCCGCAGATAGCGGTCGGTGTGGCCCGGGGTGGTGACCCGGAAGGACCGGACATGCCCCAGGGTCAGGGGCGGTGCCGCGTTGAGGTTGCGGGAGGCGGCGACGAGCGCGCCGTGCGCCGCCCGCAGCCGGGCGGTGTCGACCTTCTGCACCCGGCGGTCGTAGGTGAGCAGTCCGTTGTACTCGCCCTCTACGTCCGTGATCTCGGTGTAGACGTAGGCGGACAGCCCCTTGGTCGTCATGAGCTGCTGCACGTCCCGGACCATGCCGGTGTAGCGGTCGTCGAGCCGGGCCGCGCTGAACACCTGCTCGTAGGCGAAGAACTGCCCGTTGGGGCTGTACTCGTGGCCGGGGGTGCGCAGTCCGATGCCGCCGAACTCGCCGAGCACCGAGATCCTGTTCCCCGACGGACGTGGCCCGTCGGGGCCGGTGTAGACATGCCAGTCGATCATGTCTCCGGTGCCCGGATCACCCTTGGAGGCACAGCAGTTGTAGCCGCTGTGCGGATTCATCAGCCGGCCCGGGTCGTAGTTCTCCAGCTCGGTGGTGACCCGCCGGGTGTCGGCCAGGTTCCACTCGCCCCAGCCCTCGTTGAAGGGCACGTAGGTGACGACGGCGGGGGAGAAGCGGTGCTCGTCGATGATCTCGCGGGCCTCGGTCTCGAACTGGGAGATCTGCGCCGGGGTGCGGTTCGCGTCGAAGGGCAGCGTGGAGGGGATGTCCTGCCAGACCAGCAGCCCCAGCCGGTCGGCGTGGTAGTACCAGCGCGCGGGCTCGACCTTGATGTGCTTGCGGACCATGTTGAAGCCCAGGTCCTTGTGTTTCTGGAGGTCGAAGGCGAGGGCGGCGTCGGTGGGCGCGGTGTAGAGGCCGTCGGGCCAGAAGCCCTGGTCCAGGGTGCCGATCTGGAAGACGAACTCACCGTTCAGGGTGGGCCGCAGCACGCCGTTGACCAGTTTGGTCCCGATCTCGCGCATGCCGAAGTAGCTGGTGACGGTGTCGACGGCGGCCCCGGAGGCGTTGCGCAGGGTGACGCGCAGGTCGTAGAGGAACGGGTCGTCGGGCGACCAGCGCCGGGCGTCGGGCACCGGGACGGCGAACTCGGTGAATCCGCCGGTGGCGCGGCCGACCACCTGGGAGCCGTTCATCGCCTCGGCCAGGACGGTGTGGCCGCCGACGTCGCCCCGGGTGAAGACCCTGACCCGCGCGGTGTTCGTGGCCAGGTCGGGCCTGATGTCGACGGAGTAGACCGAGGACACGGGGGTGGGCTCCAGCCAGACGGTCTGCCAGATGCCGGAGGTGGGTGTGTAGAAGATGCCGCCGGGCTTGTCGGTCTGCTTGCCCATCGGCTGCTTCTCGCCCCGGCCGTCGGCCGGGTCGTAGACCCGCACTACCAACTCATTCCCGCCGCTGCGGAGTTGGGGTGTGATGTCGACCTCGAAGCGGTCGTAGCCGCCCCGGTGGGTGGTGACCTGGGTGCCGTTGACCCAGACGGTGGCCTCGTGGTCGACGGCGCCGAAGTGCAGCTGGACGCGCCGGCCGGACCAGTTCTGGGGGACGGTGAAGGCGCGGCGGTAGAACATCAGGTCCCGGTTGTCGTTGCGCATGATGCCGGACAGTGCGGATTCCACCGGGTAGGGCACGAGGATGCGTTCGGGGAGGGTCTGGCCCAGCGGCGGGGCCGCGTTGCGGTTGACGTTTCCGGCGCCGTCGGCCGGCGGGTTGAGGAACTCCCACTCTCCGTTCAGCGACTGCCAGTCGGGCCGCGTCATCTGCGGTCTCGGGTACTCGGGCAGGGGGTTGGTGGTGGACACCTGGTCGGTCCACGGGGTGGTCAGCGGCGGCGCCTTGGGCGCGATGGCGGCGGAGGCAGGGGTGGTTCCGGTGAAGAAGAGGCCTCCGGCCATCGCCAACAGGGCCGCCAGGCAGGCGACGATGCGTCGCATCGAACTCCTCCTGGGCAGGATGGCGCACCGGAGACCCGCCCGTTCTCGCGGCCCTGCGGCCGGTCGACGAGCGGGAATCCGTGCGGAGTCGGCGAGCGAGCGGTGCGAAAGCGGGCGTGGGGGCGCCCCGTGGGCCCGGTGGGGGCCGGGTGCTGGGGAACCTAACATGAAACATTCATCAACGGAATCACTCATGAACCGAAGGAACCGAACATTCTCAACTGCCCGTCCGTTCCTGGTGGGGTCACCGGCAGCGCGCGGTGAAACCGCCCGCCGCCAGTCCCTGGCAGAACGACGCCTTGGCGGTGCCGTACCGGGTCAGCCGACCGTCGACGAACCAGGTGGTGTCCGGGGCGAAGTCGAAGGAACCGTCGTCGATCCCGTCCCAGCCGTAGCGGAAGTCGAGGTCGATGTAGACCACGGACCGGATCACCCCGCGCAGATCGTGCTGTCCGGGGAGATCGGGGATCGGGCCCTGGTAGTTCATCAGCGAGAACAGACGCCTCACCCACAGGTCCCCGCGCTGCTGCTCCAGTCCGTCGGTGCCGCCGCCGTCGGCGGTGAAGTTCATCATGCCCGCCTCGGCGAGGACGACCGGCTTGCCGTGGTCCCTGGCGAACTTCACGAGTTTCAGCACATTGGCGTCGTGGTCGAAATTGCGCCATACCGCGGCCGGGTTGCCGTGGGAGTCGGTGCCGATGTACGCGTTACGGCACCGGCTCGAGGCCACGTCGTAGTTCTGCGGCGGAGTGCCGTTGTAGAGGTAGCCGCGGTCGTACACCGGCAGGCACAGCTCGTGCGCGAAGACGGACACCCCCAGCCAGTCGACGGCGGTGTCCCCCGGGTACATCGCCTCGAACTCGCCCCGGACCGGGTGGAAGACGAACTCCAGGTTGTGCGCCGTGGACCGGCCGTCGAGGTAGCCCGCCAGCCGGTTGAAGGCGGTCTTGTACGAGGAGCAGCCCGGGTCGGTGCAGTGGTAGTAGCCGCTGACCTCGTAGTCCAGGCGCAGCTTGAAGCGGGCCCGGGGGTGGGCTTCGGTGAAGGCGAGCAGCCGTTCCAGCGAGGCGGTGTGGCCGCCGGCGGCGATCTCGGCGGTGACGGCCCGGGACCTGGCGGCCTTCGCGTTCTCGTCGCCGCCGCCGAAGCCGGGCGGGTTGTCCTTCCAGCTGATCCCCACCTGCACGGTCTTCCCCTGGTCGGCGAGCAGGGTCGCGTACTGGCGGTGGGCGCCGTTCACCCAGTTCCCGGCGCGCAGTTCGTAGTACACGGACCCGCCGCCGGCGTCACGGCCGAAACTCTCGAAGTCGTCCCAGGCGGCGCGGGTCGACTGGCCGATCAGCAGTTCCGGTGGCCCGGCGGAGTCTCCCGCCGCCCGGGCGCCGGTGCCGGTGGGCAGCAACAGCAGCCCGGTCAGGGCCGCGGCGGCCAGGGACCGTACTGCCGTTCTCAGTCGTCGTGCGATCGCCATGTGTGTGCTCCGCTCTGGTGTGTGGGGGAGGGGCACCGGGTGCCGTACGCGCTCGCTGCGGCGTGCGGCACCCGGGCGGTGGGGGGACGGCTCAGGAGGCCTTCCAGGTGTAGGTCGGCGTCGTGAGCTGGCTGGTCTGGGTGCTGGGCTGGTAGTTGAAGGAGTAGGTGAGCGTCGCGCCGGACGGCACCTGGACCGGCAGCTCCCAGCGGTTGTCGGTGGAGTCGTGGGAGAGGAAGTAGTTCAGCGGCGGGCCGCCGTCGACGCGGTACTGCACGGTGACGAAGGTGGCCTGGAAGCCCTTCGGCGCGAACCAGACGGTGGTGCCGGACCCGGAGGTCACGCCCTGTGTGTACGTGCCGCTGCCGGGGTCGGTCGGGGTCGGGGTCGGTGTGGGGGTCGGCGTAGGAGTCGGGGTGGGTGTGGGGGTCGGCGTCGGGTTCGGTCCGGGGGTCCCGTTCGTCCACGTCGGCTTCCTGATCTCGGTGAGGAAGTTGGCGAGGACGGTCGGGTCGGCCTGGACGCGGGAGTCGCCCCAGTTGCCGTTGGCGCACCCCGGCCCGCCCGCCTGGGCACCGCTCGCGCACTGCCACTGCGTCTGCGCGTCCCAGTTCGTGTTGATGTAGGCGGCGGCCCGGATGACGTCCTTGTTGCGGTCGATCCAGTCGAAGTAGCCCGCGTGCCAGCCGTCCCAGATGGCCTGGCCGCTGGACGCGCCGGGGTTGTTGCGGAAGATGCAGCTCGTGGTCCTGGCTCCGGTCCGCGCGCCCTGCGGTGCCGCCTCGGCGACCATGGCGGGCTTGCCGTGCGCACGGGCGAAGTCCAGCAGCCGGCCCTGCTGCCCGACCGGATCGGTGTCGTACGATCCGCAGCCCCACTGGGCCTGCACCGAGCGGGAGTTGTAGAACGAGGACAGGCCGACCCAGTCCACGTACCGGTCACCCGGGTACCAGTCGTCCAGGTGGCCGGGATCGGTGACGATGTAGTTCCACTCCGGGTGGTCGGGGTGGGTGTTCACCGGCCACGCCGCGCTCTGCCAGACGGTGGCGACGCGGGTGGCGCCGAGGGCGTCGATACGGCCCTTGATGTAGCGGAACGCCTCTTTGTAGTACTCGGAGTTGTAGCAGTTCCAGGGGCCGTCGAACTCGTAGCCGATGCGCAGCAGGATGTCGCGGTCGTAGCCCTTGAGGCGGTTGATCATCTCGTCGACCTTGGACCGGTACTGGCTGATCAGACTCGGGTTCCCGGCCGTGACGTCGGCGTCGTCGCGTCCGATGACGGCACGCAGGGGCTGGTTGCCGCAGCCGGTGGTGGCGTCGGAGAGGTACAGCCCGACGGCGACGGCGGCGCCGGGGTACTCCCGCAGGGTCCGGGCGAAGTCGACCGTGCCCGCGCCCCAGTCCGCCGGGCCGGACATGCCGGCCAGCGGGGCGGGTGAGCCGCCCAGCACCAGATTGGTGTACAGCGTGACACCGCCGGGCGCCGGCGCCCCCAGGGAGGGCTTGTCCAGGACATCGGTGCGGTAGGCGGACAGTGTGTCGCTGTCCTGGCCCATGACCAGCATGACCTTGCCGTCCGCGGGGACGCCCCGGCCGGTGACGGCGGCGCTGCCCGCCTCGGCGTGCGGGGAGGGGGCGGCCAGGGCGAGCAGGGCTGCGGCGGCGACCCCCGCGCCGAGCGCCCGGCCCACGGGTCCGCGCAGTCTGAATCTCTTCATCGGTGTCTCCGGTTCGTGCGGACACGGCGGTGCGTACCGCCGCCGCCGGCTGACGGGACGTCAACGGCGCTCGCATGGTGCGGGCGGTGCCGCACCGGGTCAATCACTTGCGAAAGTTTCGTAGATTGCCGCAGTTCATCGGCAGGCTGCTACGAAATGTTGACGCGCGGTCCGGTGTAGAGGAACTGACTATGCAGGTCAGAGGCATAGTGTGGGTCGCGGGCGTCACTCGGCCGAAATGGCGCGGTGTTCTCCACCGAGAAGTGCTGCAAAGTTTCGCGAAATACTTGACAGAAGTTTCGGTGGACCGCGACCTTGATCCCACTCAACCCCGCACCCCGTCCCGGAGGACCGCCATGGGCCGTACGCGTGCCCGCAGAACCGCCGTCGCGCTCGCCGCCGCCACCGCCCTCGTCTCGCTCGCCGCCTGCGGCTCCGGTGGCTCGGACGCGGCCGACGGGAAGATCACGCTCACCGTCGCCACGTTCAGCGACTTCGGCTACAAGCCCCTCATCGAGGAGTACGAGCGCACCCACCCCGGCATCGAGATCAAGGAGCGCATCTCCCAGTTCGACCAGCACCACAACCAGCTCTCCACCCAGATAGCCTCCGGCAGCGGCGCCGCCGACGTCGTCGCCATCGAGGAGGGCTACCTGCCGAAGTTCCGCGCGGTGAAGGACGAGTTCACCAACCTCGCCGACCACGGGGCACTGGCCCGCAAGGACGAGTACCTGGACTGGAAGTGGCAGCAGGCCACCCTCGGCACCGCCGACTTCGTCATGGGCTACGGCACCGACGTCGGCAGCCTCGCCATCTGCTACCGCAAGGACCTCTTCGCGAAGGCCGGCCTGCCCACGGACCGTACGGAGGTCGGCAGGCTCTGGCCCACCTGGGCGGACTACTTCGCCACCGGTGAGAGGTTCCGGGCGAAGGTCGACGACAGGGCCTGGTTCGACAGCTCGGGCAACATCTTCACGGCGATGATGAACCAGACCGAGTTCGGGTTCTTCGACGCGAAGGACGAGTACGTCGGCGACACGAACCCGAAGGTCCGCGAGTTCTTCATGGCGACCGCCGAGGCCACGGCCGACAAGCAGTCGGCCAACCTCCAGCCGTTCAGCCAGCAGTGGAACGCGGGCATCAAGCTCGGGCGGATGGCGACCATGACCTGCCCCGCCTGGATGACCGGCCAGATCGCGACCGCCGCGGGTGACGCGGGCGCCGGCAAGTGGGACATCGCCGCGGTCCCGGGCGGCGGCGGCAACTGGGGCGGCTCCTTCCTCACCGTGCCCCAGCAGGGCAGGCACGTGAAGGAGGCCGCCGAACTGGCCGACTTCCTCACCTCCGCGGACTCCCAGAAAAGGATCTTCACCGGCCCGGTCGGCGCGCTGCCCTCCCTCGTCCCCGTCCTGGCGGACACCCAGGTCAAGGGCGCGAAGTCGGAGTACTTCGGAAACGCTCCGACGGGCGAGATCTTCGCCGGTTCCGCGACGAACCTGAGGCCCAACTACCGCGGCACCAAGGACCAGCAGGCCCGCATTCCGTTCGGCAACGCCCTCCAGCTCGTCGAGCAGGGCAAGGCGGACCCGGAGAAGGCATGGGACAAGGCCCTCGACGAAGCGGCCAAGAACCTGCGCTGACCCCGGACCGGCGGCGGCGACCCTCCTCCTCTCGCCGCCGCCTCCTCTCCCCGAGCCCGCCCCTCTCACGCGGAGATCCGCCATGGCGCTCCAGAACACCACCGCCACCCCGGCCGCCCACCGCGGCCGCTCCCCTTCCCGCCGGCCGCACCGAACGCGCCGCGAGCACCGGCTGCTCCCGTACCTGTTCATCGCGCCGTTCTTCGTCGTGTTCGGCGTCTTCGGGCTGTACCCGCTGCTCCAGACCCTGTGGGTGTCCCTGCACGACTGGGACCGCCTCACGGGAGCGGGGGACTGGGTCGGCCTCGACAACTTCACCCGGCTGCTTGCGGACTCCGACTTCTACACAGCCACCTTCAACACGCTCAGCATCTTCGTGCTGTCCACCGCGCCCCAACTGCTCGCCGCACTCGGCCTGGCCTGGCTCCTCGACCGTCGGCTGCGCGCCACCAGCGCCTGGCGGGCGCTCGTCCTGGTGCCGCAGTACGTGTCGGTGGTGGCGGTCGCCCTGGTCTTCTCCCAGCTGTTCGGACGCGACTTCGGCGTCGTCAACCGGGCCCTGCAGAACCTCGGTCTGATCAGCGACCCCGTCGACTGGACCGCGGACACCTGGAGTTCGCACCTCGCCATCAGCCTCATGGTGATGTGGCGCTGGACCGGCTACAACGCCCTGATCCTGCTGGCCGCGATGCAGGCCGTGCCTCGCGACCTGTACGAGTCGGCGCAGATCGACGGCGCGGGACGGTTCCTGACGTTCCGTAAGGTCACCCTCCCGGCCATCCGGCCGACCATCGTCTTCACCGTGGTCATCTCGACCATCGGCGGGCTCCAGCTGTTCGCCGAGCCCTTCCTGTTCGACCAGCAGGGCAACGCGGAGGGCGGGGCCGAGCACCAGTTCCAGACGCTGACGCTGATGCTCTACAAGTACGGCTTCATCAACAACGACGCCGGTTACGCGTCCGCCGTCTCGTGGGTGCTGTTCCTCGTCATCGCCGTCGTCGCAGCAGTGAACTTCCTGCTCGCCCGCCGCTCCGAGCGCGCCTGACCCGAACCGGCAACCAGGAGAACCCCCATGGCCGTCACCACACCCACCCGAGCCCCGGGCCACCGCCCCGGTGCCCCGGCCCGCCGCCGCGACCGCACCGCCCCCAGGCGGGGTCCCGGCGGCCCGGACAAGGCGGGCCCGATCGCCTACGCCCTCCTCGCGGCGATCACCGCCGCCTCCGTCTTCCCGCTGTACTGGAGCTTCGTCGTCGCCTCGCACGACGACAACTCCGTGCTCGCCGGGACGACCCCACCGCTGGTGCCCGGCGGCCATCTGATCGAGAACATCCAGCGCGTCTTCGAACTGTCCGCCTTCTGGCAGGCGCTGGGCAACTCCCTCGTCGTGGCCGGCACCACCGCCGTCAGCAACGTCCTGCTGTCCTCCCTGGCCGGCTTCGCGTTCGCGAAACTCCGCTTCCGGGGGCGCGATCCGCTCCTGGTGTGCGTGGTCGTCACCGTCATGGTGCCGACGCAGCTCGGCGTCATCCCGCTGTACCTGCTCGTCACCGACATGGGGCTGTACGGCAAGCTGTCCGCGCTGATCGTGCCCGCCCTGGTCTCCGCCGTCGGCGTGTTCTGGATGCGCCAGGCCATCGAGGAGAACATCCCGGACGAGCTGATCGAGGCCGCGCGCATGGACGGGGCGGGGCTGCTGCGCACGTACTGGCACGTGGTGGTGCCCGGCGTACGCACGACGGCGACCGTGCTCGGCATGTTCACCTTCATGTTCGCCTGGAACGACTACTTCTGGCCGCTGATCGCCCTGCCGCCGGAGAACGGCACCGTGCAGATCGCCCTCAACCAGCTCGCCGCCGGCTACTACACCGACTACACGCTGATGCTCGCCGGTGTCGTCGTCTCGGTACTGCCGGTGCTCGTCGTCTTCACCGTACTCGCCCGCCGCATCGTGTCCGGTGTGATGGCCGGCGCCGTCAAGGGCTGAGCGCCCCCGACCTCCTCGGAGAGACTCCATGACCGCCTGGCCCCTCACCGCCGACGAGGACCGGTCCGACCGGCCGGAGCACGGCCGGGACCACGCCCCGGACATCGTCAACCCGGTGCTGCCCGGCTTCCACCCCGACCCCTCGGTCCTGCGGGTCGGTGACGACTACTACATCGCCACCTCCACGTTCGAATGGCTTCCCGGAGTGGCCCTCCACCACTCACGCGACCTGGTCAACTGGCGTCCGCTCGGCGGCATCCTGCGTGAGCGGCGGCTCGTCGACCTGACCGGCCGGCCGGACTCCGGTGGCGTCTGGGCGCCCTGTCTGTCGTACACCGACGGCCTCTTCCACCTCGTCTACAGCGATGTCACCAATCTCTCCGGTGCCTTCAAGGACGTTTGCAACCACGTCATCACCGCGCCCGCACTCGACGGACCCTGGTCGGACCCGGCTCCCTTCCCCTCGCACGGCTTCGACCCCTCCCTGTTCCACGACGACGGCCCGGACGGCGACGGACGCAGCTGGGCGCTGTGGATGGAGTGGGACCACCGGCCCGGCAGACACCCCTTCGCCGGGATCCTCCTCCAGGAGTGGGACCGCGCGGAGCGCCGTGTCACCGGACCGGTCCACCGCGTCTTCACCGGCACGCCCCTCGGGCACACGGAGGGACCGCATCTGTACCGCCGCGACGGCTGGTACCACCTGGTGACCGCCGAGGGCGGCACGTCCTGGTCGCACGCGGTCACCGTGGCCCGCTCGCGCGAGCTGACCGGCCCCTACCGGGCCGATCCCGCGGGTCCGCTGCTGACCTCCGCGGGCCACGAGACGCTGCCGCTGCAGAAGGCGGGCCACGGCAGTCTGGTGGCGACCCCCGACGGCGAGTGGTACCTCGCCCATCTGACGGCACGCCCCCTCAGCCCGCTGGGGCCGTGCGTCCTGGGCCGCGAGACCGCCCTCCAGCGCGTGGAGTGGACGGCGGACGGCTGGCCGCGGATCGCGGGCGGGCAGCCGCCCGGACAGGACGGCGGAGCGCTGCCGCGGACCGTCGTGCCGGGCCCGGCCCTCCCGCCCGCGCCGGTGCCGCCCGCACCCGTCCGCGACGACTTCGCCGGGCCCGTGCTCGCCCCCCACTGGTCGACCCTGCGGCGCCACCCCGACCCGTCCTGGCTGAGCCTCACCGAACCTCCGGGCGGTCTGCGGCTGCGCGGCGGCCAGTCGCTCGGCTCCACGCACGGGCAGAGCCTGGTGGCCCGGCGCCAGCAGGCCACGGACTTCACTTTCTCCGCGCTGCTGACCGCCGACCCGCGTTCCCCGCTCCAGATGGCGGGCATCGTCCACTACTACAACTCCACGCTCTGGCACTACCTGCACCTGTCCTGGGACGAGCGGCTCGGCCGTGTCCTGCGGGTCGGACTGTGCGCGCACGGCCGCTACTTCGAACCCGCTCCCGCGGTGCCGGTGCCCGACGCGCCCCTCGAACTGTCACTGACGGTGCGCGGGGCGCAGGGGAACTTCGCCTGGCGGGCACCCGACGGCGGCCGTAGTGCGATCGGACCCGACGACGGGCGCCGCGCGATCGGACCCGACGACGGCTGCCGTCCGATCGGACCCGAGGGCGTCCGCCGCCCGATCGGACCCGACCTCGACGTCTCCCGCCTGTCCGACGAGAGCGCGACGATCGGCGACCCGGCGACGGGCCACTTCACGGCGTGGGGCTTCACCGGAGCCTTCGTCGGGCTGTGCGCGCAGGACCTCACCGGCTCCGCCCTGACCGCCGACTTCCGCTGGTCGGAGTACCGGGAAGGCCCCGCGGACCACCCCGGGGCCGGATGAGGCCGGTGGCCGGACCATGGCAGACTCGACCGTCTCCACCCCGGAGCGGCGCAGCACGCACCACCCAGCGGAACGGACACCTCGGATGACAGCGGACAGGCCCGACGGCACGGGCAGGGTCACCCTGAACATGATCGCGTCCGAGGCCGGCGTGTCCGTGTCCACCGTCTCCAAGGTCCTCAACGCCCGCGCCGACGTCTCCACCGAGACCAAGGAGCGCGTGGAGGCCGTGATGGACCGCCTCGGCTACCAGCGCCGGCCGAGCCGTCGCCGGGGAGCCGTGGTCGACCTGGTCCTCAACGAACTGGACAGCCTCTGGTCGGTGGAGATCATCCGCGGGGTCGACGAGGTGCTGCACCAGGCGGGCGCCAGCATGGTCCTGTCGGCCGTGCACGGACGCAGCGCCGACACCCGCGAATGGATCGACCAGCTCGCCGCCCGCCGCAGCGACGGCGCCATCCTCGTCGTCTCCGACCTCACCGCCCAGCAGCGCAAGCGGCTCGCGGCGCTGGACGTGCCCTTCGTCCTGGTCGACCCCGTCGGCAACGTCGACGCGCTGGTCCCCACCGTCGGGGCCACCAACTGGGCGGGTGCCGTCAGCGCCACCGAGTACCTCATCGGGCTGGGCCACACCCGCATCGCCCATCTCGCCGGACCCCGGCAGGTGTTGTGCAGCAGGGCCCGCGCGGACGGCTTCCGCGCCACCATGGAGGCGGCCGAACTCCCCGTGCCCGGCGGCTGGGTGCCGCACGGCGAGTTCAACGACGTGTCCGGCCGGGAGCAGATGGACCGTCTCCTCGACGAGGCGGAGGCCGCCGGACAGGAGCCGCCCACGGCGGTGTTCGCCGCCAGCGACCTCCAGGCGCTCGGCGCCTTCGAGGCCCTGCGCTCGCGCGGCTGGGCCATCCCGGACGACATCAGCCTGGTCGGCTTCGACGACCTTCCGGTGGCCCGCTGGACCCATCCGCCGCTCACCACGGTCCGCCAGCCCCTGCTGGACATGGCCTCCATGGCGGCCAACACCTTGCTGCGCATCATCGACGGCGAACCGGCCGACCAGCTGCGCCTCGAACTCGCCACCCAGCTGATCGTCCGGGGGAGCACGGCGGTCCCCTCGCCGCGCACCGGCCCGCTCACTCGAAGAACTTGAGGCTCCAGCCGGTGTTCGTGACCGGGCCGGGGACGTCGGCGCGCCGGTAGGTGGTGCCGCCCCACCAGCAGAAGGTGCCGGTGTACCAGTACCGGTTCGCCCAGGAGTACGGCGTCCCCTTCGGCACGGCGTGGAACATCAGCGGGAAGGTCGGCCCGGCGGGCGGGCTGGTGGCGATGTCGCCGTCGAGCAGCACGAAGCTGTGGTGGCCGGGCCCGTCGACGTTCAGCGTCGGGTCCCAGCCGCTCATCATGGTCGCCCGGTGGGAGCCGAACAGACAGCCGTTCGACTTGTACCAGTCCCATACGTACGTCGGGTCGCCGCCCGCCCGCAGCCGCAGATCGGCGAGGCAGTACCGGTCGCTCCAGCTGCCGTTGGCCGAGTAGACGATGTGCAGCTGCCCGTCGGGGTCCTTGATCGCCTCGGGTGCCTCGTTGATGTACGGGTTGCCGACGATCCGCTCCCAGCTCTCGCGCGGCTGCGAGATGACGTACCTCGGCCCTGTCGCGGTGGTGGGGCTGCTCATCCGGGCGACGTAGAGGTTCTGTTCGACGTTGGTGTCGCCGGCCCAGCCCGACCAGACGAACCAGCGCTGCCCGCCGAAGGTGAACAGGGTGCCGTCGATGGCCCACTTGTCGTCGGGGAGGGCGAGCCTGGTCTCGGCGGTGTATCCGCTGTCCGGGTTCGCCGAGCTGATCACGTACATCCGGTGGGCTGCGCCGCGGCCCGCCGTGAAGTAGACGTGGTAGCGGCCGCCGTCGCGCACGATCTCAGGTGCCCACACCTCGCCCAGGCCCCGGCTGTCCGACCACACCGGGCGGGCGGGCGCGGTGGCGAGTCCGGCAGTCGAGGAAGCCACTCGTACGGCGACGCCGCCACCGGTCGACTGCACCGACACATACGTGCCGCCCACCCGCAGCACGCTGGGGTCCGCGCCCCGCAGGGACTGCTGGCCGGCCTCGGCGGTGTCCGCCGTCGACAGGGCCGTCAGCAGCGCCGGCAGCAGGGACAGCGCCAGGGCCGCCGCCCCGCCCACGCGTGGTTCACGCTTCATGCTCGCTCCCGGTGGTCGGCCGTCGGGCGTGCTTTCCGTCGACGCTTTACATCGATGGAACATGTCGAGGGGCAGCGTCCTGTTTAGCGGTGAACATGTCAATGCGGGTGGGGGTGCGGGACGGCCGACGCCCCGTCAGCCGGGAGTCCCGTGGGCGGAGTCGAGCAGGGCCAGCTCCTCGTCCGACAGGCGAAGGCTTCCCGCAGCCAC
Organism: Streptomyces sp. NPDC048600; assembly: GCF_055587025.1. Taxonomy (NCBI): domain Bacteria; kingdom Bacillati; phylum Actinomycetota; class Actinomycetes; order Kitasatosporales; family Streptomycetaceae; genus Streptomyces; species Streptomyces sp. NPDC048600. The sequence continues at coordinate 38,016 of NZ_JBVJGZ010000004.1, read as the reverse complement.
GTTGTCCTCCAGATGGGCGGGATCGCCGGTACCGGGGATGGCCAGCACATGCGGGCCGCGGTGCAGCGTCCAGGCGATCCGCACCTGCGCGGGAGCGACACCGCGCCCCCGGGCGACGGCGAGCACCTCGGGATGCTCGGCGCCGACCGCCCCGGCCTGCCGGCCCGTGGCGGCGATGGCGTAGAACGGCACGAACGCGACCCCTTGCGCACCGCACGTGCGGACGAACGCGTCCTGGTCCGGACGTACCCCGAGCCCGTACATGTTCTGCACGCACACCACCGGCGCGATGGCCCGGGCCTCGTCGAGATGGTGCGGGTGGACGTTGGACAGGCCCAGATGACGCACGAGGCCCGCCCGGCGCAACTCGGCCAGCACACCGAAACGTTCGGCGATCGAACCGGTCCCGACGATCCGCAGGTTCACCACGTCCAGATGGTCGCGGCCGAGCTGCCGCAGATTCTCCTCGACCAGTCCGCGCAGCTGCTCCGGACCCGCGTGCGGCAGCCAGGCCCCCGACGGGTCGCGCGGCTGGCCCACCTTGGTGGCGATCACGAGGTCGTCCGGGTACGGGGCGAGGGCCCGGTTGATGAGTTCGTTGGCCGAGCGCAGCGGCGAGAAGTAGAAGGCGGCGGTGTCGATGTGGTTCACGCCCAGTTCGACCGCGCGGCGCAGGACACGCACGGCCTGCTCCCGGTCGCGCGGCACGGCGTCGGCGACGAGCGCGCTGCCGGTCTGCGGCAGACGCATCGCCCCGAAGCCGATCCGGTTGACCGTGCGGTCTCCCAGTGTCCAGGTTCCCGAGGCCGCGGCGGTGATCGTCTCAGAGGTCATGGCCGGATGATCTCCGCACGCTAGGGTGGCCGCCATCGATTCAGGCATACATGAATCCCGGAGGCGGCTGTGCCGGCGGAGCTGGAGTTCTCGGTCGCGGACCTGGCACGGACGCGGTTCGCCGTCTCCCCGATGTGGCAGGTGGGCACGAGCTTCCGTCTGCTGGTCTCGGGCGCCGAGGATCCCCTGCACCGGCGCTGGCTGGAGCAGGTGCGGCCCCGGTTCACCGCCGCGGGCCTGCACCAGGGATGGCTGGCCGAGCTGATCCCGCCCACCGGCTACGCTCCCGACTTCCTCAACCCCGCTCCCGGCGGGCCGAATCCGGACCTGGCGGAGGAGCTGGCCACGATCCTCGCCGCGCCCGCCGACCGGGTCCGCCGCGACCTCGGTCATCTCGCCCGCCACCAGGGCGCCCTCGGCCCCCGGGCGCGGGCGCTGCACACGGACCCGGAGGCCCGGCTGCCGCGGCTCGCGGCAGAGGTCGAGACCTACTGGGAACTGGCCCTCGCCCCCTACTGGTCGCGCATCCGCGCGGTGCTCGACGCCGACATCCTCCACCGGGCCCGTCAGGTCGCCGGGCACGGTGCCGGACATCTGCTGAACGAGCTGCACCCGCTGGCCAGTTGGGACGACAACGTGCTGCGCGTGGTGCGTCGCCGACGGACTCTGTCGCGGGAAACGGCGGGGCCGGGGCTGCTGCTGGTCCCCTGCGCCTTCAAGGGACGGGGGCTGTCGACCCGGGTCTCGCCGCCGGATCCGCCCCAGCTCGCCTACCGGGCGCGAGGCGTCGGCACGCTGTGGGAGCGCCGTACCGTCACCGGCGGCGCCGCGCTCGCCGCTGTTCTCGGGCGGTCGCGCGCCCGGCTCCTCGCCGAACTCGACACGCCGTCCACCACGACGGAACTGGCCTGGCGCACCGGTATCTCCATGGCGGGGGTCTCGCAGAACCTGACCGCGCTGCGCGACGCAGGTTTCGTCACGGCGCACCGGGCCGGACGCGTCGTGCTGTACGCCCGTACCGCCGTGGGGGAATCGGTGCTCGCGGCCGGGTCCGGCGACGGCCCGGGCCCCACGACGGGCCGGTCGGCCGACGCACCGGCCCGTTGACGGGCCGGCCCGCGACCGGCTGACGCACGGGGGAAGGATCGGCGGAGGGGGCGGTGGAAGGGCCGGTGGCGCCGACCGCCTCCTGGGCCGCCATGACCTCGTCGCCGTGCTCGAACGCCCAGGCGCCGACGGGCTGATCGATTGCTCCGACCCGGTCGGCCCGGGCTTCCGGCTCCTGGCGGAGGGCGGCCCCTCGGCCGCGCGGCAACTGGCCTCGGCGGCAACGGGAGTTCACGTCGTGAAGGCGTTCGACCTCTGCCACGAGGACGTGTGGCGGATGCGGCCACCGGGCTTCGGCGGGCGTCCGCCGACGGTGCCGGTGTGCGGGGACGACGCCTCGACTCTCGCGCGGGTGCGGCAGCCGGTGCGGGACGTGGGCTGTCGGCGGCCTCGGGCGGGCGGGACTCCTGGAGGCGGTCGGCGCGCTGTTCATCGGGCTGTGGGTCGGCGAAGGGGCGGACGTGCGGGCGATCGCACCTCCGCCCGCCTACGCGACCGGCCCGGCCGCCCAGGAGGCGGAGAGCGGCACGAAAGCGACCTCCTAGACGCTCTCCTGCTCCTGCTCCCGCTCCAGCTCTCGCTTGAGATTGCGCAGGGTCCTGGCGATGTTGCGGGCCTGGAAGTCGGCGAAGGTGTGGCCCTTCGTGGCGACCCGGTCGAAGGCGTTCGCCACGAACGTCGGCCAGCGGCGGCGGTCGTCCGTCCAGGTCTCCGTCACGCGGGTGCCGTCGCCGGCGGGCTCGAAGCGGTACTCCCAGGTGGCGATCGGGCCGCGCAGGCGCGGGCGGCTGATCCCGATCTCGTGCACCCTGAAGGCGAACGTCCGGCCCGGGTCCGCGGCGGTGACCGTGCACCTGGTCACCCAGCGGAACCGTCCCCGCTTGTTCCGCCCCACGAAGCTGGTCCCCGGCGTGGCCGGACCCTCTGTCTGCTCCCCGGCCGTCCCCAGGTTCTCCGGGCTCCAACGGCCCATGTCCCCTGGACGGCTGACCGCCCGGTACGCCACCGAGGGCGGTACGTCTATGACGATGCTGTCGCTCACGCTGAACACACGGCCCACGACGCTGCCTCCCGACCGGAAACCCAAGCTACTGTCGAGTAGCGATAATGTCACGAGCCCCTACGCGTCAACCAGGGGCTCTCGGCGCCCCGAGGTGAGGGCGGTCGCGCAGCTCGGCGTCGGCGAGGCGCCGCCGCACCCACCCGTGCCGCCCCAGGCGGCACGCATGCCCGCGGTGGGGCGGGCCGAGGCGCGGGAGGTTGCCCAGCTCGTCGCGACGAGGCGTGGTGACGCCGCCTTGAAGGGGCGCGGGGAACTGCGCGATCAGCCACGTACAACCCGCACCCGAAGGACGAACGAGCCCCGCGGGCAACTGCGCGCCCAGCCACACACCACCCGCACCCAGCGGAGCGTAACGGTGGGCCACGGTCAGGCCCCCGCAACCCCCTCCGTGCTCTCGCGCAGCATAAGCCGGTGCCCCACCACCAGGTCCCGAGGAGCGTGCTCCACGACCACCTCCTCCTCCGCCGCCTCGTCCATACGCAAGCGCAGCAGCTCAACCGCGACCTTCGCCACCGCGGCCTTGTCGGGCGCGACCGTGCTCAGCGTCGGAACGCTGTACCGCCCGCCCTCGACGTCGTCGAAGCCGATGACCGCGACCTCGTCGGGAACCCGGACACCCCGCTCGTGCAGCGCCCGCAGCGCGCCGAGGGCGAGCTGGTCGTTGAGGCACAGCAGCGCGTCGGGCCGTACACCCGAGTCGAGCGCGCGGTGCACGGCCAGAGCGCCGTCGGGCATGCGGAACGAGGCGACGGAACCACGGCGGCCGGATCGTAGGCGAGGCCCGCCCGCGCGAGGGCGGCACGGAAGCCGCGCGTGCGGGCCTCGGCCGTGCCCAGCACCGCGGAGTCCCGGCCGCCGATGACGAGGATTTTCCACGCGCGGTTCGCCGGACTCACGGCGGTCCTGCCGGACGACCCGAACATGTTCGACTGCTACACCCAGCCGACGGACGTCTCCCAGGGACAGAACGGCGTCCACCGCTTCGACCGCGGCGTCAAGCTCGACATCGAGCGCCTCCGCGCCGCGCAACGGCGGCCGGCGGCGATCGAGGAGCGGGCCGGGGAGCAGCGACGGCGGCACGGGGAGTCCTCCGCGCGAGCCGCCCGCGGCCGTGCGGAGGACAATGGGATCCAGCCGTCCGGCGGGAAAGGCGGGAATCCGCATGGACTACGACACCGTCGTCCGTGAGCTGTACGGGCTGCGGCCGGAGGAATTCACCGCCGCCCGTGACGCCCACGCGGGAGACGCCCGGCGCGCGGGTGACCGGCCCCTGGCCCAGCGGATCGGCCAACTGCGCCGCCCCAGCCTCTCCGCCTGGGCGAGCAATCTCCTCGTCCGCCAGGAGCCCGAGCAGGTGGAACCCCTGCTGCGGCTGGGGGAGGGGCTGCGCGAGGCCCACCGCTCGCTCGACGGCCGCCGGCTGCGTGAGCTCGGCCGCCGCCAGTACGCCCTGATCGGGGTGCTGGCGGGGCAGGCGCGCAGGCTGGCCGCCCAGGCCGGGCACCCGATCAGCGAGGACGCCCAGCGGGAGATCGAGAACACCCTGCGCGCGGTCCTCGCCGACCCGGAGGCCGCCGAGCAGTGGGCCTCCGGCAACCTGGTCCGGCCGCTCGTCCCCACCGGTCACCTCCCCACCCCGGCACCCGGCGCCGCCCGCACCCCGGCCGCCGCCGCCGCGCGCCCCGCGCAGGCCGCCCCGCGCAAGGGCCCGACGGCCGGACGGGGCTCGAAGCCCGGAGCCGGCCCGGGATCGGGTCCGGGAGCCGGCCCGGGATCCGGTCCGGGCCAGTCGGCCGACCAGGCCAGGAAGGCCGACGCGGAGCGCCGCCGGAACCTGGCTCGCGCGCGCCGGGAGGCCGAGGCCGCCGCGGACGCCCTGCGAGCCCTGGAGGACGAGACGTCCCGGGCCACCGACGAGGCCCGCGAGGCCGGCCGCCGCGCCGAGCTGCTCGGGCACCGCGGGCGTGAGCTGACGGACGAGCTGCGTCGGGTCGAGGAGGAGCAGAGCCAGGCGCGGACGGCCGAGCGGCGGGCGCGCGAGCACGCGACGGCCCTGGCGCACCGGGTCCGCAAGGCCCGGGGGCGCGCCGAGGAGGCCGACGGAGAGCTGGGGCGCCTGGCCGAAGCCCGGCCGCCGTCCAAAGCGTCGCGCTCGCGGAAGTAGCGCGGCGCCGACACTGCCCGGGCCGAGCCCTAGGCCCTGTCGTCGAACTCCCGCCTGCCCCGCGACGCCCTGCACGCTCCCCCACTTCGTGGGAGGTGCCCCCACTCGCCGCACCGGGCACAAGCCCGAGTACGTCCGGTACGAGGGCTTGCACCCGGCACTCCCCCAGAGGGGACCCCCAGAGCACGCACCTGACGCCGCAGGGCCGCCCTCCGGGCGACGGCGGGAGTTCGACGACAGGACCTGGTTCCACACCCGACGCCGGTCGTGCTCGGCCCCTCGGCCGTCGGGACCGGGCCCGCGCACCCCTCGTATCCTGGCCCGATGCATCCACTCGCCCCCGCCCGCACCCACCGGCCGTGACCGCCGGACGACCCGGGGAGGACCTCGGCGACGAGGTGCCGTCCGGTACGACCCTGCGCGAGGTCCTGGCCCAGGACGAGGACGGCGTGCTGCGGCTCCTGCTGGCCCCGGCCGGGCAGGACGACGTCGTCGTGCGGGGCGTGATCATCGGCGTGGAGGACTCGGCGGGGCCGTACGACGGGCACATGGTGCTCGCCGTGGGGGCGCGGCCGGACGACGTACGCGCCGCGGACGTCGTGCGGGAGGCGGCGCGACGGGGCGCTGTCGCGGTCGTCCTGGGCGACAGCGGCGACGGTGGCGAGGACGGCGCCTCCGCCCCGGTCCTCGATGCCGCTCGGCGGGCCGGGATCGCCCTGCTGTCGCGCGCCCGGTGGGCCGAGTGGGGCGACACCCTGGAACTGGTGCGGTTCGCGCTCGCCCTCGGCGCGGTCGGCAGCCGGGACAGCCTGGCCCGGGGCGCCGCGGGCGGCGGCCTCGGCATGCTCGCCTCGATGGCCGCCCGCGCCTGTCGGGCGTCGATCACCGTGGAGGACACCCAGTTCCGCGTACTGGCGCACTCCGCGACCAGCGCCGACGCCGACGGGCTGCGGCTGTCGACGATCCTGGGCGGCCGGGTCCCCGAGTGGCGGGTCGCCGAACTGCGCCGCAGCGGACTGCTGCGCACCCTGTGGACCTCCCACGACGTCATCCACCGCGCGGCCGACGGGGACGATCCCGAGCGGCTGGTCGTCGCCATCCGCAGCGGCGGCGAGGTCCTCGGGTCCATCTGGGCCGCCGCGGACGGCGACCGGCTGTCCCCGGACGCGGCGCAGGCCCTGCGGCGGGCGGCCGAGGTCGCGGCGCCCTATCTGCTCCAGCACCGGCTGCGCGGCAGCACCGGCCGACGGCGTCAGGCCCACGCCCTGCGGGGCCTGCTGCTCGGCGAGGGCGACCACCACTCCCACATGTGGTCGCTGGAGCTGGACCCCGGCGTGCCCTGCGCCGTCGTCGTGGCCGAACGGGACCGTACCTCGGGACCCATCGCCGAACGCAGCCTCCGGGCCCTCGCGCTCCAGGCCTCCGCGTACCGCGCCACCGCGCGGGTCTGGCGCGAGAGCGACCGGCTGACCGTACTGCTGCCGGTCCCGGACGGCGATGAGCGGGACGCGCCGAACCTCGCGCGCGAGCTCGCCTCCCTCGCCGCCGACATGCCCGACGCCCCGGCCGTGTGGGCCGGTGCCGGGTCACCGGCCGCCACGCCGTCCGGCGCCGCCGACTCCTACGAGGAGGCACTGCTCGTCGTGCGGGCCCTGCGGGAACGGGAGGCCCGCGCCCCCGGGCCCGGCCACCCTGGGGCACCGGCGGCCACGGTGGCCACGGCGGACCCGCGCGGGTCCGTGGACCGCCGAGGGCCCGACGACCGGCAGGGGCCCGTTCGGCACGCCGGTCCGGGAGACCTGTCCTCCACCGTGGCCGTCCTGCGGGTGCTCGACGCGATCCGGCCGCTCTGGGATCGCCACGGCGGGCCCGTCCACGACATGGTCGCAGCCGACCTCGCCGCCGGAGGCGACCTGGTGCGCTCGCTCACCGCGTACCTCGACGCCGCGGGCGACATGTCCCGTGCCGCGCGGCGACTCGTCCTGCACCCCAACACCCTGCGCTACCGGCTGCGCCGGGTCCGTGAACGCTTCGGCATCGACCTCGACGACCCCGACACACGGCTCGTCGTCACGCTCGCCGTCCGCCTGGCGGAGACGGACCCGCCGACCCCGTGAGGGGCTGGAGCGGCTCTGAGGCGTCGGTGACTCCTTTGGCTGCTTTCGCCCTCCTTGTTGCGGTATTCGGAGCGGGGGACAAGGAATCCCCGATCCTTTGTCCTGCCTCACGAAGACGGGCGCGGGCCCGGCGGACGACCCTCGTGTCACTCCCTCGACACCGACGAAGGGCCACCCGTGACCACGCGTTCCGACGCCCCCGCGCACCTCAGCCCGCTTCCCGACACCTCCGCGCTCCTCGGCCCGCGGTCTGCCGCCCGCAGTGCGGGGCGCGCCGGCAGCGTCCTGCGCCACGCCCTCGACCACGGCCTGCTCGGCCCGCGGCAACCCGTCGCCGGTTTCCTCGACACCGACGGGATCGAGACGTCGGTGGCCTCCCTGCACGCCGCCTTCGACGCCGTCCCGGACGTGCTGCACACCTTCGCCGCCAAGGCCGCCTCCCTCGTCCCGGTGCTGCGACTCCTCGCCGGGCTGGGCATGGGCTGCGAGGTGGCCAGCCCCGGCGAGCTGCGGCTGGCCCGGGACGCCGGATTCCCGCCGTCCCGCATCGTCCTCGACTCACCCGCCAAGACCCACGAGGAGATCGCCGAGGCACTCGCTCTGGGGGTCGCCCTCAACGCCGACAGCCTCGACGAACTCACCCGTATCGACGCCCTGCGGCCCGCCGGCTGCGCGTCCGTCGTCGGACTGCGCGTCAACCCGCAGGTCGGCGGCGGCACCATCGGCGCGATGAGCACCGCCACCGCGACCTCGAAGTTCGGCGTGGCGCTGCGCGACCCCGGCGGCCGCGAGCGGGTCGTCGACGCCTTCGTCCGGCGGCCCTGGCTGACCCGGCTGCACGCCCACGTCGGCTCCCAGGGCTGCCCGCTCGAACTCATCGCCGAGGGCATCGCGGAGACGTACCGCCTCGCGGAGGAGATCAACGCGGTGGTCGGCAGGCGGCAGATCACCAGCCTCGACATCGGCGGCGGACTGCCCGTCAACTTCGACGACGACGAGGTGCGCCCCACCTTCGACGACCACGCACGCACCCTGCGGGCCGCGGCGCCCGGCCTGTTCGCGGGGCACTACGCGCTGGTGACCGAGTTCGGCCGGTCGCTGCTGGCCAAGAACGGTTTCATCGCGGCCCGCGTCGAGTACGCCAAGCAGGCCGGAGGACGGCGTATCGCCGTGACCCACGCGGGAGCGCAGACCGCGACCCGCACCGTCCTGATGCCGGGCGCCTGGCCGCTGCGCGTCGGCGCCTTCGACCCCCAGGGGCGGCCACGGACCGGACCGGCCGAGCCCCAGGACATCGCCGGACCCTGCTGCTTCGCCGGCGACATGGTGGCCGAGGGCCGCGAACTGCCCCTGCTCACCGAGGGCGACTGGGTCGTCCTGTACGACACGGGCGCGTACTACTTCTCCACGCCCTGGGCGTACAACAGCCTGCCCCGCCCGGCCGTGCACGGCTACACCCTGGACGGGGACGCCGTACGCCTGGCTCCCGTGCGGGACGCGCAGACGCTCGACGAGATCGCCGCCGAGAGCGGTGCACGGCACGCGGACCGGCTGCTCGCCCTCGCCCGGCCCGGCCGCTGAGCGCTGCGACGGCCACCCCGCCGACGGCCTGGCCAGGGGGCGGTGCGCGCCAGGCTACTTGCCAGTAGGATGCGGCCCGCTGTCAGGGAGCGGTGCCGACTTCAGGGGGACGCGTGGCCGACGACGCGCTGGCCGACTTCACGCGGGAACACTTCACGCACGGGGGCCGCTCGCACAGAGTGCTGCGTTCCGGGCAGGGCCCGGCCGTGATCGTCATGGCCGAGATACCGGGCATCACCCCGAAGGTGGCCCGGTTCGCCCGCGAAGTGCGCGAACTGGGCTGCACGGTGGTCCTGCCCGATCTGTTCGGCGTCGCCGGACGGGACCCCGATCCGGCGGCCCACGGATGGACCGGCGCCGCCGTGACGGGAGCGCGCGCCCTCGCCCGGGTCTGCGTCAGCCGGGAGTTCACCGTCCTCGCGGCCGGCCGCACCTCACCCGTCGTCACCTGGCTGCGCGCCCTCGCGGTGCGGGAGCACGAGCGCTGCGGCGGACCCGGCGTCGGCGCCGTCGGCATGTGCTTCACCGGCGGCTACGCCCTCGCCATGGCCACCGACGAACGCCTGCTCGCGCCGGTGCTCTGCCAGCCGTCCCTGCCGTTCGCCGTGACGGACCGCAACCGCCGTTCCCTCGACATCTCGGACGCCGACCTGCGCACGGTGCAGCGGCGCTGCGAGGCGGGTCTGACCGTGCTCGGGCTGCGTTTCCGGGGCGACCGGCTGGCCCCCGGCGAGCGTTTCGCGATGCTGCGGGAGAAACTCGGCGAGGCCTTCGTCGGGGTCGAACTCGACGACAGCGCCGCGAACCCCGACGGACTGATGCCCCCGCACTCCGTGCTGACCGAGCATCTCGTCGACGAGCCCGGCCAGCCCACCCGCAAGGCCCTCGACCAGGTGCTGGAGCACTTCCGGACCCGACTGCTGGTGTCCGGGTAGTCCCGGCGCGCACCCCGCGCGAGAGCGTCCCCCAGGGCACGTCGGCGGACGGGCGGCGGCCCGGTCCCGCGATATCCGCCGTGCCCCGACGGGCCGTTCACAGGCACCATGGCCCGAGAACATGAGCGAGCCACAGGAAACGGGGGCAGATGTGAGCGAGGTGCTGTACGGCGAGCGGTCGTGGAACCCGCTGGCGCGGACCGTGGAGCTGACCGACGGCGGACTGCGCAGAGGGTTCAGGACCACGCCGCCGACCGAACTCAACCTGATGGCCATGGCCGACGCGTACCTGCGCGGCCACTGGCTGGGCGGAGGCGGGACCGAACGGCCCCTGGAGCGGCTGCCGGAGGGACCGGGCGTCGTCCCGGTGACCCGCGCCACCGGCACCTCCAGGCCGGTACGGGTGCGGCAGGCCGCCGCGTTCGCCCGCGAACTGGGGGAGTTGGCCGTGCGGTTGTGCGGCGGTCCGGAACAGGTCGCCGCCCAGGCGGCCCGCGCCGGCACCGAGGGCGTACCGCTGTGGATCGCGCGGCGGTACGCACCCGGCCCCGCCGGGGCGGTGGCCGTCGCGGTGGACCGGAACCTGGTGCGCGTCGACGTATGGGGACCGCAGGCTCCCGTCGTACGGATCAGGGCGCCCTACGGCTTCCATGCGGCGGCCTACGACGCGACGAAGGGACTGCGGGTGACCGTCGGGGACCAGGAGGCCCGGCTCACCCTGACGAAGAAGCTGCGCAAGTCCCGCAGCAGCGCGGAGATACGGCTGCCGGGACGGCACTGGCTGCTGCGCCGGGAGAACGCGAAGAGTTCATGGCTGCTGCGCGACGGCCGGCCCGTCGCCCTGCTGTCCCGTCCGCCGCGGGGACAGCAGGTCGCGCCGGGCACGGTCCTGCTGCCGCTGGCCCCGGTGGAGTACGCCGGTTCCGACCCGCTGGACGCCGTGATGGCGCAGGTGTTCTCGGTCGCCTTCGGGCTCGGCGACACCACGGGCGCGGCCCGCTTCCGCGCGGCAAGGCGCCGGTCGCAGTCGGGTGAGCCGGTCGCGGTCGACATCTGGTGGGACCGGCCCTGGTTCAGCAACCTCGGCAGCGGCAGCGAGGACAACGAGTCCGGAGGCGGGGACGGCTGGGGCTCCGACGGCGGTGACGGCGGTGACTCCGGCGGGGGCGACGGCGGTGGAGGCGACGGAGGCGGAGGTGACGGCGGAGGCGGCGGAGGCGGCGACTGACGGCGCGGGGTGCCCTGACGGGAGTGTGCGAGGGCACGGCCGTCGGGGCCGGTCCCCGGGTCGCCGGGCGCGACCCGGGTGTACCGGCCGCCGTGGCGTCAGCAGTCGGGGATGACGGTCCCGCTGTTGTCGCGTGCCTCGTCGTTGCCCCAGCGGGAGAGGTAGTACGCGGAGACGTACTGGTTCGCCGGGCCGACGTCGAGGTCGGTGCGCAGCCACCAGTGGTTGTAGTTGCCGGAGGCGTCCCGGATCTCACGGCCCCAGACCTTGCAGAAGACATAGTTGGTGCCCGCGTAGAGCGTGCCCGTCTGGGTGGTGCCGGTCGCGGAGGCGTAGCCGGGGGCGTTGGCGAAGGTGTCGACCCAGTACTTGGCCGTGCCGCCGGAGCAACCGTTGTCGCTCGTCAGGTACTTCTGGTGGTAGGAGCCGGGATAGGGCGCCAGGGAGACGCCGTTGATGCGGATCGTCTGGCCCACGCCGTTGTAGAGCTGCTCGTAGTGGATGTGGGCGCCGGAGCTGTTGCCGGTGGAGCCGGTGGTGCCGATCCGCTGGCCCTGGGAGACACCCTGGCCGTGGCTGACGGAGAAGGCCGACAGATGGAAGTAGTAGGTCTTCCAGCCGCCACCGTGGTCGACGACCACGTAGTTCCCCGCGCCGCCCGCCTCGTAGTAGCGGTACGCGGTCCCGGAGGCCGAGGCCAGTACGGGCGTGCCCGCGGTGGAGCCGCCGTCCGAGCGCACGAAGTCCAGGGCCTGGCGAACCTCCGCGGAATGGTGGCTGTACGTCCACTGCTGCCCGCAGGGGTAGGGGGCCTTGAACGTCGGTGCGGCCTGGGCGGGGGCGGCGGCCAGGCCGATCAGCCCGGTCGCGCCGACGACGCCGGCGACGAGTACGGACAGGAGGCGTCTGAGGAACATGGCGCGGACTCCTTCGGCAGGAGGTGCGGTCGGCACCGGTGGTGGGGGGCGGGCGCACGCGCGGGGTGAGCGCGTCGGACGGATCGTATGGGCATGTTCATGACCGTACGGGGACGGCTTTCCGGCTCCGCCGAAAACCCCAGGCCACCGGACGGGCGCGAAACCCCGGACGGGGGACTTCCGTGCCACGCGGGGACGTTGTTTCATCGCGGGCATGCCCGGGACCCTGCGCATCCACCTCAGTGACGCCGACTTCCGCCATCTGCGGTTCGCGCGCTCCCCGGACCCGATGTGGGAGGCGATCCTCGGCCTGCACGTGCTGACCACACCGCCCCACCGGCTGCCCGCCCGGCTGCGCCTGTGGCGTCGCGGCGCGCGCAGGCGTCTGCAGGACGAGGATCTGCGCGGCACCTGCCGTCTGCTCACCGACCTCGCCCCGGCCGACGCCTCGTACTGGCCCGACTTCCTCACGCCCGTCGAGTCGGAGGAGGGTATGACGGCGGGCCTGCGCGTGCTGCGGGAGACCCCGCGGGCCAGGCTCGCCCGCGAACTGCGCGAGGCGTCCCGGCACCGGCCGCTGCCGGCCTGGACCCGCCGCCTGGCCGACGGCGACCGCGCCCTGCTCGACGACGTCGCGCACGCCCTCGGACAGTTCCACGACCGGCTGCTCGTGCCCGACTGGAGCGAGGTCGAGGCCACCGTCGCCGGCCATCACGCGCGACGGACGGAAGCGCTGGAAGGCGGAATCGGCGCGCTGCTCGCGTCCCTGGCGCCCTTCGTGTGGCAGGACCCCGTCCTCAGCGCCCCGTACCCTATGGACCGCAGCATCCATCCGAAGGGCCGCGGCCTGCGCCTGATCCCGTCCTTCTTCTGCCACACCACGCCCGTGGCCATCGCCGACCCCGAGCTGCCACCCGTCGTGGTCTATCCCCTCCACCCCCACGACCAGGACCACCACCCGCGCCAGGAGGCGGCCCTGGCCGCGCTGCTGGGCGCGAACCGGGCACGAGTGCTGTCGGCCCTCGCGGCCATCCGCACCACCGGTGACGTCGCCGCGCGCCTGGCTCTGCCGCCCTCCTCGGTCAGCGGCCATCTGACCGTCCTGAGGAACGCGGGGCTCGTCACGAGCGAACGCGCGGGGCTCCATGTGATCCACCGGCTGACGCCGCGCGGACGGCTGCTGCTGGAGGGGTGAGGCGCCCGGGCGGAGGTCAGAGGTTCCGCGTGGTGGGAAGGGCGTACGCGCACTGCGAGACGTAGTGCTCCGCGAGCCTCCGGTCGCCCCGGGCGATGCTGATCAGCGCGTCCCCCGACCGCTTCCCGAAGATCCCGTCGACCTGGAGCTGGAACTGCCCGGGGTAGCTCACGTTGACCCAGGACTGCAGCCGCTTCACGGCCGCGTAGGTCTCCGGGCCGAAGCGGCCGTCCACGGCGATCGGCGGGCTCGGGGTGAAGTGGTTGTAGAACTGCTGCACACAGGTCACGGCCGCGGGGACGTTCGCGTACCCGTAACCGACGTTCGGGGCATAGGGGTTGGCCTCCGCCGTGCCGGCGAGGCCGGTGTGACCCCCAGGACGCCCGCCGCGGCCGCGGCGACGATACGGCCGGCCCGGACTCTGTTCCTCATGACTCCCCCTGATGACGCAACTCGGCGCTGACGACCGCGTGTTCCTACGGTCGTGATCTTCGCCTCGCATCCTAGATCGAGCACGACCTCCTGCTTGCAAGGGGCTGCTCGGCGGTCAGAGCGCCCGCAGGCCACGGTCGGCGAAGGCGATCAGCCACTCGAAGCTCTCGTCGACGTCGGCGCTCCACTGAAAGGCGTCGGCCGCCTCCAGCGTGGCGAACCCGTGGCAGAGGCTGCGCAGCATCCGCAGGGCATGGTCGACGTCGGGGGCCCCGACGTCGTATCCGCGCAGCACGGCCATGAACGCGCCCAGCAGCTTCTGGCCGGAGACGGCGAGGGGATCGTCCGGGCCCGCCGGTTCCACCCCGATCGTCGCGGCGTACCGGCCCGGGTGCTCCACGACGAACGCCCGGAAGGCACGCGTCGCCGCGGCCAGTGCGTCGCGGCCCGCGTACCCCTGGACCGCGTGGCCGACCGCGTCGGCGACCTCGTCCAGCGCCAGGGCCGCGATACGCCGGTTGAGGTCGTCCTGACCGGCCACATGCTTGTACAGGGACGGGGTCCGCACCCCCAGCCGTTCGGCCAGCAGCCCCATCGTCAGTCTGCCGAGCCCCACCTCGTCGGCGAGCGCGGCACCGGCCGCGACCACGGCCGCCGGGTCCAGGCCCGCCCTAGGCACGGGCGGCGTCCGAGCGCAGGAAGGCGAGCACCAGCGAGACGGTCTCGTCCGGGAACTGGTCGTGCGGGTAGTGCCCGGCGCCCTCGATCATCTCCAGGCGGCCGAGGCCGGACGGCAGCGCGTCGACGACCGCCGCGCCCTCCGCGTACGGGTCGGCCCAGTCGGGGTCCTGTGCGCCCATGACGACCAGGACCGGGCAGCGGACGTTGCCGAGCTGCGCCCCGGCGTCGGTGGGGGCGCTGCGGCCCATGCTCTGCATGGCCTTCATCCGGCCCGGCTCGCGCAGCCGCGCCTCGATGCGGTCGAGCCGCTCGGCCCAGTCGGCCGGCTTCACACCGGGGTAGGCCACGTCGAGGTACGAGCGCCACAGCGGCACGCTGCCGAACACGCCGGCGCCGAGCAGCCGCAGCATGCCCTGACGGAACCGCTTCACGCGCAGGTCGCCGAGGCGGATCGACTGCTTGCGGGTGAACGGGGCCAGCTCGACGACCGCGGTGACCAGCTCGGGCTCCCGGGCGGCGGCGATGGTGGCGGCGCCACCGGAGACCGAGTGTCCGACGAGTACGGCCGGGCCGCCCAGGTGGCGGATCACGGCGAGCAGATCACCGGCGATGGCGGTGCGGCTCCAGGCCGGCCAGTCGGTGCCGGACTCGCCGCAGCCGCGCAGATCGACCGCCGCGACCCGGTGGCCCGCCGCCACCAGTGCCGGGATCATCCGACGGTACGCCTCGCGGCTGTCGCCCATCCCGTGCGCGAGCACGATGAGCGGGCCGGACCCGGTCACCTCGTAGGCGATCGTGCCACCGTCGACGTCAAGGTACTCGGTCATCGCTTCCCCCAGTCATTGGCTAACTCTGTTAGCTAAAAGCTAATGGCATTAGCCTGCCGTGTCAACGGCACCGGATCGTGCGGCTCCCGCCGTCCCTCATGTCTGCCCGGCGGGCGGCTCCGTCTCGCGCAGGGTGAACGCCGCCTCTGTCGTGCGGCACAGCGCCTGCACCGCGTGGCGCAGGGAGCGCCAGGAGGCCAGGCCGAGGAGGATGCCGAAGGGGGCCGCGGGCCACCACCAGGCGCCGAGCACCGTGAACGCCGCGCTCCAGACGAGTGCCTCGCAGGCGGCGTCGTAGGCGTCGCGGGCCTCGGCGAGGGCCGCGCGGGGCGGGTCGGCCGCGCCGAGCAGAAGGGTGGTCCAGCCGCCGGCGACGTCGCCGCCGGTCTCCCGTCTGACGTTCTCCTCGGTGACGCGCAGGCGGTCGCCGGACCACGTCGGCGACTGCGGGCGCCCGCCCGACCGGGCGCGGGCGGCCCGCGCGTCCAGCCGGTCGGCGCGCAGCGCGTGGCCGTCGGCACGGGCCCGCACGGACCGCCGGGCCAGTACGTCCGGCTCGGCCCAGCGCCGTGCGCGCCACGCGGTCACCCGCCGGCCCACCGGCATCAGCCACCACGGCCAGGCCCCGGACGCCAGCGCCCCGACGGCGGCCGCCACGTAGGGCACCGCGAACGCGGCACCCACCACCGGCACCGCGACGAGCACGAGCGAGGCGAAGGCGTCCGCGGACAGACCGCCGCCCGTCCGCAGGGCGTCGGCGATCCGCTCGCGCGCGAGGGCCGTGTCGTTCCAGTGGGCGTGTCCCAGTTCCCCGCCGCCGACGACCGCGACGACGACGAACAGCGCGGCGGGCAGCAGCCGCCGCAGGAACCAGCCGTCGGGTATGCGCTTCTGGAGTTCGAGCAGCAGGCCCATCGCGGTCAGCCGTCCACCAGGCGCATGGGCCCTCCGGCCAGGTCACAGGCCGGTGTGGCGCTCGCGGCTCCTGCGCGCAGTTCGACCCGGCCGCAGCGGCCTGTGGGGCACACCCAGCCCACCGACCGCGGCGTGGGGGCGCCCGGCCAGTCGCCGACACCCATGGTGGCGGGCAGCCCGAGCCCGTTCGGGACCCCGGCGGACTCCACCGCCTCGTGCAGCGCGCGTACCGCGTCCCGCCACCCGGTACCGGCCGGATCGGCGTCCCGTACGGCGGGGAAGGCCGACTCCCAGACGGCCGGGGGAACGAGCGGCCGCAACTCCTCGACGTTGCGGCACAGGTATTCCACGGCGTCCTCGTACACACCGCGCGCCTTCGCCCCGTCCGCCACCTCGGCCTCCCTCGAAGTCCTGATTACCACTGCTTACTGACAGCCGGTCAGACTAATGTAGGAGGCGATGACCGAGCTTCGGGAACGCGTGGTCGAACGACTGGCCACGGCACACGGCACCGGCGATCCCGCACCCGTGCGCGACCGGGAGGCGGTGCTCGACGCACTCGCCCTGCTGCGGGAGGCGGCACCCTCGCCCGAGGACCCCGTCGACCTCGAAGCGGTCGCCGCGGTGTTCTGGACGTTCTGGTTCCGCCACCAGGGTCCCGAGGACCCGGAGGCCGCGCAGAACATGAGTGTCGGTGTGGCCGCCTTCGGCTTCCTGTGCCCGCGCCTTCCGGAGGAGGCCGGACTCCCCGAGCCCCTCAAGGAGAACTTCGACCCCGCCGACCCGTCCCACGAGGCGCGGTTCGCGCACCTGGTGTGCTCGGTGCACGCCGACGTCGCGCTGAACGGACCACCGGAGGAACGGGCGCCCGCGCTGGACCGCGCGCTCGCCTGGTCGGACACCGCGCTCGACTTCGTACGCGCCGACGACCCGGTGGGCTTCGTCGAACTGGCCGTCTACGCACACGACTTGTGGATGAGCCGGTTCCAGACGGAGGCCGACCCGGACGGGCTGGTCACCGCCGCGCGCCACGGACGGGAGGTGTGCGCGCGACTGGCCGCCGAACCCGCCCTGTTCGACACCGACGTGGCGCGGGCCGCCGCTGCTGCCTGTCTGCGCACGGTCGTGGACTCGGCCCGGCTGCTCGGCACCCCCGGGATCGCCCGGATCGACCGGCTGATCGCGGTCCTGCCGGACCGTATCGTCACCCCGGAGACCGCCGACGGACTGGAGTCCCTGCGGAGCCTGAACGCCCAGCCCGTCACCTGGCCCGGCGAACGCGACCTGCGGGTCGGCGCGATGATCGCCGACGCGGGCGTCGACGAGCGGGACGCGGGCCGGATCGCCTGCGGCGTACGACGGCTGCGCGCGGCCCTCGCCGACACCCCGGCCGGCCACCCCGCGCACACCGCGGTCACCGTCGCCCTCGGCCGGGCCCTCGCCGCGTTCGCCCAGGCGCGCGAGGACGCCGACGCCGCCCTGGAGGCCACGGAACTGCTCACCTCGGCCGGGGAGATGAGTGCCGAGCACGGTGAGATGGTCGCCGTCTACCGGGAGTTCGAGGCGCTGACCGAGAGCGCTGCCCCGGACGCCTCGGAGCGGGCCGGACCCCTGCTCGGGCGCCTCGCCGAGCTGGACAGGGAGCGCGCCGACCGCGCGGGCCGGCACATCGACCTCGACCTCGAAGTCCTCTCCCTGAGCACCGGATTCGTGCCGGACGACAGCGCCGACGAACGCATCGGCCGCTACCGCGCCGCCCTCGCCGTCCTCCCCGCCGACCGTCCCCGTCGGCCCGCCTACGTCGCCGTCCTGGCCGCCCTGACGGGGCTGAGGGCCGAGGCGCTGCGCGGCGGCGCGCCCGCCCGAGCGGGACTGCTGGACGTGGAGTGCCGGGAGCTGACCGAGGAGACGCTCACCACCGCGCCACCCGGCTTCCCGGCGGCGGACCTGCTGCGCCGCGGACTGTTCGAGGCCGCGCTGCCCGTCGCGGCCCTCGCCGTCACCGCCGACATCACGCACGACGACGACCTGCCCGACGAACTCCGCGGAGTGCTCGCCCAGTTGTCCAGGATGGCCGACGTCCGCCTCGACGGCCCCGACCACCTCGACTCCGACATCGCGATCATCCGGGAGCTCCTCGACGCCGCCGACGAGGACGACCCCGAGCTGCGGCAGCACCTGGCGGGCGCCCTGGGCAGCGCCCTGTCCGCCAGCGTCGCGGAACGGCCCGACCCCGCCGTCCTCGAAGAGGTCGTACAACTCCTGCGCTACGCCCGCTCCGACTCCGGCGAGGCACCCGGCGCCTACGACCGGACGCTCGCCGACGCCCTCACCATGCTGTCGGCGGGCAGCTTCGACGCGGAGGGCGCGCGCGAGGCGGCCGCCCTGCTCGCCTCGATGCCCGGCCACGCCCAGCCGGTCCCCGGGGAGCCCGTCCCGTACGACGGCACGGCGGTGACCGGGGTCGACCGGGAAGTGCTGGCGGCACGCACGGAGTTCCACAACGCCCTGCAGAACTACATCCTGGGCCACGAGCCCGCCCAGCTGGAACGGGCCCGGAGGATCGCCCACCGGCTGCGGGAGATCACCCGCGCCGCGCCGGCCGACGGACAGGACCGGCCCTGGTACGACCTGATGGGCGACGCCTACGCCGACCTGGTCGAGACCGTGGGACCGGGCGGCCCGCGCCCCGACCTCGACGACACGGTCGTCGAACAGTGCCGCGGGACGTTCGCCGCGTGCCCCGCCGGACACCCGATGCGGCCCATGGTGACGATGACGCTCGCCCGGGTCCTGATGCAGCGCGCCGCCACCCTGCGCACCACCGAACCGGAGCGGTCACGGGCACTGCTCGCCGAGGCACAGGGCCTGCACGGCATCCTGCGGGAGGCGACGCCGGAGGGGTCGCCGATCGATCTGGCCGGCATGATCGGCACGGTCGCCGACCTCGTCGGCCGCGACCGCCTCCCCGAGATCGCGGACGACCCCGGCCCCGCGCGGCCCCAGGGCACCACCGGCACGGACGCCCCCGCACCGCCGGACACCGGCCCCTTCGGACCGTTCGCCGCGATGCTCGAACCCCTCCGCGCCCGCCTCTCGGGACAACCCGCCCCCGACGGCTGGAACAACCCCGCCCTGCCCGTCTGGATGCGCGCCCACGGCGAGATCGCCGCGGCGGCAGGCGCGCTCGGCCGGGGGACGCCGCGGATCGACCAGGCCCTGACACATCTCGAGGCGGCCGTCGAGGCGATGGCCGGCCTCACCGACCGCGGCAGCGACCAGACGTCCGCCGAGCACGGACTGTCGACCTTCGAGGGCGACATCCGGTCCGTCGTCGAACTGGTCCTGTCCGCCGTCGAACTGCGCGACGCCCCAGCGAAGGTCTCCGAGCGGATGCGCGTCCTGGAAGAGACCGTCGCGGCGCTGGAGGCGGGACGGCCGGCCGACCTCGGCGGCCTGCCCGCGCTCGACCACACGGTCCGGGGCCCCGAGGTGGACCGCACCGCCGAACTCCTGGAACGCGGCCGCGGACTGCTGCTGGCCCGCCGCATCGAGGCCCGCGCCGACATCGGCGATCTGCACTCCGCTCACCCCGAACTGGCCGCCGAGTTCGAGCGGTTGACCGACCGCCTGGACTCCCGGCCCGCACCGGACACCGGCGAGGCCACCGCGGGCGCCGCCGAATGGGCCCGGCTCGCGGGTCTGCGCGCCTCCAACGAACTCGACGACCTCGTACGGCGCATCCGCACGCTGCCCGGCTTCGAAGGCTTCCTGCGGCCGCTGACCGCCGAGGGGTGCAAGGCACTCGCAGCCGAAGGCCCCGTCGTCCTCCTCAACCACGGCAAGCGCCACTGCCACGCCCTCGTCATCACCCCGGAGTCGGTCACCGCGCTGCGTCTCGGACCCGGGGCCGAGGAGATCACCGACGCGGCGCGCCGGCTGCGCGACGCCGTCGACGCCATCAACGCGCAGGGCACCGAGCGCCCCTCGCCGCTCCGCCTCGTCGCCGCGGGGAAGGAGGTCCGCGAGACACTGGCGTGGACCTGGCACCGGATCGTCCGGCCCGTCCTGGACTCCCTCGGGGCGGCGGAACCCGTCCCGCGTCACGGCGTCTGGCCGCGCGTGTGGTGGGTGCCGACCGGCCCGTTCAGCGCCCTGCCGCTGCACGCGGCCGAGTGCACGGCGGCCGACTGCGCCGAGGACGGCTGCGGCGCCGCTCTCGACGCCGTGGTGTCGTCGTACGCGCCCGGCCTCCAGACCCTGACGTACGCGCGCGCCCGTGCCCGACGGCGTGACACCGCCGGGCACGGCGGCGCCCTGCTGGTCGCCGCGCCGGAGGACGACCTCCCCGGTGTCGCGGCGGCCGCCGACTACGCGGCCGGACTCCTCGGCGCGCGGCAGCCGTTGATCGGCCCGGACGCCACCCGCGCGTCCGTGCTCGCCGCGCTGCACGACGCCTCCTGGGCCCACTTCGGCTGCCATGCCGCGACGGACCCGGCGGAGCCCTCCGGCGCCCTGCTGCACCTGCCCAGCGGTGAGCCGGTCTCGGTCCTGGAGATCTGCCGGGTCCGCCCCCGCGCGGCGCGCCTCGCCTTCCTCGCGGCCTGCGGCACGGCCCGTACCGCCGAACGCCTGGTGGACGAGGCCATCCACATCACCAGCTCGTTCCTGCTGGCGGGCTTCCCGGCGGCGGTCGGCACCCTGTGGAAGATCGACGCCACCCACGCGGACCACATGACACGGGACTTCTACCGCCGTACGACCGCCGCCGGCGGCCCCGGTGTCGCGCGTGCCCTGCACGACACCGTCCGCCAGCTGCGGCGCCGCGTCCCGGACCGGCCGCACATCTGGGCGGCGTACGTCCACGCGGGGGCGTAGGCACGCCCGCGGGACTCAGGGCAGGGGAGTGCGGTGCAGATTGACGAGCAGCCGCCAGACCCGTACGGCGATCTCGTCGGGGGCGGCCTCGATGAGCCCGTGCAGCCAGTCGGCGACGACTCCGGCGAAGGTCGCGGCCACGGCCGAGGCGACCAGGCCCGGCTCCGGCGCGCCGACGAGGGTGCGCTCGGTGAGGCTGCGCGCCCGCAGGTCCTGGTGGAGCACGCGGCCGAGCGGGCCGCCGCCCCCGGGGCCGAGCAGCTCCCGGTACAGCCCGACGTGCGGGGCCAGGCGGTGGAAGAAGTAGACCAGGGCGGGCGGCGGGACCGCGGGGTCGGGCTTCCCGCGCCACGCGTGCAGCGCGTCGACGGCCTCGCGGACGACGTCGGCGCAGGCGTCGACGGCCAGTGCCTCGAGGTCGGCGTAGTGGACGTAGAACGTGGCGCGGCCGACGCCGGCCCGGCGTACCAGCGCGGCGACGCTGACCTCGGCGAGCGGCCGGTCGGCGCACTCCTCCAGCAGCGCCTGGCGCAGCCTCGCCCTGGTGCGCGCGGCGCGGGGGTCCGCCTGCATGCCGGTCACCCGGCCAGCAGAACGGCCGCGAGTGCGAGCGCCCCGGGCAGCGCCTGGGCGACGAAGATCCGTCGGTTGGCTGTGAACCCGCCGTACAGCCCGGCGACGAGCACGCAGGAGAGGAAGAAGACCTGGACCCGGAACCCGGTCGGGTCCGCCGCGATCAGACCCCACACCAGGCCGGCGGCCAGAAACCCGTTGTAGAGGCCCTGGTTGGCGGCGAGCGGCGCGGTGGCGCGGGCCATCTCCGCGTCGAAGCCGGACAGTTGACGCCCGGGCTTGCGCTCCCACAGGAACATCTCCAGGACCAGGATGTACGCGTGCAGCGCCGCTACCAGCCCGACCAGGATGTCGGCGGTTGTCGTCATGGGGTCGCCTTCCAGAGTTAATGGACAGGTGTCCATCTTAGCTGGACAGTCGTCCACGAAGTGCGCTGTGCCTGTGAACGTCGTCACGCGAAGTCGGGGCACTGTGCGATGAACCCCTCCGCGAACGGCGGTTCGGGCAGAATTCGTTGTCATGCCCACCCCTCCTGATCCCGCCGTCCTGTTCCCCGACGTGTCGGCCCGCGGCAGCCTCGCCTCGGCGCTGAGGGCCGTGGCCGGGGCTCGCCTCGACGCGGTGCCCGTCACGGCGTCGGACCGCGAGCCGCTGATGTACGCGAGCGTCCCCAGCCTGCTGCCTCACCGCGAGCCGCTTCAGATCAGCGCGTGGTCGTACGAGCGGCGTTGGTCCGTCCGCGGTGAGGAGTCGCACCAGGGCCTCGCCCTCGTCGAAGGGAGGACCGAGGACCTGGCGCAGGTCGCCAGGGCCGCGCGGGCCTGGTACGACGGGGCGGAGCTGCCGGACATCGCGCGAGCGGCTCCCTTCGTGCGTCTGACGGGCCGCTTCGAGGTTCCCGACGGCGATCCCGCGCGGCTGACGGAGTCCGAGTGGCGGAGCATGCGCCAGGAGGCGGCCGAGCTGGAACAGCCCTGGAGAGGTCCGTACCAGACCCTGGTCGAGACGGCGTACGCCGAGCCCGCCCTCCGCGCTCTCTACCCGTTCACCAGTCACTGGGTGCTGCGGTTCTCGAGCGGACCCCGCCCGCACCTGAGCATCGTCGGACCGTGCCTGACCGCGAACAACGACGGCACGTACGGCGTGGGCAGGGGCTTCATCACCCAGGATCTCGGTGTCTTCGCCACGGCGGAGGAGGCGGTGGCGCTGGCCGTGAGCCGGCTGCGGTCCGACCCGGAGACGGTCGCTCCCGGCGGATGACGTGACGTGAGGACGGGACGGGGGGGGGGGGGGGGGGGGGGGGGGGGGGGGGGGGGGGGGGGGGGGGGGGCCCCAGGAGACGGAAAAACCAAAGAGCCGCTCCTCCGCCCCCGTTGTATCCCACCAAACTTCCCCT